>JAMPAW010000003.1:4846-27035 GCA_023666975.1 Clostridium sp.
AGCAACGGTACAGCCTGTCGCTGCATGTTTGAACCCATCAGTGCTCGGTTTGCATCGTCATTCTGCAAAAACGGAATCATGGAAGTTGCCACGGAAAATACCATCTTAGGAGATACATCCATCAAATCGACTCTATTTTTGTCAAACTCTGCCGTCTCTTCCCGAAAACGTCCGGCAACACGGTTTCTGGCAAAAGTCCCATCTGCATTAATTGCCTCATTTGCCTGCGCAACTACGTAATTATCCTCTTCATCTGCGGTCAAATAGATAACATCATCCGTGACTACAGGATTATTCGGGTCTGTTTTATCCAATTTTCTATATGGTGCTTCAACAAAACCATACTGGTTGATTCTTGCATAGCAGGCAAGGGAGTTAATCAAACCGATATTCGGACCTTCGGGTGTCTCAATAGGACACATTCTTCCGTAATGGGTATAGTGAACATCACGCACCTCAAAACCGGCTCTGTCACGGGACAAACCACCGGGACCAAGTGCAGATAAACGTCTTTTATGTGTCAACTCGGAAAGCGGATTATTCTGATCCATAAACTGGGATAACTGGGAGCTTCCAAAGAACTCCTTAACCGCTGCGGTAACCGGCTTGATATTAATCAGGGATTGTGGAGAAATCGTCTCAATATCCTGTGTTGACATTCTCTCACGAACTACTCTCTCCAATCGGGAAAGACCGATTCGATACTGGTTTTGCAACAGTTCACCCACTGCCCTGATACGACGGTTACCCAAATGGTCAATATCATCATCATTACCAACTCCATACTCCAGATTCATATTATAACTAATAGATGCCAGAATATCCTCTTTGGTAATATGCTTTGGAATCAGGTCACGAACATCACGGCGGATTGCTTTCTTCAATTCTTCCTCATCTGTATATTCCTCTAACAGCTGTGCCAAAACCGGATAAAACACATCTTCTGTCACACCCAGCTCTTTGGCATCAAAATCAACATACCGGCTGATATCCACCATCATATTAGAAAGAACCTTTATGTTGCGGCTCTCCGTCTGAATCATCACGTAAGGAACTGCCGCATTCTGTAAATCCGCAGCACTGTCCCTTGTCAGCCTGTCCCCTGCCTTTGCCAGAATCTCACCTGTTGAGGGGTCTACCACATCCTCTGCCAGCACATGGCCCGCAAGCCTGTTGCGAAATGAAAGTTTTTTGTTAAATTTGTAACGTCCAACTTTGGCAAGGTCATAGCGTCTGGGATCAAAGAACATAGCATTAATCAAGTTCTCGGCACTTTCTACTGCCAACGGCTCACCCGGACGGATTTTTTTGTATAACTCTAATAGACCATCTTCATAATTTGTAGACGGGTCCTTTTCCAAACTTGCTATAATCTTTGGCTCATCACCAAATAACTCACGAATCTCCTCATTGGTTCCGATACCCAGCGAACGGATCAAAACAGTAATCGGCACCTTGCGGGTTCTATCTACACGAACGTAAAATACATCATTGGAATCTGTCTCATATTCTAACCATGCGCCACGGTTAGGAATCACAGTACAGGAATATAAGGTTTTACCAAGTTTATCATGGCTGATTGCATAATAGATACCGGGTGAACGAACCAACTGGCTGACAATAACACGCTCTGCACCGTTAATGACAAAGGTCCCCGTCTCTGTCATCAGAGGCAAATCTCCCATAAAAATGTCATGCTGGTTAATCTCGTCCGTTTCCTTATTATGAAGACGCACATTGACCTTCAACGGAGCTGCATAGGTTGCATCTCTTTCCTTACACTCCTCAATCGAATACTTAACATCCTCCTCACTGAGCTGGAAATCAATAAACTCCAGACTTAACTGACCACTGTAATCAGTGATTGGAGAAATGTCTTCGAACACCTCTTTAAGTCCTGCTTCTAGGAACCATCTGTATGAGTCTTTTTGTACTTCGATTAGATTGGGCATCTCAAGTACTTCCTTCTGTCTGGAATAACTCATTCGGATTCCTCTTCCCGCTGCAACAGGACTAATTCTGCTCTTTTCCATTGACGCTTTCACTCCTTGACCTTTATTATTCGCTCTCATTCAGCAAATTCCAATTCGTCCCTGCTAAACAATCACGTATTTTCAATGCTTTTCACAAAGCAAATCCATTATTGAGGATAGCTACCCACAATAACGACATTTTAGTATTTTATCACCATAGGATTCAAGTGTCAACCAAAATTTTCATATTTTTAGGAAAGATTTACCACAACATCTACTGTCCTAAACGTTTTTCAATCATCTCAACAATCTGGTTAATTGCCTCAATGGCCTCATCAATCTGCTGCTTTGTTTTTTCAATTCCATGTTGAACCAGCAAATCCCCCAGAATACTATCGCCAGAGAGATCCCTACGCACAAGATTTCGTGACATACTTACTTTTTTTATTTCCGGCACTTTCACTCCGTCCAACTGTTGTTCAAATTCATGCACAGCCTGCCGCGCCGTTTCCAGTTCCCTGTTAAAATCCTGCATTTTAATGCGTTTTGCATAGGAGGTAAGAAATCCCCCACCCAATATATCAAATGCTCCCAATTTACCTGCCTGGCCAATCGTTTCCTTTATGCTCTCCAGGTATATCGCAGCACGCTTTCCTGCATTGATGGCTTCCGCCATCCTCATTCTGTCCGGTCCGTCATCATTTCTTCCATCATCCCAATTATCCGGTGGCGTTTCCTTTAATCGCATCTTTCTTCCCTCCCCATTTTGATATTATTCTTTCATTTCTCACCCAAGAGCTTCTCTACCGCAGCAAGCTTCACGCAGAGGACAAAGACTTTTGTCGCTTCTTCCATTTCTTCCGGTGTCGGGAAAGTCGGTGCAATACGGATATTGGAATCCTCCGGATCATTACCGTACGGATAAGTCGCACCTGCCCCGGTAAGAACCACGCCCAACGCCTTACACTTTGCAACAATCGCCTTTGCGCATCCCGGCATGGCATTAAACGAGATAAAATATCCGCCCCTTGGTTTAATCCAGCTTCCGATTTCCAGTCCGGTAAGCTCAGCGTCCAAAGTGTTAAGCACAGCCTCAAACTTAGGACGGATAAGCTCTGCATGCTTCTTCATATGCGCTTTTAAACCGTCTATATTTTTAAAGAATCGTGCATGGCGTAACTGGTTAATTTTGTCATGGCCAATGATCTGTGTTGTCATAAATTTCTCAAGGTACTCAATATTCTCAAGAGAAGTGGCAATGGCAGATACACCGGAACCGGAAAATGTTACCTTTGAGGTTGAACCGAATATATAAACCATATTCGGATTGCCAGCCTTTTCACACTCCTCTAAAATATTCAGTATTTCATCTTGAATATCCTCATATATGTGATGAACGCAATATGCATTGTCCCAGAAAATACGGAAGTCCTCCGCAGCAGGCTTTAAGCTTGCAAACCGCTTCACCACTTCATCGGAATAGGAGATGCCGGTCGGGTTCGAGTATTTGGGCACACACCAGATTCCTTTTACGGAAGCATCATGATTCACATACTGCTCCACCATATCCATATCCGGCCCGTCTTCATTGAGCGGAATATTAATCATCTCAATTCCAAATAATTCGGTAATTTTGAAATGCCGGTCATATCCTGGAACCGGACATAAAAACTTAACCTTATCCAGCTTACACCATGGTGTCGCACCATTCACGCCCATGAGCATGGAGCGGCAAACCGTATCATACATAATATTCAGGCTGGAATTCCCGCATATGATGACATTGTCTTTCTTAACTTCCAGCATATCGGCCATTAACCGTCTGCATTCCCCAATGCCATCCCAGTCTCCGTAATTTCTGGTGTCGTTTCCCAGCTCCGTCCGCATATCGGATGCACTGTTAATCACATCCAGCATCGGCATAGAGATTGCCAGTTGGGAATCACCAGGCTTCCCTCTTGCCATATTCAAAGAAAGACCTTTGGCTTCTGCTGTTTTAAATTCTTCCTCTAATCCCTCTTTCAACGTTAACAGTTCATCACGGCTCAAATCCTTGTATGCTTTCATAATACACTCTCTCCTTATCTACAAAAATTCTGTTCAACTCATTTATTTTAACATATATTGCGCTTCGTTTAAATAATCAAATCACAAGTTCCGACAAAAATTTTCACCCTGCCGGTCAACAGTGCTATGCAGACTAAAGAGCAATTGTCATCTGTGAAAACAACTCCAGATATCTCTTCTCTACATCTGAAAAGGGGACCTCTTCCTGCGAAAATACACTTTTCATCTCCGGTTCCTCCGGATTCGCACATTCATTTAACAGTTCCCGCAAATCAAAATAGAGCATATCATCGTCAACTCTTTTTACCAGAACTGCCTCCTCTTCTGTCAGCGGGCTTCCCAGATATTTTGTATAAATCACTTCCAATATCCGCTCCTCATAGCGCTCATATTCAGGAATATATTTTTTAAACGGCCGCGGGACATCTGACATATATGCCTCTCCTGCATCGTGGAGCAGGCAGGCAAGGCAGACTCTCCTGCTGTACCCTCTCGCCACAGCCTCTAAAGCACAGTTAATGCAGTGCTGTCCTACCGAAAAGAAATGTTTAACATGTCCATTCCCCCTGCATATGAGCGACAACGCATGCGCTATGTCTGTAATATGAATTTTATCTGTTTCCGGTTTTACGGGAACAAAGTGCGTTCCCCCATACGTCGTAATATAATCCGGCATTTATATACTCCTTTCATATCGCTGTCATACCACTTCTCTCACTTCACGTCCTTTAAGCCAAAATCCCGTCCAATCAGAACAGACCTCGGAACGGATAAGTATCACCCGTTCTAAGGTCTGCTTTTCACTCTTGATTCTGTTCTTCAGGCTGTCCCATTGTACCCGACAGGGGCTATGGGATAGTGGATTGGGAAGCACCTTACTTCAAGGTTACTTTAGCGCCCTCTGCCTCTAACTTAGCCTTAATCTCTTCTGCCTCTGCCTTAGAAGCACCCTCTTTAACAACCTTAGGTGCACCGTCAACAACGTCCTTAGCTTCCTTAAGACCTAAACCGGTTACTTCACGAACAACCTTGATCACCTTAACCTTAGCATCACCAACTTCGGTCAACTCTACATCAAACTCGTCCTTCTCTGCTGCTGCCTCGCCGCCTGCTGCGCCGCCTGCTGCTACAACTGCAACACCTGCTGCTGCAGATACGCCAAATTCTTCTTCACAAGCCTTAACCAAATCATTTAACTCTAAAACACTTAACTTCTTAATCTCTTCAATAAATTCCTGAGTAGTCATTATTCTAATTCCTCCATATTATTATATTTGCTCATTGTCGTGTTCTCTGTTCTTATGCCGCACCTTCCTGCTTCTCTGCAATCTGCTTAAGCACTCTTGCAAAGTTCGCAACAGGTGACTGAATACTGCCAAGCAACTTGGAAAGCAGTTCTTCTCTTGACGGAATGCTTGAAATCGCCTTAATGCCCGCCTGGTCATAATAAGTACCTTCAACCACGCCTGCTTTAATCTCCAAATCCTCTGCTTCCTTGGCATATTTAGCAAGGATTCTTGCTGGAGCAGTGGCATCTGTCTTAGAGATTGCGATTGCCGTCGGTCCTTCCAAATCATCTTTTAAAGATTCAAACTCCGTACCTTCAATTGCAAAGCGTACCATAGTGTTCTTGTAAACCTTATAAATGATATCAGATTCTCTTAACTCTTTACGAAGTCTGGTATCCTGCTCTACGGTAATTCCACGATAATCCACTATTACAACTGATTGTGCATCCTGAAGATTTGCTTTAATCTCGTCGATGATTGGCTGCTTTAATTCAATCTTTGCCATCGTTTCTGCGCCTCCTTATCATATTAATGACTGCGCGATAATCGAATCTGCTCCGTCCTATAAAAAACGCCCTACATCCAAAGACATAGAGCGAAACGTTATCCATACGATTCTTCCTCGGCAGGCGCTGTGCTTACACCAAACGGTACCTGCTGTCTTCGGCAGTTCATCGCTACCTACTCTATCACACAGATATCCCGCTGTCAAGTTTTTTTCGCAGCACAGTAAAATTCATTTACAACACATTTACAGCATCCGCTTTTTCTTCAATGCCTTCATCACGATAAAACAAATCACAAAAGTGGTTATGCCGATAATCTCAAATCCGTAAGGGGTGCTTTGCAGCGGCACCCATCTCTCGTCCACATTCATGCCGAAAAAACCGGAAATAATATCCGGAATCGCCATGACAATCGTGATAGCCGCCAGGTATTTCATCACACTGTTCAACCGAATATCAATGATATTCGACAAGAGCTCCCTTGTACCATGGATAATGTCGCGATAAATAATCGTCATCTCGATAGCCTGTCCATTCTCCACCCTGACATCGTCCAGCAAATCCTTGTCCTCCGGAAACTGCCTCACACGGCTGTAACGGGCCAGACGGTCAATCACAGCCCCGTTCGCGCGAAGAGAAGTCGTAAAGTATACAAGATTGGATTCCAGTTCGTGTAGAGTTACCAGATCCTCTTCTTTCATATCCTCCTGTGCACGTTCTTCTATCTCCGTCCTCTTATTGTCAATGGTGCGCAGATACAATTGATAAACCATACAGGTGCGGTACAAAATCTGATAAATAAAACGCATCTGCTTCTTGGTACTGAACTCCCGCACAGTAGAATTTACAAAATACTGCAATACCGGCGTCTCTTCTGCACAGATAGTAATCAGGTAATCCTCCAGAAGAAGAATACCCAACGGAATTGCCGTATAAGCCTTCTGCTCATTACGAATCTCGACTACCGGAATGTCTACCAGTATCAATGTATAATCATCTTCCAGCTCCACACGGGAGCTCTCGTCCGCATCCATAGCGGCCCGCACATCGGCGATATCAATCTCAAACCGTTCAGAAATCATTTCCAATTCCCCAGAGCTGGGGTCGGTAAGCTGAATCCATGAACCCGGTTCAAAGGCATGCTCTTCCCTGATTTTGCTGTCGTCCGTCCGATATATTTTTATCATGCTCATGCCTCCTCTACGCTTTTCTCCTCAATTGCTCAGCCAACAAATCCCAGACCTGCAAACAGCCCGGAGCTGAGTAATCCCATGATAATCCCTGCCAGCACAACTCCCAGCAATACTGCCAGCACACTAGACTTAAAATCCATATCCAGAATACTCGCCGCCAGCGTCCCTGTCCATGCACCTGTACCCGGAAGGGGAATTCCCACAAACAGGAACAACGCCCAAAACAGGCCTCTTCCCGCTTTTGCTTTCAACTTCTCCCCGCCTTTATGCCCCTTTTCAAGGCAAAAGGAAAAAAATCTGCCGATAAATTTCTTGTCCTTGCCCCATTCCAATACCTTTCTTGCAAAGAGAAAAATAAAAGGAACCGGCAGCATATTGCCCACAATGCAGACAATATAAGACTGCAGTACCGGCAGGCCAAAGGCAATCGCATAGGGAACAGCCAATCTCAATTCAACGAGTGGAACCATGGAAATAAAAAATGCAATTAAATACTTTTTCAGCATATGCTTCTCCTTGTCAATCATAAAAACCGACTTTTATTTTAACCCTATCTTATTAGAAATGTCAATCTCTTATTCATGATTATCAAAAAGGCATCCACTGCCGTGAATGCCTCTTGCACAATTCCGATATCATAGCTGCACGCACCGGTTCTTCATTTATTCCTCCAGAGAATGCGTCCTGTGAACGGTAACTGTTTCATCATAACAGGTGAAAATCTCATCTGTAAATTCCTTATCCAGCTTCGGAGTGACGGCACTGACAAGCGGAACGACAACCATGCCTGCAAGCATGGCGGCAGCACCCGCATTAATCGGAGATTTAATGAATCCGATAAACATATTGGAAACCGTAAGACCGACACCTACAATATAGCTTGCCCAAACGGCAGCCTTGCTAATCTTCCTGGAGTAGAGGCCATACATAAATGGAGCCAGAAATGCACCGGCCAAAGCTCCCCACGAAATACCCATCAGCTGCGCAATAAAGGTTGGCGGATTCAACGCCAGCACCACAGATACAATAATAAATACAGCCACTAACGCTCGCATTACGATTAACTGTGTTTTATCGTCCATGTTCTTTGCCACGGACTCTTTCAAAAAATCAAGCGTCAGCGTAGAACTGGAAGTCAATACCAGAGAGGACAGCGTCGACATAGACGCAGACAACACCAACACAATCACAATTCCGATCAGTATGTCCGGCAGCGTTGACAGCATCTGGGGAACAATGGAATCATACGCCACGCTTCCGTCAGCATTATAAATTGCAGGACTATCAAAGAGACGGCCAAATCCGCCTAAGAAATAACAGCCACCGGAAATGATAATGGCAAAAAAGGTAGATACCACGGTACCGGTCTTCACTGCCTTCTCATCTTTAATCGCATAGAATTTATGCACCATCTGAGGAAGCCCCCATGTTCCGAGTGAAGTTAACACAACAACGCCGAGAAGGTTAAGCGGGTCCGGACCGAAAAAGCTTGCCAGCAAACCTTGTCCGCCCTGCAGCGCCGGAACAGCCACATCGTCCGCAGAAATAACGGAGAGCTCCTTGATTGCATTTAGAAATCCACCCTGCCCGTTCAACACGGCTGCAATTACCGCACAGATACCGACCAGCATAATAATACCCTGAATAAAATCATTCAATGCGGTTGCCATGTAACCGCCGACAATGACATAAACGCCGGTCAGTAAAGCCATGACAATAATACAGACCTTATAGTCAATATCAAATGCCATACCGAACAGTCTGGAAAGTCCGTTATAAATTGAGGCAGTGTACGGCACAAGAAATATGAACGCAATAGCGGAGCCTGCGATCCGCAGTGCCTTTGAATCATATCGTTTTCCGAAAAATTCCGGCATTGTCTTGGCGTCTAATTTCTGTGTCATAATACGGGTTCTTCTTCCCAACACCAGCCACGCCAGCAAACTGCCGATAAACGCATTGCCAAGTCCAATCCACGTAGAGGCAAGACCATATTTCCAGCCAAACTGTCCTGCATATCCGACAAAAACTACGGAAGAAAAATAAGATGTACCGAACGCAAACGCAGTAAGCCACGGTCCGACAGTTCTTCCTCCTAATACAAAGTCATTGACATTGGTAGCCTGTTTTCTGGAATAAATACCAATACCAATCATCACAGCAAAAAACACTACCAGTAATAAAATTTTGATTGCCATTTTCTCTTTCTCCCTCTAATTCTTTTCTCTGACGCAAAACACAACATATCCGTATCATTTTAATCTTATCCTGTTGTTTGCAGCTTTAAAGCGCTTATGTTTTAAAACTTTAACGTCGTAAAGTGAATTATAGATAAGAAGCCCCTGTCTGTCAAGCATAAATAGAGAAAATGTCTGCTTTCATTATCTGCCAAATATTTTTTTGCCAATCATGTCAAGCGGGTGCTTGATGATATTCCGGAATCTGTTCATCTGCCGCTTTTGCTCCTGCAGCTCCTTTTGCTGTTCTTTTAGTGCTTTTTTCATGTGCAAAGCAAGACTGCCAAAAAACAGTATCACATCTTCCAGCATATATCCATCATATGGATTCCACTTGTTCTTTTTTGCGGCATGCGGGGAGAACAATTCCTCCTCCCCTAAATATTCTTCGGCAATCCGGACGTTCCCCTCATGATATTGGGCCAGAAACACCGCTCTCTCTGTCTCAGAAAACATATTATATCTATCTTCTTCTCCCTGATATCCGGACTGTTCTTCAAGCAGCTGCCGAAACATTACATTTCCATCTGCATCCAAATCCGGAATCTTATTTAAAATCCGCTTAATCTCCGTGTTATTACGGGTAAGGCTGAGATTTCTCATTTCCCTTGTGACATGGTATTCATCTGAATAACTCAGTCCCAAAGCATCTAAGAAATCCGTATATATTGTCCCTCCAACAAACCGTTCTGCCTCAAATCTTCTTACAATAATATTATCCCTGCCTACATAATCCGCTATCTTTTCCAGCATATCATAATAATCCAGCCGAATCCTCGGAAGCTCTTTTGCCATTCTGTCCCATGTAAGCCGGGATTCCTCCTTCAGCCCCTCTTTCACCCGCTGGCTCCACCATGAATAGAGAAAAGTATCCTGCATACGGAGATACACGATTACCTTAACTGCAATCTGCTTTTGCCCAATCTCCTCTTTTATCTTCTGCCATACATTTTTCCCGTCACGGAAGCCGCAGGTCCACAGCCCTTCGTCCGACAAAATAATATTCGGATAAGTCTTAAACGCTTTATCAAGCTCCGCAAATCCTTCGTGGAAAATTTCCTCTTCTCTTGCCGTATCCCGCAAACCGTCCTCACGATGTATGCACCCAAACAGAAAATGCCCGTTTCTCAGTCTACTCGCACTTGGATAGCGATAAACAAATTCAGGATAATAATATCCCTGACGGTTCAATACTTCCTGATTCTCACTGCAAAAGTTCTGTATCGCTGTCGTTCCTGTTTTCGGTGTTCCAATATGCAAATAAATCGTATTCATTGGCATACTCCTTTCACTTCTACTCAAACTTTCTGTCATTTTCATTATCTGACGGACATCTCTTTGTTCTGATTGTGCCTCTATGCTGTCAATCTTATCCTTACCGCTTGAAATTTAAGTGAAATACCAATCCTCAATACCAATTTACTCTTTACCCTATCTCATTTCCCACCTTTAATTTTTATTGATTAAGCTGCAAAAGCCGCTCTTCCACGGTTGCCAGCATGCCCGTATACTTTGCCAGCTTCTCCTTTTCTTCCGCAATCTTCGCCTCAGGTGCCTTACCGACAAAATTCGGATTGTTCAACATTCCGTTACAGCGCTTAATCTCGCCTTCCAAACGCTTTTTCTCTTTGGCAAGACGCTCCTTTTCCTTGTCGATATCCACCAGCTCCGCAAAAGGCATATAGACTACCGCATCATGGATTACTGCCGATACTGCATCCTCTGCAATTCCCGTCTTATCCGCCTGCACGATTACCTCCGATGCAAAACCAAGCGTTGCAAAGAACACTTTTGCGTCCTCGAAAATACTGCGCACCTCTTCTTTTTCTGAAACCACATAAACCGTTGCCTTTTTGCTGTTTGGCACATTCATTTCCGCACGGAGATTACGGATTCCACGAACTGCCTCCTTAATGGTATCCACTGCCCTTTCATCTTCTGCAAAATTCCATTCCTGCTTAAATTCCGGCCAGTTGGAAATCATAATGGATTCCTCTGTATTCTGAAGGTTGGTAAAAATCTCCTCTGTCACAAACGGCATATATGGGTGGAGCAGTTTTAACGCATTGCCTAAAACCGTCTTCAGCGTCCACAGCGCAGCACCCTTCGTCTCATCATCATCACGGTAAAGCCGCGGTTTTACCATTTCGATATACCAGTCACAGAACTCCTCCCAGATGAAGTCATATACCTTAGACGCCGCAATACCAAGCTCAAACTTGTCGAGATTTTCTGTCATGTCCTTGGCAAGTGTATTCACCTTCGACAAAATCCAGCGGTCCGCCAAAGTCAGCTCGCCGGGTTCAACATCTGTCACCTCTGCCTTCTCTGTATTCATCATGATGAAACGGGAAGCATTCCAGACTTTGTTTGCAAAATTACGGCTCGCCTCTACCCGCTCCCAGTAAAAACGCATATCATTTCCCGGCGCATTTCCGGTAATCAGTGTAAACCGCAGCGCATCTGCGCCATATTTCTCAATAACCTCTAACGGGTCAATTCCATTTCCTAACGACTTCGACATCTTTCTTCCCTGATCATCTCTCACAAGGCCATGGAACAATACGGTATGGAACGGAAGCTTCCCGGTCTGCTCCAATGAGGAAAAGACCATACGGATTACCCAGAAGAAAATAATATCATACCCTGTCACCAAGACATCTGTAGGGAAGAAATAATCCATTTCCTCCGTCTTTTGCGGCCAGCCCAAAGTTGAAAACGGCCATAATGCGGAAGAAAACCATGTGTCCAATGTGTCCGGGTCCTGCTTCATCTCGCCGGAACCACACTTTGGACAGGTACATACCGCTTCCTTCGATACGGTAATCTCATTACAAGCCTGACAATAATAGGCAGGAATTCTATGTCCCCACCAGAGCTGACGGGATACACACCAGTCACGGATATTTTCCAACCAGTTGTAATAATTTTTGTTCATCCGCTCCGGAATCAGCTTCAAATCACCCTTCTTTACCGCCTCCAATGCAGGTTTCGCCATCTCCTCCATCTTGACAAACCACTGCGGTTTAATCAGCGGTTCCACTGTTGTCTTACAGCGGTCATGCGTACCTACATTATGGCTATGGGGAATAACCTTAACGAGCAATCCCAGCTCCTCCAAATCTGCAACCATTGCCTTACGCGCCTGATAGCGGTCCATTCCCGCATATTTACCGCCAAACGAATTAATGGTGGCATCGTCATTCATGATATTGATTTCCTCTAAATTATGCCGTTTACCAACCTCAAAGTCATTCGGGTCATGAGCCGGCGTAATCTTTACGCAGCCGGTTCCGAATTCTTTGTCAACATAGGGGTCCGCAATCACGGGAATCTCCCTGTCCGTAAGGGGAAGCTTTAACATCTTCCCGATAATATCCTGATATCTCTCGTCCTCCGGGTTCACGGCCACGGCAGTATCGCCCAATAAGGTTTCGGGACGGGTAGTCGCTATCTCTACAAATCTTCCTTCCTCCCCGGCAATCGGATAATTGATATGCCAGAAATGGCCTTCCTGGTCCACATGCTCCACCTCGGCATCAGAAATCGTCGTCTGACACACCGGACACCAGTTCACGATGCGGGAACCCTTATAAATCCAGCCCTTTTCGTAAAGCTTGCAGAAAACTTCATTGACCGCCTCATTATTACCGTCATCCATCGTAAACCGCTCCCGCTCCCAGTCCGCAGAGGAACCAAGCTTCTTCAACTGATTGATAATCCGTCCGCCATATTCATCTTTCCACTCCCATGCTTTTTCCAAAAAGCCGTCCCGTCCAAGCTCGTCTTTATCAATCCCTTTTTCCTTCAGCGATTCGATAATCTTAACCTCGGTCGCAATAGCTGCATGGTCGGTGCCCGGCTGCCACAATGCGTTATATCCCTGCATTCTCTTATAACGGATTAAAATATCCTGCATGGTATTATCCAATGCATGGCCCATATGCAGCTGACCGGTAATATTCGGCGGAGGCATTACGATCGTAAACGGTTTTTTACTGCGGTCAACCTCCGCATGGAAATACTTTTTGTCCATCCAATTCTGGTAAATTCTGTCCTCAATTTCCGACGGGTTATAAGTTTTTTCTAATTCCTTTGACATCTTTGTTCTCCTCTCTTTTTGTCTATATATTTAGGCGTTTGCGAAATTCCTGATTTCCAAAACCCAGTTGTGCAATACCGACAATATCATAACCGGAATATAAAAAGCCCTTTATCCAAATTGATAAAGGGCGAGCATTCGCGGTACCACCTTAATTTCTCACTTGTCTTATCCGATAACGGGGACGAATCGTCATGACCTACACTGAGTACCCCATAAGTTTCTCTTCCAATCCGTCACAAAAGTACACTTTCTCAGTCATGCAGTTCAAAAGCTACCTTCAAAGCATCTTTTCTGAAGTGACTTTTCAGCCTGTGAATCACCTTCTCTGGCAGACGATTGCTTCTACTCCTCTTTCTCAAAACCTTTTCAAAATTAAATTTACTATAAAGTAGGAACGAAAAATTGTCAAGTAGGGATTTTTAATTTCTGCAAGGTGGAAACTATTGTTATTTACCGCATTCTCTGTTATAATTTCCTTAATCGAAAACAATACAGATTACGCAAGCTGCCCGTCCACATGGACAGACGAGAGAATACATAGTAAGGAAACACTATGTCCACAGTAAAGTGTTCAACATAGGAGGAATTTATTGGAGAAGAAGCACAATCAATGGCACCCCGGCTTTATCGCCGCCTTGCAAATGGAACTGCGGGAAAACAGGGAGGATTTGGAATTTACAGAGGAACATAACTTAAGCAAAAAACCATTGCAGATTGACTTGCTGGTTATCAAAAAGGACGGGGATACAGTAATTCACAATGGAATCGGCAAGCTGTTCCACCGATATAATATTGTAGAATACAAGTCACCGGACGATACCATGGGAATCGACGTATTTTACAAGGTGAACGCTTATGCCTGCCTGTACAAGAACAGCGCAGACAAGGAAAACCAGTATCCAGTGGGGGATATCACGATTACTCTGTTAAGGCACAATTACCCAAGAACACTGATGAAGCACTTGCGGGCAGAAGGCTATACCATTACCCGCCGTGAACCCGGCATCTATGAAGTGGCAGGAAAGGCGATGTTTGCCACGCAGATTATCGTATCAAAGGAACTGCCGGAGGAGGAACATATCTGGCTGAAATCACTGCGGCGGGATATTTCCAAGGAAATGTATGAGAAGCTACTGCTGACGATCGGTCAGCTGGCAGGCAGGGAACGGGAAACCTATGGCGAAGCAGTACTGGAAGTGGTATCCAGTGCGAATAACAGCAGGATTGCGGAATGGAAGGAGGAAGCAGAAATGTGTGCGACATTGGAACAGATCATGGCACCGGAGATAGCTGAGCGGGAACGTCTGGCACGGGAGAAAGCACTTGAAGAAGGCCGCGAAGAGGGCCGCGAGGAAGGCATGGAAAAAGGCCGTATACTTGCCTATGCTGAACTAGGGGTAAGCATAAAAGACATCGCCAGACAGTTTTCGCATTCAGTAGAGGAAATCCAAAAAATCATATCCGACAATGGTAAAAGCAACTGAACCTTATAAAAACAAGGAACCCGCCAAAACGGGTTCCCTGTTTTTATAACCGCATTATCAACGAATTTCCGTTTTTGTCGCAGCCAAAGGAGGCTGCTGCACCTGCACTGTAACCAGCGGTTGGATACTCAGTTTACATGCCAGCCTGCTTCTTTTTTCAATAGCCGATAAAAATTTCTTTCGGATATAGGAAGCCGAAGTGTAGTAATTATTTCAAAAACAACACACCCTACCAAGAAATATACATTTATATTTTCCAGATTTGTAAAAAACACAAGTCCCGATAAACAACAGACAACCATAGCTATACATGTCTTTTTATTAAGTATATCTCCCCAATCACGCTTCACACGATAACTAACTTCTCCATCACTAATTATTTCTATAATATCCCCTATCTTATCTCTTCCTTTTTTAATCAATAACGTATCTTTACTTTTTCCATTCAATTTGTAATTTAATACTGTGATATCATAAGTCCATTTATCAAGTTGAACTGTATCAAAATAAATAACCTTGGCAGCAATTCTAAAACCTTTAAATTTTTTATTATTCCACAATAGTTTATACCGAAAAGGTGTTGTTATAAGAGTACCTAATGTAGCCACAAAACATAATCCACAAAAATTAATATCCCATATTTCCATTAATGTCTATTCTCCATCATATATTTATCACTCATTTCTTTCGCTAGGTTAATCAAATCGCTTATCAACCCACATACCGCTCTTCTGTTTTTTCTATTATGTAATCGTAAATACTTGCATACTGGGTATTTGTAATCCCTAAGGCTCTTGAAAAACTAAGCACCCTTGACGATTCTGCTGTTCCACACAAAAAATTATTTCCTGTTTTTGCAATAACATAATATTTAAGTGGTAATCCTAATTCTCTAAGCCTCACCGTTTCACTAACAACTGACATATTCCCAGTTATTGGAAGCAAATCATAATAAGATATTTCTTCTTGCGATAAATGAACTAAACACCAAATATAATCTTTATTGAAACTAATATCATATTTCTTTATTATTTCTGCTATATCATCTACTGACAAATTATATCCATGTATATCTTTATAAGAATTTAAAATTACTTTCTGTCTTTTTTCTATTTCCTCATCTTCAACACGAATACTTATTTCCTTTTCTTTGCCAATTCTCTTCTTTGAGTCATTATCGTTTTTTTGGATTATCTTTTTTAAAATCAATTTAAATATTAAAAATATACTCTCATTTGCTACAAAAAATATTGTTAGACTAATAAAATTTTTTAAAATTTTATCATACACGACATTATCCAATATACAACACCTTATTTGATTTGGATTGTTTTTATCCACTGCTATGTCTATATTCGTTCCAATCTCTTTATCATCATAAAAATACACAGTGTTTACAAAATCTACTTCATTCATTTCATATGTAATTGTCATTTGCACAACTTCTCCAAATACAGATTGCCTTAGATACAACGGGTATTCTCTTATGCCTATAATCTGAGCTTCTACAATATTATATTGACTTTTATTTATTTGATATTGAACGTAGCTTACTAATTGTATTCCTCCCTGTAGATAAATCCTGCCCAAAAATAATAACAGAAAAATTACTATAAAAACCTTCTCATATAATTTTAATATATCATATCTTCTTCTATTGTCCATAGTCTCCTCTTTACATTAAATCAAGCCATTTTGCTACTGCCTGCACAATATAAGAAGCAACCGCTTGAATCTTTGAAAAGAAATCATATTGATCATACAACATACCTGATTGCCACTCATACCCATCCATTATTCCCTTATATGCTGCGGCACCTTGTGCCTCCGCTTTACTCATATTTGTCATGCCAGCTGTCAGTATACCTATTACATCAATAATAATATAGCAAACATCACTTTGAGCTTTTACTATATCACCCGCTTGAATATCATAAATAAAATCATATATATATGCCATTATGTCAATAGAATTTGACATTATAGATATCACATTTCCTGCACCAGAGAAAGGGAACACTAAAGACACAGCTGTTCCAATTATACTCAAAACCGTTGCAACATTATGGACTATTGTGGTATCATACCTCGCCAACCCAAACGGGTCTAGGAAGCTTACCGGATTCCCTTCCACATATGCATACCGGTTCAGGCTGCTTGCTCTCTCTAATGTCCCGGTCAGCACATCCTGATTCACAAACCGCTTGATATCCACATTATAGTAACGTGCCCGCATGTAATAGAGTCCGTTGGCGTCTGTGGCTACGCCATACTGTCCGTTATACAGGAACGGGATATCTTCATTATACTCACCGTCAATCAGTTCCCCATAAGGTGTGTAATTATAGGTTTCGATTACCTTTCCCCCGGAATCGGTTACCGCCATCGTGCTTCCCACGTTATTGAAGTGATAGGTCAGGTAGCCGTCAGTCTTATTCTCCTGTGCCAGAAGTCCCTGTCCATAGAAGTAATACGTTATCTCCTGCCCGGAATCTTTCGCTCTGCGGTCTGTGGTTATGCTCTGCAATACCTGATTCAGTTCCGGCTGGCTGTTTATCACATACTCCGTCCGCCTTGTTCCGGTCGTTACGGCTGTCCGGTTGTTCTCGGCATCATATTCATAGGCGGTACCGCCTGCTTTCACAAGTCGGTTGCGGCAGTCAAAGACAAACTCGGTCATCTCTCCCTGCAGCGGACCGTAGGTCATGTTGCCGTCTTTATCATATTTCACCTTCTCGCCGTTATAGGTGAGCAGGCGGTTGTTCCGGTCATAAGTCATTTCCGCAGTGGCGACCCCGGTAAAGTCCAGTTCACCACTGTACAGCTGCTTTACCTCAGTAATGTTGCCGGCTTCATCATAGCGGTATTCCTGCCGGTTGACGATGGTTTCCCCGCTCTTATCCAGAATCTGCGTAAGGCGGCCTGCCCTGTCATAGCTTCTGGTCTCCACGGTTCCGTCCGGCCGTTCCGTCTTCACCAGCCTTGCATTTTCATCATAGGCGTATGCCGTCGTCCTGCCGTTCCAGTCCGTAACGGTTTTCGGGTTGCCGTTCCGGTCATAGGTATAGGTAACCTTCTCCCCATTCGGGTAAACCAGCTTAACCAGGTTACCGGCTCTGTCATACCGGTAGCCGATTTGATTGCCGCGGGCATCCTCATAGGATGTCACACGGTTTAATCCGTCGTAGGTCCGGGTGATTGTGCTTGTCTTGTCCCCCACTGTTTCCTGCACCTTCAGCACGTTATCATTGGCATCATAAGTATACTCAATCACGCCTGCCTCATCCGTCTGCCGGGTGATTCTCCCCAGTGCATCATATTCATAGGCTGTCTTCTGGCTCCGGCTGTTCGTTTTTGACGCGGCCAGATTCTGTGCATTGTAGGTGTATCTTACATGGTAATCCTCTCCAATGATTTCGTCAGTGAGGTTATTATTGAGGTCATAGCGGTAACTGGTCACCCCGCCGTTCGGGTTGGTCAGCGTTGCAAGGTTTCCCATGCTGTCATAGGCTGCGCTTGCCGTATTCCCCAAGGCATCCGTCGAGGATGCCAGATACCTGCCGCCCACATAGGAATAAGTGGCTGCATTGCCGGCTGCCACATTCATCTGCTTAACCAGGTTGCCCATGGCATCATAGCTGTTCTTGGTCACATGCCCGAAAGCGTCCGTTACTCCTGTACAATTTCCCATGCAGTCGTAGGTATAGCTCTCCGTCATCACCCCCTTGGCGTCATAAACTGCGGTCAGGTTGGAGTTAAGGTCATACTCCATCCTTCTTGTATTTCCCTCCCCGTCTGTCAGGGAAACCACGTTGCCGAGATTGTCGTAACTGATAGACAGGGTAACGTCCTCCTGCTTCGTATCCCCCTTCCTTGTCATGGAAACAATCTGCCCTCGTGCATCATAGGCAAATTCGGTTATGCCGCCCTCCGCATCGGTTACACGGGTACAGTTCATCGCCTTATCATAATCATACTTCGTCACATTGCCGTTATTATCTGTCTGGCGAATGATTTTCCTATAGGCATTATACTCCATTTTCGTGGAATTGCCTAGTGCATTTTCTATAAATGACAGATTTCCGTCCTTGTCGTAGCCAAAGGAGGTTACCGCACCCGCACCGTCTGTCACCCGGCTGATTCTTCCCGCCTTATCATAAACCAACGTAGTCGTATTCCCTTTGGCATCCGTCTGGCTCTTTAACAGGCCGTTTCCGTAATAAGCATACTTTATTTCCCCGCCATTGCTCTGCACCATGGACAGAAGCTGGCTTCCCGCACTGTAACTGGCAGTTTGAATACCTTTGAGCGTATCGGTC
Organism: Clostridium sp.; assembly: GCA_023666975.1. Next base: position 24,020 of record JAMPAW010000003.1, read on the forward strand.
AGGGACAGTGCATTGCCAGCCGAATCATAGACCGCCTCCGCTGTGGTGCTTCCGTCCGGGCAGACAATCTTTGTCACATTCCCATTGTGATCATAACTGTAGGTAAAGGATTTCCCATCCGGCCGCTTCTCCTCGATCAGCCGGTCTTCTTCATCATAGACATAGCGGGTCGTATTGCCCTCAGCGTCCGTTTTTGACAACCGTTTGCCATAGTCATCATAAGTATAGGCTACCGTTGCCTTTTGCCCGTTATCCATGACAACACTTTCCTCTGTCACCCTGCCGGATACATCTACCTGATAATCGGTCACGACCCCGTCCCCGTCAATGTACTGTACCACATTTCCGTTGGCATCATAGGTAAATGAGTGGGTGTTTCCACTACGGTCAGTCAGTGTGTCCAGCATTCCGTTCCTGTAGGTATAAGAAACCGTGCCAGCGGAGGAGGTTTCCGTCAATATCTGTCCGTTTTCATTATAGGTATAATCCGCTCTCAGACCATTGCCGCCGGTAACGGATTCCACCTGTCCCGCAGCATTATAGGTATAACCAATATCCGTTCCGTCATTACACTGTACACGGACAACACGGTTATTGTCATCATAAGTATATTGCGTTGTTCTTCCGGTAGTCTCGACGATTTTCGTGATATTCCCGCTGCTGTCATAGCTGTAATCTGCACCGGTTCCGTCGGGTTTCCGGTAACCTGTCATATCATGATAACGATTGTATCTATAGTCCGTTACTCCGCCGATTGTATTTTCATATAAAATACCCTGCCCATATTCGTCTGACACAGCTTTCTCTACTGTCCCGTCCGGATTTGTCATTGTGACAGAAAGGGTTCCATCATCCTGTTCCAAATAGGCGAAGGTGGTCCTTTCTTCCTTTTTCCCATTGGATATCTGGGAGAGCACCCTGCCTTTCTCATCATAAGTATTCTCTACATAGATGACTTTATCCCCCTCTTTTCCCTTCAGGATATGCCTCTGTTCGTCATACTCATAGACTAATTTTTTCCCTTTCTTGCTGGTCAGGACAGTCATGCAGTCTCCATCATAGCTCAATGTTGTCTTCTGGCCCGCAGCATCGGTAATGCTGACAATTCTGCCCTCTTTATCGTAGGCAGCCGAAATGGATTTACCTGTTGCCTTATCGGTAACAGTCAATGCCTCCTCTGTCCTTGTCACAATGACGGCATATCCGTTTTCATCCACATAACCGGTCAATATACCATCGGGATCAAACGTATATTTCTCTTGTCCGCATGATAAAATATACCCTTCCCTATTTTTTGTAATCCGGTATTTCTGACTGTCGGTACCAGTCTGATAATATATTCGCTCCACAGAAGAATCGTCTGCCAATGTAATTGTATTGCCTTCCAGTGTTCCACACACGATATCTGCCGTTTCCTCCGATTCCACAAAGGACAAAACCTCATACGGATTCTGATAAAGAATAATCAAAGATCCCTGCTGCTCTATACGCTTTTCATAGTTGTGATACCACCCTCTGCCTGCTTCCCCTGCCGTCTCTGTGCAAAGAGAGTTATAGGACAATCCGAAAGACAGCGTAGATGCACCAGACACCGCTGCCACCACATGCTCGACGGTAAAGGCACCAGTCATCAGATTAACCGGGTCTTTTACGTTCTGCGTATTGCCCGGAGTTGACGGTGTTGCCGGCGTTGGTGTTGGTTTATTATTCGTCGTCCCGCCTGTAGTGCTTGCTGAAGAGTTCTTATCGTCTTCCGGTTCCTCTTTTCTGGGCGGCGTCACCTTGAGAACTTTCTTAGTCAGATGAGACGTAATCGGCTGAAGAGTAACCGCTATGCCTGTATTATTTACATCCAGTTCTTCCACATATTTATTCAGAAGGTGATAATATTCCGTGCTGACATCACCCATCGCATCAAATTGAAATTTCAGAGTTCCGCAAATTGTCTCCCCTGCTTCCAGCGTATCAAACGTGTATTTATCCTCCGGGCATGTAGTGATTTTGGCCGTGTTCTTCATTTTATCCGGCACATAGTAATCAATTCCGGTATCTATGGAAATCGGGTCCGACATTTGCTGACTGTCCTCATCCCAGAGTCTAATCACGGTGGCCTTTGCGCTTGTAGTGCTATACTTTCCAAAATTAGTCGTTACATAATGATAATCCGTGTCCGACATATTACTCAGTTGAAACTGGACATAGTAATCCTCTCCGATATAAGCGTCCGCTTCCGGATAAATATATAAATGTAAGCCCTCACCAACCTCCACTTTTAGCTCATGGTCAGAAACCAGTGATTTGGAAAGTTTTTTGTTAAATGGCTGTATTATCGCATCCAAATCTATCTGCAACGGATAACTTCCGGATTTACTGCCTCCCACAAACCACGTATGTGTCCTGCTCTCCCCTCCCAGTAAGGTTCCAATCTTCCACTCCTTCTGATTGTCTCCCTCCTGCATACTTGCCAAATCCAATCCGTCGGGGAGATTAAGCACTTCTTTTGTATTTTCCAGCCGGAAGGACTCTCCTGCCTCATTGCATATAGTGACATCTACCTGATAGATATTTTTCATCCATGATATATCGACACCGACTGTTTTGGTAATGACAAGAACAGGATTTTGGGGATCATCTGATACATTATCTACTGTAATCTTACCTTTCTTATTTTTATTCTTATCTTCATCTTTATCAGAACTTTCTCCAGGGACACTGTAACCCGGCAATGTATACTCTACATGGTCGCTCGTACTGTTAAACACAAGTGTTTGAATATCATCCTTGCCAAAGTCCAAATTAACAGTATACTCAAATACTGTCTTATTCGATTCCGTATCAATACCTGCCTCCTTCATCTCCTCTAAAGTCATTTCTCTGGTATCAAATTCTGCTGTAACCATTTCTCCTTTTTCCAGATTAATGATAATCTCTTTACTCTGTCCTGCCTCTACGACAGCTTCTACCTCCCTACATAGTCAAGTCTTTTTTCCTTAAAATTAAGGATTTGTTTACATTG
>JAMPAW010000003.1:27135-89379 GCA_023666975.1 Clostridium sp.
CCTATCTTTTTAATTTTATCAGTATTACTGCATTTCAGATAATGAGAAAACTGCACATTCTCCTTCATTATATTCTACATATAGGCAGCTATTATCATCAGCAGGCACATAAATTTTCTGTCCCTCCTGCACTTGTACACCCTCAAAATCATTTTCTGGCTCTTTTGTATTATCTACTTGTAAAACAGTACCCACATATTTCGCCTCCTCCGGAAGCTTCTCATCAAAACCGGTGGCAAAGTAGTAATATATTTCTCCATTATACATGATTTGCGGCTGACTAATGATGCCATTTTCATAACCGGTGTTTTCTTCCATTCTCCCATTAGTACTCTTAGAATTATTTTTCATCAAGACAACAATAATGGTTAAAATAAATATAATGAAAATCACAATACCTGCTATAACCAATACCTTATTTTGACATTTTGACTTTTGAAATGAAATCATTATAGCTCCTTTCATAAGCAGTTTTCCTACAGGTTACGATTTCTCTCAAATGAAATAGCAATTCGAGATGTATAATTATATTATAATATATAAGCCGGAAAATGAAAAGAAAATTAGTGAAAATGAGAACTGTACGGAAAAATAAACAACGTTCCTCTTGACAAGAATACAGGGAAAGCGTATTATTATAAATAAGTTAGCGGCTACTAACACGGAGTAGCCGCATTTTTTAAAACGGGTGGTTAGTTGATGCTAACCTCTATTTTATGAACAGGCAGGAACGGGTTTTGTCCGTACATGCAAGCACAGGGAGGATAAGTCATGGAAAACGCAAAGAATCATTTTAATCCAATCGGTATCAGCAGCGAACTGGACATACCGAGAATCCGGCATCTGATGAAAATCGGATTGGTGGCAGCAGTCATGGTTTTAATCGGGGATATGCTGCTGGGCTATGGAACAGCGGATACCGCCGTATCCGGCATTCCGGTGACATTTGCAAGGTATCTGACGGTAGCAGATCAGCGGATATTCTGGTCTGCCATTTTGGGCTTAATCGGAATCCCGTTAGAGGCGCTCTGTTATTTTTCGATTTACCGGCTGATTGCCCCGGGAAGTGAAAAATATGCGCATACATACCGTTCGGGGATTTTCGGATGCCTGATTTTCGGGGGCTGCGGGGTTCATGTGCCATGCTGTGCAGTGGTTTATTTCCTGAAACGAATGTATGAATATAATCCCGATACCGCAATGGAAATGACCGTAAAATTTCTGGCTTACTTTCTTGCGCCGGCAACCGTTATATTCCTGATTTTCTTTCTGATACTGACCGTAACGCAGATAAAAGCGTTTGCAAAGGGGCTGACACCGCTCCCAAAATGGACGTGGATATTTTCCGTCTTGGTTGGGCTGCCTGTGGCGGCAGTGTTTAAAATCCCCAATCTGCCTCTGACAAATGCCATTGCCACGGGCTGGATCAGCATTGGAAATCTCTGGATGTTTGGCGGGCTGCTCGTAATGCTGGGAAAGGGGCAGAAAGGAGCCGGCAGATGATAAAGGTGGAAAATAAATCCCAAGAGGAAATTGCAGGGATTGGCAGGAAAATCGGGGAGGCGTTTGCTGCTGAAAAAGCGGGCATTGCAACCATCATCACCGAAGAACAGGTGGTAAAGGCATTTGAAATCATGACGGACTATTTTTACAGGGAAGGGGTATTGTATGCCACGTCCAAAACAGGCGAGGGCTATCTTGCTTACTGGGAGAAAAAAACAAAATTTGCGGCGGCGCCTGCCCTGCATATGGTAAAGCGTTTCCTATGTGAACTGCCGCTTAAGGCGAGCATTGCTGTTGCGCAAAGCGGCGGCGAGCAGTATGCGAAACTGTTCAAAAAAGAGAAGAATTATATCGCTGTGTCTATGGTGGTGGTGCTGCGGGAATTTCAGGGAAAGGGATTCATGCATAAAGTTTTAGAGCAGCCTTTTGCCGAGGCAGAGAAGAAAAATATCCCCTGCGTGCTGGATACGGACACGCCGCTCAAAGTCCAGAAATATATCCGCTGCGGTATGAAGCTGGCTGGGGAGAAAAAACTGCGGCATGGAATTTCGCTGTACACAATGGCATATAACAGCTAGCCTGGATAATTGCGAAACTTATGTTTTTCAAGGCATCCGTTGTACAATATAGACAAATCAATTTGTAACAGGAAGGAGCAGGATATGTATGGAAGATAAAAAGCACCTCCCAATGACGGGAGTAGGGCCGGTCTATGTCGCTGTAATTATTGCCATGACTGTCATTGCGGTGGTTGCGGGAAGAAATGCAGCATTTGCAAAAGGAGTGGTTGCTTTCCTGAAAATTCCGTTGTTTGTCATAGGGATTTTGCTGATTTTGCTGGGTGTTTATCTGTGGGCAGGGGCAATGTTCCGGTCAAGGATAGACAGCTATATTGAGGAGAACAGGCTGGCGACCACCGGCGTTTATGCATTGGTGAGGAATCCGATTTATTCGGCTTTCATGTTTTTCTGTACGGGCGCATTACTGATTGCAGGAAATCTGTTTTTTCTGCCGCTGTTCTTTTTCTACTGGCTCTTTATGACCGTACTGATGAAATGCACGGAGGAGCGGTGGCTTAAAGCTCTCTACGGCAGGGAGTATGAGGAATATTTAAGCCGGGTGAACCGGTGTATCCCGTGGCCGGGGAAAAAATAAATCTGTTGAGGTGCATGAAAGCTGCCCGGTGACAGGGCATGTCTGCCCAAAGATGATTTCACAAGGAGGTTTTTCATGATGACAAGTGAGGAATACAAAAAGCTGTCGCTGAAGGAATTTGACCAGGCGGCGGCAAAATTTGATGACAGTGATCCCAGTATCTACAATTTGTGCCGCAAGGACTACCCCGACGTATTGGCGGAGGTGAGAAAGGAGCCGTTTTCGGATTTGCTCGATGCAGGCTGCGGTACCGGAGCAATGCTGAATCTGTTTAAGAGGGATTATCCCGATAAAAATTATACCGGTTTGGATTTATCGGAAAAGATGATCGAAACGGCGAAGAAAAAGAAACTCCAAGGCGTAAATTTTGTCGCTGGCGACTGTGAGAACTTACCTTTTGCGGACAGCAGCTTTGATGTGGTTACCTGCTCCATGAGTTTTCATCATTATCCAAATCCCGAACAGTTTTTTAAGAGCCTGCACCGAGTTCTCCGTCCGGGAGGGCGGCTGGTTTTACGGGATATGGCTTCAAACAGCAAATTGCTGATGTGGCTGATGAACCATATCGAAATTCCGTTTGCCAACAGGTTCATGCAAAAAGGTGATGTCCACCTTTACTCAAGGGCTGATATACAGCAGCTTTGCAATACCAGCGGAATGAAGCTGGAACTGTATGAGGTCCGGAAAGGGCTGCGCCTGCACTGCGTTGTCAGGCGGCCGGATTCGGATTTCGATATCAATCAATAGGAGGGATGAAAGGCATGAAGGTCACTTTTATTTTATCATTGGTACTCATGGCACTGTTTTTCATTTTGTTATGGGCGGCGGTTGCACTGGTACAGTCCAAAAAACTTTTTGGAACAGCGCCAAAGGATATACAGGCGGCTGTCTTAGAGCATGAGGAACGCTTTCCGGGGGCAAGGCTGCTGGGATGGATCATTCTGATTATAGATGTGCTTGCATTCCTGTCCGTATTTATTTATGCAGGGTGGGACGGCATTCAAAGCGGCTACGGTTTCTGGCAGTTTGCGGCAAGATTCCTGATCATGCTGTATCTGCTGAAAGCGTTTGATATCATTTTCTTTGACTGGTTCCTGCTCACCAAATCCCATTTTTTCCAGCATTATTATCCGGAGACGGAGGGATGCGCAGGATACCACCAGTTCGGATTTAACCGCAAAGAGCAGCTTACGAAGATCATACTGTTTCCTTTTTTATCTTTATTGCTGGCATGGGTATGTACGCTTTTCTAAGCGGTAACTATGAAATTTCTAAGGCGGGTGAAAATGTGAGATATACCAATTTTAACAGCAAAGAGCATGGTTTTACGGGCCATATGGCGGAGCCGGAGGGCAAGGCAGAGAAAGCGGTCATTGTGATTATGGGCGGGGAAAAAAGCATCTTTCCCGGAATCCGGATAGCGGAGCGGTTTGCGGAGTATGGAATCTGCGGGCTGTCCGTATCGCTGTTCGGAGCTGAGGGGCTGCCAGATGGTCCCGACAGGATACCGCTTGATATGTTTGAAAATGCGGTTAAATTTCTTGCCGGGAAAAAAGGCATTCAATCCATTAGTACCTATGGCGTATCCATGGGCTCCCTGTTTGCCGCGCTCATTGCAAAGTATATCGGCGGGATTGAAAATGTAATCATGGTTTCGCCGTCTCATGTACCGTTTGAGGGAACGCCGGACAAAAAGCAGATGACCGGGCATTCCGTTGTGACATGGCATGGAAGGGAACTGCCTTTTGTGAAAGCGGATTTTACAAAGTACAAGGCGATGAAATATTATCGTGGTAGCCACACAGGGAACAGCGTTACGGGAATGTGGCGGTCTTACCGGGAGGCATATGCAGATAAGGCGGCAGAAGCGGAGGCCGATATCCATATTGAACAGTTAGATGCCCGGATTCTTCTTCTGGCAGGAACAGGAGATGAAATGTGGCCGTCGGAGTATTCCGTACATTATCTTGAAAAATCCCTGCGTGAAAATCATTACCACAGGGAGCATAAGGCGGTCATATACGAAGAGGCAAGCCATTTGCTGGGCGTTATGCCGGGACGTAAGCAAAATCCCCTGATGTATAAAATGATTCCGCTGATTGGGCTTTTTTACCGAAGGTTTTTGGAGAACCGCAATGCCTGCCTGGATGCGCTGGAGCAGTCTGAGCAGGAAGTAATCAAATGGATCGGGCAAAGCAGATAGGGGGAATGAACATGGGAATTATTGATTTGATATTTTTGCCGGCAGCGGTTGTGTCCGCCATTTTCGGCGTTCTGGCAAATGCGAAAAAGTCGGAGGTCTGTGCCGTGCTCAGCTTTATGTTCTGTACAATGCCGCCAATTGGTTCCATTTTTGATATCAATGTGAGAGCCGCGAAAGGGGATCTTGCCGGAATCCAGGATATCTATCCGGTCATGGGTATTGTATATCTGGTTGTTTTTATTATCGTTATCCTGATAAATGTGGCAAGGGTGATAAAAAACAGTTGACAGGAAGCAAAAGATAAAGTACACTGGAATCAAGATAACAGTGTTATGTCAGAAGGAGGCAGAATGGTTGGACAAGGATAAAGAAACGAGAGAACGGCTTCTTGACAGTGCGAAACAGGAGTTTCTGGAAAAAGGTTACATGAAAGCCTCCCTGCGTACCATTTGCAGAAATGCCGGAGTGACCACAGGTGCCCTGTATTTTTTCTTTCAGGACAAAGAGGATTTGCTCAAAAACCTTGTGGAAGGGCCGCTTAAGCAGTTAGCTGCCATTATACAGTTGCACCTTTCTGAAGAACTGAATATGGAGGCCGAGTCCATACCGCTGGGGGACGATTCGGAAGATATCAAAGCGGCGAATGAGATTGTACATTTGATGTACCAGCACTATGATATCTTCCAGATACTTCTGACCAAAAGCCAGGGCAGTATCTATGAGGACATTGTAAGCCAGTTTGCCGACTGGGGCGAAAAGCACTACGATGTTCTGGCGGAGCAAATGGCCGCCAAACTTGCGGTTCCAAAGCCAGACCACTATATGATTCATTGGATGGCGCATATGCAGGTGGATGCATTTACACATCTGTTTACGCATGAACCGGACGAGCAAAAGGCAGTCAGGCACATGGAAGAAATCGTGGTTTATCTGGTATCCGGCTGGAATGGCATGTTTAAAAAATAACGGCTATGCGGCGAAGTCTTTGCTGTATAGCCTGACATTAACCCTACAACATAACATCGTTATGCAAACTTAAAAATTCATATATACGAAAGGCGAATGGAGGTAATTATGTATCTTGAAGTGAAAAATTTGAAAAAGAGCTACGGGGAAGGCGGCAGCTTTGCCCAGATATTGAAAGGGGTTTCCGTTTCCGTTGAACAGGGAAATATGTGTGTCATTCAGGGCACCAGCGGTTCCGGAAAATCCACTCTGCTCAACTGTATCGGTGGTCTGGATTTAATGGATTCCGGCTCCATACAGGTTGACGGAAAGGAAATATCCGGACTGACACAAGACAAGTTATCGGACTACCGCAGGGAAAATCTGGGATTTATTTTCCAGTTCTATAATCTTGTGCCAAATCTTACGATTCGGGAAAATATCCAGGTATGTGAATATCTGACCGACAATCCGCTGGATTTGGACGAACTGCTTGACACGCTTGGGCTTGCAGAACACCAGCACAAATTCCCGTCACAGCTTTCCGGCGGACAGCAGCAGCGATGCGCGATTGCCAGGGCACTGATCAAAAACCCGAAGCTGCTGCTTTGCGATGAACCGACAGGTGCGCTGGATTCGAGCACCTCAAGAGACATTTTGGTTCTGCTGGAAGAAGTAAACCGCCGATACGGCACAACGATGCTGATCGTCACCCATAATAACTCAATTAAAAATATGGTTGACCAGGTGATTATTTTAAAGGACGGCCAGATTAAACAGGATTACCGGAACGAGACGAAGGTGCCTGCGGCAGAATTGGAGGATTTATAATGCAGAAGATACTGAAAAAAAGGATTCTCCGGGATTTGAGGGAAAATGTTTTCCGCTATCTGGCGTTGGGATTTTTGATTATCCTTGGAATGTATTTGGTTGTCAGCCTTGTAGGTGCGGCAGACACCATTATGCTTGGCACGGCAGATGCGGCCAAAGAAAACCGGCTGGAAGACGGGCAGTTTGGCCTGTTTGTACCGTTGACCGAACGGGAACGCTCCGGCTTAGAAGAGGACGGCATTACATTAGAACCGCATTTTTATCTGGATTACTGCCTTGCGGACGATTCCATTCTGCGTGTGTTTTCCAAAAGAGAGGAAATCGACCTGCCGCAGGCTGACCAGGGGCGGCTGCCGCAAAAGGAGGGTGAAATCTTTCTGGAAAAAAGGTATTGTGAGGAGCATGGCATTTTGCCGGGCGATGAAATCGTTGTCGGCGGATACCGCTTTTTTGTATGTGGTATCGGTTCTTCACCAGATTACGATGCCCCTTACCGCAATTTATCGGACAGTGCGGTGGACAGTGCACTCTTTGGTACCGGCTTTTTAACCGATGAAGATTACAACCGGTTAAACGGAGAAAAGAACAGTACCCGCTCCGAGGAGTATGTTTATGCTTACCGGTTAAACGGAAAATTGACACAGAAAGAATTTAAGAAGAAATTACAGGAATTGAAGATAGACGCCGGGGATATTGATGACCGCTATTTTCAGGAATACTGGGAGCGGACCGGCGGCAAGCTGGAGGATTTCAAAAAAGCGTTAGACGAGTTGACAAACGGAGCCGGAGAGCTTTCTGACAGCTTGGACGAGTTGAAGGAAGCCAGCGCCATGCCATCAGCGGGAACAGCCGGAATTTTTAGTGCGTATCTTGACGGGGCAGCAGACGGTGCCGAAAAGCTTTCTGACGGTCTGGACGAATTTTCTGACGAGACAAAGGAGTTTTTAGATGATCACTTTGATGTACAGCTTTCCAAGCTGACACAGTTTACTCCGGCTGATGACAATATCAGAATCGGGGCGGCAGCCGATGACCAGTTTATCAATAAAGCAGGTGGACTGGCAGCAGGCGTTATCATATTGATTTTATTTGCCTATGTGATATCGGTTTTCGTCGTGCATAGCATTGAACGGGAATCGGGCATTATTGGAACACTGTATGCCATGGGTGTAAAAAAGAACGAACTTTTACGCCATTATCTGACTTTGCCGGTGCTGATTACGCTGATTGCCGGTATCGTCGGAACGCTGCTTGGTTACAGCAATATCGGTGTCAAAGTGCAGATGAAAGACTGCTATGCTTATTATTCCGTGCCTGACCTGGAAGTCCGGTATGTATTATATCTGCTGGTATATGGCATGGTCATGCCTCCTGTAGCGGCCGCACTGACCAACTTTTTCGTTATCCGCAAAAAACTGGCAAGACCGGCACTGTCACTGATCCGCAACGAGCAGAAAATTGGCAAAACACAGAATATCCGTATCCGCCGTGGCAGCTTTGTGCATATCTTTCAGATCCGCCAGTTACTCCGGGAAAGGCGCACAGCCATTACCGTATTTTTTGGCATGTTCATTTCCCTGTTGATTGTCATGCTCTCACTAAACTGCTATGTGCTCTGCAACCATATCAAAGTAGACAACCGCGCAGATACAAAATTTGCTTATATGTATACTTACAAATATCCGGAAAAGCAGGTGCCAAAGGACGGCGAGGCTGCCTATGGCGTTACCCTGAAAAAAGAGGTGCTGGGATATAATCTGGATGTGACTCTCTTAGGGATCGACAAAGACAATCCGTATTTTGCGATCGAAAATAAAAACGCAGACGGACGATTCTGCGAGGAAAACCAGGTACAGATATCTTCTGCGATGGCACAGAAATACCATTTGGACATCGGAGATGATTTGGTGCTGAAAGATGAAGAAAACGACCGCAATTATGCCTTTACCATAGAGGCAGTTGTGCCGTATTCGACCAGCTTCTTTGCCTTTATGGATATCGACAGTATGCGGGAATTGATGGGTGAAGAGGAAGATTATTACAATATCGTATTTGCCGACCATGCGCTTGATATCGACAGCGGCAGGCTTTTCGCCTCTACCTCCAAGGAAGAAATTGAAAAAAGCGCAGCCGTTTTTGTAAGTCAGATGATGCCGATGATTGTCACCATGCTGGCGGCATCTGCATTGATTTTCATGGTTGTCATGTATTTGATGATGAAAGTGATGATTGACCGCTCCGCAATATCCATTTCGCTGATGAAGGTGTTTGGTTACCGAAAAGGCGAAGTCCGAAAGCTGTATTTAAACGGCAACCTGCTGGTGGTGGCAGTCAGTGCCCTGGTTGGGATTCCTTTGTCCAAGGTGATCATGAACAGTATGTATCCATATCTGGTATCCAATGTGGCCTGCGGAATCAATCTTACCTTTTCCTGGCAGATGTATGCAGGACTTTTCGGCGCCATTTTGATTTTATACTTTATCATTAACTCGATTCTGATGCACCGTGTCAATCAGATTCTACCGGCAGAGGTGTTGAAGAACAGGGAATAAACCGCTTCAATAAAAGACATAGAAAAGGTGAGGAAACTTTCGTTTCCTCACCTTCTTTGATTACTGCTTTTCCATCTGCATACCACTATATAATTGCTGGAAAATGTCCTGTTTGATTTTGTCATTCTGCTCTACATGTGCACCGTCTTGGATATTCATTTTCACACCATCCACATATGGATATATCTCCACATTGTTGCCGGAAATTTTGAATTCTATTTTAACAGAAGCACTGGTAGACAATTTACCATCATAATCTGCATAATCTTTTAAATTAATGGTTACTCCTTTTCCGTAGAAAATCACATATTCAATTCCCGGTTCTTCCTCACGAGTTTCATACACCCAGCATTTGGAGTTTGTCTTACCCTCCAGAATTGTCTGATACGTCGCGCCATTCAAATCCTTATTTGTCAGCGCTTTCACCTGTCCGATTTTGGTCTTGGCCGTACTGTCGATAATCGGCTGCACTATTGACTTTGCAAAATTTTGCGGATATTCCGGAAGAATCATGTAAACACCAAACAAAATTGCTCCCAAAATTACAATCCACATTACTACTTTTAAAAACCCTTTCATTTTTCATTCCTCCTGATAGCAATATTTTAATTAAATTACACTCATCAACATGATGAGATTAAAATAGTTCCTTTTCTAGTTGAAAAATAAATTCTTCTAAAAGCTTCATGCGCCTGCTGTATTCCAGCCGTGCCGCATCTGTTTTACATCTCTTTATCTTGGGTCTATTCCCTTTATAATAATTCTTAATCCTGTAATAGGCCTTTTTGTAACTTGCACCTTCCTCACAGGCAGTCGCCATAGAATCCCATAAAATACTGACCGTTCCCACTTCGTCCAGCAAATCTGCGTCCATCACCACCTGACATTCCAACGACAGCTCTTCGGTTGTGTCCTTATCATCATGGATTCGTATAATCTCACCGATTCTTGCAATTTTGTCTGGGTCAACATTAATACTGTCCAGATATTCCACAGCAATCTCGGCCCCCACTTCTCCATGCTCTCTGCCCTCCTGCCAGCCTACATCATGCAGTAAGGCTGCCAGAGCAATGATATCCAGGTCACCTCCGACCTTTGCCTGTAATTTAATTGCCCAACGGTATACTCGCATCGTATGTTCAAAGCGGTCGCGAAAAGGATAATTCGGCGGTCTGCCGTTATCTGAAATTTGCTGTCTTACAAATTCAATAACCTCTGCATAATTCATGCTGCTCGCTCCCATTCATTTTATATCCGTCAAACAGAAAATTCATGCCATTTCTTCCCTATTTGACCTATTTAATTGCATTATTCTATATTGTAACATTATTTTCGGAAATATTCCACCAATAATCAAAAAAAATCATACAAAATACATTGTTATGATTTTAACAAATCCATGCGGCCTGCTTTGTGAGCCAATCCCAGCCGTTACCATAGCAGTTAACTCAGTCCAGGCACCCTTGCGGCACATGAAAGCTCCTACTTAGTGCTGCTTCGTTCCCGACCTGACACGGTTCATAGGTTTTCATTGCGCAAGACCCATACGTCAACGCCACTTACTATGGCCAGCACTGAAAACAACACCCGAGGCAGGCCAACACCCCCGCTATAGCGGATTGCAGGTACAGGGTACCGCTACCACCCCGGCTGCATGGAAAGATTATAAACTAACTTATACTAGTTAACCTTAGTATTTGCCGAAAGCAAATGCTTAGTTTAACTGCATATACCGCAACAAAATGTTGAATCCGGCAATCAATTTCGTTCGCGAGTATAATTAACGCCGTATTAGTATACAGGATTTTGCCTTTTCTGTCAACTTTCGCTGCGCTACTCCTTCTTTTTCTCCCGCAACTCACGAAAAAATTCGGACAATAATGCCGAACACTCTTCACCCAGCACATCTTTTTCAAATTCAACCTGATGATTAAAAGCCGGAATCTGAAAAAGATTTAAAACCGAGCCTGCGCAGCCGGCTTTCCGATTCATTGCACCCACCACTACTCGCGGAATCCGCGCCTGCACAATTGCGCCTGCACACATTTGACATGGCTCCAGAGTAATGTACATCGTACACTCCTCCAACCGCCAGTCTCCCAGCTTTTTGGAGGCCTTTTCAATCGCCAGCAGCTCCGCATGGGCAAGCGTAGTTTTTTTCGCATTGCGTTTATTATAACTGCGGGCAATGATTTTATCCTGATAGACAATTACACAGCCAATAGGTACATCTCCCACAGCTGCTGCCTTTTTTGCCTGTTTGATTGCCTCTTTCATATATTTCTCATCTTTTGTCATTGTACTTCTCCCAAAGTTGATGTATGATTAAACAACACACGGTTATCTTATTTATATTGCAAGGAGATTAAATCCATGTCATTCCAGCTTACCACAGACCACCTATTGTTACAAGTTGAAGATGCCAGTAAAGCAGAAGAAGTTCTGGCTTTCTACCAAAAAAATCAGTCTGTCTTTGACCCGTTTGAACCGACACGTCCGGAAAACTTCTATACGGTTTCCTATCAGCGGGCAGCAATGCAATATGAATATACCGAAATCGTTAAAGGTAAATCCCTCCGCTACTACATTTATCTGTTGGAAGCTCCGGATACCGTTATCGGCTCCGTTAATTTCTCCAGAATATTACACGGTCCATTTTCCTCAACCTCGATTGGCTATAAAATAGATATCTCCCATCAGCAGCGCGGATATGCAACGGAAGCCTGTATGGCAGCAATTCCCATTATTTTTTCCAACTATCAAATCCACCGCATCGAAGCACGGGTTGCTCCAAACAACACCGCCTCCATCAAATTGTTGGAGCATTTGGATTTTCGGTTTGAAGGAATCGAATATCAGAGCGTTGAAGTGGACGGACACTATCAGGACCACTACCGCTACAGTCTGTTATCTCCATTATAACTCCTGATTGACCTCCACAATCCAATAGCCAAACTCTCCTGTTTTTACACCGGTCTTTTTAACCGGTATAAACTGTTCAAAACCGAACATATTGGCAAGGTACTTTTCCCGATTGGAAAATACTCCCGGTACGCCAATAATCGGTCGCTCCGATCCGTCATCAAACCGCATTTTTCCCAATAGCAGATACTGATAAGTGTAAAATCCATGGGTTAAAAAACTGTTTACCCCCAGCTTCCAATTCCGCATATCGAGCTTGCCAATATCCCTCGGCTGGATACGGACACATTGAAAAAGCTCTGTAGCACCGTAGATTGGCAGTTTTGGATATTCCGACAGCATCTTTTCAAACGTGTCCCGCTCCTCCTTGAGTGCTTTATGCTTTTGTTGATACGGACAATTCTCACATTTGGAATACACATCATCTGCCGCTTGGTTTTCTGTCGTTTCTGGCTTATCATTTTCACTGTCCGTCACCGTTGTGCCAACAGAGCCATACTCCTCTTTCCGCTCCAATTCTTCAGGTCGCTCGTCTGCTTCCTTCTGACCCGCATCCTCTAAATCACGGTTCCCTGTTTCCCGCTCCACCTGTTTTTCGGCACTATCGTCCATCTGTCTTTGCACAGCCGTCTTCCCCGTTCCTTCCCCGATAAGAACAGGTGCCACTGCTCCGTCCTGTGCGGCTTCCATTGCAAAACGTCTGCGAACCCCTGTATTCCCCATTTTCTCAAACAAACCGGCAGCTTCCACTACAGACGGTTTGCGGCTCTCCTTACAGACCAGCTGATAATCCTTACGGTTTCTATCCTTAAAATCTCCAATATAATAATGAGCGTCATTGTATACTACCGCCACGCCGTCAAAGGTATATAAATCCCGCCCCGTATCATAAAGCTGCTGCCAGTCCCTTCGTGTCTGATAAGTCAGAATCCCGTTGACACTGGCAATCTCGTCCACCTTTATCGCTGCTAAATGGTCCCCCGCCTCGTGATAAAAATACAGCGATGCCCCCGAATATGGCAGACCCGGTGGTTCCTGAATATTGATGATAATCTTAACCTTATCTCCCCGGATTTCCAGCTTAAGAAATCCCGCCGTTGCTCCTACATTTCCGTTGTGAAACTGATTAAAATATGTAATTTTCCGCTTATAACTTTGCACTTGTCCCACTCCCAATCCTTTTTGAATACATTGTATGCACAAGTCAGGAGTTTTATGCTCTTTTTCGGAAATTTCTTCTTCGTCAGCCGAGCAAATCACTCAGTCTGGCAAACTGTTCCAACGTCAGCGCTTCCCCACGGACAGTCAGCGGCAGTTCCAGTTGTTCCAATGCCGATATCACCTGTTCCTTTTCCACACCGATACCGCCATTTACGAGACTGTTTTGTAAGGTTTTTCTTCGCTGGTTAAAAGAGGCACGAATCAGCGCAAACATGAATTTCTCGTCCCGAACCTGTACCGGCGGGTTATCCCATTTAGCGAGACGGATAACCGCTGAACCTACACTCGGCCGGGGAATAAAACAGTTTGGCGGAACATTTGCCACGATATAGGGACAGGCATAAAACTGCACGGCCAGAGACAGTGCCCCGTAATCCTTTGTACCCGGTCCTGCCTGCATGCGCAGGGCTACTTCCTTTTGCACCATAACGGTAATATTATCTAACGGAACATGTCCCTCAAACAATCCCATAATAATCGGCGTTGTAATATAATACGGAAGATTCGCCACCACTTTAATTGGCCGGCCGGCATTTTTTGCCTCCGCCAATGCCCTGATATCTACCTTTAATATATCCTCATTCATCAGTGTTATATTATCATAATCCTGTAAGGTCTCCTGCAAAATCGGTATCAGCGCCTTATCAATCTCTACGGCAATCACTTCCCTTGCCGCCTCCGCCAGATATTGTGTCATTGTTCCGAAACCGGGACCAATCTCCAAAACGACATCTTCCTTTGTGACACCAGATGCCGCAATAATTTTATGGAGAACATGTTCATCAATCAAAAAATTCTGTCCGAACTTTTTCTGAAAAGCAAAATCATATCTCTTAATTGTTTCTATCGTCACCTGTGGATTACTTAATTTTTCCATTCTTTATCCTTTCATTCAAAACCCAAATTCCTCATAATCCGCCTTAGTATACCGGTGATAAATAACATGCTTTTCTTCTACCGTAATACAATAATAATAGCTATCCGGTTTTCCGTCCTCAAAATATACCAGATAATCAAATTCTCCGTTTTTCATCTCTTCCACATGGACCTGGTCCGAATACCGGTAAAACGGTGCAAGCACATCTTCCAATGTACTTCCCTCTTTTGCCACTGCCGCAATCAAATCGGCCAAAAATCCATCTGTTTTCATATGCTTATGAATGTACTCCGTTCCCTGCTGTGGTATTGCTATGCAAAACCGTTCTCCTCTATTGGTAACGGTCACTCCTCCAAGACGGCTTCTTGTAACTTCTGAAAATTTTTGCAGCAAAGGCTTCATATACTCTACGCGGTTATGCGTGTCCAGAAAACGATTGAGTGAAGATAAAGGATAGTAGAGCCTTACAGTCTCCTTTAAATATCCCAGCTTCAATTGCTGCTCTTCGATCGTATCGATAATATTCTGTTCCAATGCATAATAATGCGGTTCACCGTTGTCCATTTTATACATCTTCGCCGCATTACGGAAAGTAATCTCGTACACCTCCTCTATGGCAGCCCCTTTAAGTGCCGCAATCTCTTCCGCCACATAGCGAAGATACAGTGAACAATTTCTCTTGCCCCGGTAAGGCACCGGTGCCAGATACGGCGCATCCGTCTCCAACAGGATTCGGTCAAGAGGTGTGTACTCAACAACTTCTTTTAATTTTTTGGCATTCTTAAAGGTTACAACACCGCCTACTCCGATATAAAAACCCATATTCAGATATTCTCTTGCCATTTCCACACCATAGGAAAAGCAATGTATCACACCGCCTATGTCCCCTGCATGCTCTTCCCGCATCAAATCCAGTGTATCCTTAGCTGCGTCACGGCTGTGAACGACTATCGGCAGCTTCTGCTGCCTCGCTACATCCATTTGCCTCGCAAACCAGTGTTTCTGTAAGTCCCGATTAATGCCGTCATAGTGGTAATCCAGACCGATTTCTCCGATAGCAACTATCTTATCCCGCCCGGAAAGCTCTTTCAGCTCCTCCATATTCACCTCACTGAGCTTCTCCACGTCATCGGGGTGCACACCTGCCGTTCCATATAAAAAGTCATAGCGGTTTACCAGCTCTGCAATATATCGGGAGCTTTCCATCGAACAGCCAATATTGACAATATACTCTACCCCCGCACTGTGCATTTCATTTAATAAAATGTCTCTGTCCTCTGCAAATGCTTCGTCGTCATAATGTGCATGTGTCTCAAATATTTTCATATGCTGTCACCCTCTTGCTCTTCTTTCTCCTCTGTGGCCGTCTCTTCTGTCGAAGTATTGGTCTGCTCCTCATTATCAGGCACTCTGCTGTTATCAGCATTTTCCTCCATATCTTCTGTCCTGTTCTCCTCTGTTGCAGTTGTTTCCCGCCTGCCGGTTTCGCTGCCCTTCTTCTCCAGCGTTGCCGTAATCATTTTATGAATCCCGTTATCCTGCTCCTGATACTGAACGGCAATCAAATCGCCGGCAGAAATCTTAATCAGTTCTTCATTATCGGCAAATCTCTGTTTATACACATTGCCGTCATCATCTCTGATATATACATAGGTATCGCCCTCGATAGCAATATATTCCATACTCTCCACTACAAATTGCGTGTTCT
The DNA here is from genome assembly GCA_023666975.1 of Clostridium sp. The sequence goes on from JAMPAW010000003.1 coordinate 43,053, forward strand.
TTACCAGTCCCTCCTCCATATTCTCCTCTGTATCACCGGTCTGCTGGTTTCCTTCTTTCGCCAACAGGCTGCGGTATTTGGCAAATACCTCCTCCTGTGTCTCCGCCGTCACCACCAGATTGTACTGCTCCACGTTTACCATAGCATACATTTTTACCAGTCCGCCGTTATCCGTAAGCACCATAATATAAGTAGGCGTTCCGTCCACATTAATCAGGCTCGGAAAGGACGCCTTGTAATTTTTCTCCTGTACCTCGCCCTGCGCAGACGACATTGCCGAGTATTCCTCCGCGCCGGAAATGCTGTAATATCTGGCCTCCGATGTCCGCTGATTAATCATGACAAATCCCACGTTCGATGCGTCTCCCGTCACGGAGGTCACTCCCGTGTAAACCCAGACATCATCTTCAATGGTTTTGTATCCGTAATCATCGGTCGTCTGAATACAGCCCTTTTGTCCGATTACACTATTCCAGTAACCTCCGGATAGCAGGCCGTACCAGTTAAACTTCTGCTCCAGCAGTTCTCCGTCATACACCCGGTCAACCCACGTCGGGATATCCTTCACCGAATAATATTCCATGTCACCGGTCACGGGACTGCAAAGCACTGCTCCCTTCACGTCCATACCGCCAAAAAGACCAACTCTCGCATGAAGCACCGGACACACATAAAACGGTTCTCCCTCGTCATTAATTTCAAAGTAACACCCCTCAATAATCTTTGTCGGATTATGCACCTGTACATGACGGTAGATATTTTCATGGAAATACCCGGACGTCACATATTTCATTCCCTTGGAAAGCTTCACATACTCGGATTTGGAGTTTACCGGATTAACGGTAATATAACCGGGTATGCCATTCTTGCGGTTGCTCAAATATTTAAAAAAACTGGCGTATTGCAAATTTGCCACCTTCAGCGGACTGTTCTCAACATTAATCTGTGTGTAACTGTCCTCCACCTCAAACTGGCTGACCACATCAGAAAGGGAGCCGATTTTGCGGTTACCAAAAACGGTGGCACTGTTCGTATCCATCAATGCAATATTATCCACATTCTCTGACTCCGGAATATCCTCCTTAAAATCCCGCTGCTCTACCGCCAGCAGCTTTGAATACCGTTTGGCATTAAAAATCGGCGACCCCGATAAACCACCAATAAACAACACCAGCACACACCCCACGGGAATAAAAACCAAAAGGGCCAGCTGCAGGCGTCCTTTGCCGTGTACAAAATAGTGCCAATTTTCCCGAAATCCGCTTTTCAGACTCACTTTTCTACTTCTGCTTACAATTCCGGATAAAATGAAAATACCGCTGATAATCACGGAGTGAAACAACAGCCAGCTCCAAAATTCTGTGCTCTGTATATTTAATGCCGGATAATAGATATAATAATTAATACCCAGCCATAACAGCGACAACAATATCGCTACAATATAATATCCTTTCTGATTTGTATTGCTTTTACCCATAATCTGCCTCCTGTCCTGTTGCAATTTTTGCAATTCATTATATCATAATTATACTATTTTTACACAAGAATAATCAAAATACTGCCGATAGACACTTTTTTTAATCTGTGTTATAATCATTTCAATAAGCATCATATAGGCACATGCCTAATAAGCAGCAAAATTTATGAGGAGGCAACTTTTATGAAATCGGTTCCCAAAAAACTCACAGTCCTTTTCATGGTATTCATTTTAACTTTTTCCATGACCGGCTGTTCCCTGTTTGACAGTAAAGCAAAAGTATATTCCCGCTACGCTGTCAGCCTGTTAGATATCAATTATAAGAATCAGTCCAAAGACTATATGACACTTACCGGTGTATCCCAAAAAGATGCCGAAGCGGTATATGTGGCCAACATGGACTATCAGGCCCACAATCTGATGAATTATTATGGCATTAAAGAAGTAGACGACGGCACTATACTTTCCGAGTTCTACTATTTGGCACAGTCCATTTTCTCCAATGCCAAGTACGAGGTGACTGATGTCCTCCACGACAAAGACAGCGACAGTTACACGTTAGAGATAACCATTTACCCGCTGAATACGCTGGAAACCACATATGATCAGGTTGTTTCCTACATTCAGGACTTCAACTCACAGGTTGACGAGGGTGATTTTAATAACACCACAGAAGTGGATTACGAAACGGAATTTGCCGAGGGCATCATGGCAATCCTCAAAAGCACCGTCGATAATCCCGGATATATGGATCCGGTCGTGCTAAATGTACCCATTCAGCCATCGAACGATTATTACTATATTACAGATGAGGATTTTCTGAAGATTGACAGGGCAATTTTATATATTCGTGAGAATCCTTCTACACAGGAGAGTTCCTCAGAAAACGCAGTTGAAAATTCCTCAGATGACCCTGAGGCACCGGCTGAGGATTCAGAAACGGCAGAATAATCTATTCATCGATTAATTTACGGGGCATTCACTTAGATGATTCATCATCCTTGTGATATGCCCCGCTTATTTTGTATATTTACCTATAACGGTATTAACAGATTTCCGCCCCGTGCGGCATATCCTTCTCTGTGGTGACAAGGGCAAGATTACCGTCCGCATCCTCCGCACAGAGAATCATTCCCTGAGATTCAACACCTGCCAATGTTGCCGGCTTGAGATTGGTTACAACCACAACCTTCTTGCCCACCATATCCTCTGGTGAATAGTGCGCCTTTATTCCTGACACAATCTGCCTTACCTCGCTGCCGATTTTCACCTTGGAGCACAATAGCTTCTTGGAATTTTTCACTTCCTCACAGGCAATAACCTGACCCACCTGGAACTGAAGCTTTTCAAAATCTTCAATGGTAATCTCCGGTTTTTTCTCCACATCGATTCCCGGATTATCATCTACTGGCTCCGGTTCTGGTTCCTGCTCCAGCTGAGCAACCTTTTCCATCACTTCCTCCAAGTCCAGTCTTGCAAACAAAATCTCCGGCTTATCCGTCACCTTTGTCCCTGATTTATAGCCGCCAAATCTCACCAAATCATTCACCTTACGCTTTGGTGCATTTAACTGTGCGAGGATTTTCCCGGCCGTTTCCGGCATATACGGCTCTAACAGGGTTGCACCGATGACAATGCTCTCGACCAGATTATACAGCACGGTGGCAAGCCGGTCCTGCTTATCCTCTTCCTTTGCCAATGCCCACGGCATCGTCTCGTCAATGTATTTATTGCAGCGTTTAAACAAATTAAAAATCTCGGTAATCGCATCAGCCACCCGCAATTTGTCCATCGCACCGGAAACGCGGATTCTGGTATCTAAAGCGTAATCGATCAGCTCCTTATCCACGTCCTCGACTGCCTTTTTATTGTTGACCTCACCCTCAAAATACTTATTTGACATTGACACGGTACGATTTACCAGATTACCCAGCGTATTTGCCAGGTCGGAATTTAAACGCTCCACTACCAGCTCCCACGAAATAACACCATCATTTTCAAAAGGCATCTCATGAAGGACAAAATAGCGGACAGCATCTACGCCAAACATGTCTACCAAATCATCAGCATAGATAACATTTCCTTTGGACTTGCTCATCTTACCATCACTCTGCAGCAGCCATGGGTGGCCAAATACCTGCTTGGGCAGCGGAAGGTCTAATGCCATCAGCATAATCGGCCAATAAATGGTATGGAAACGCAGAATATCTTTTCCAATTAAGTGCAAATCACAGGGCCAGTATTTTTCATATGCCCGGTCGCTTCCCCCGTCTATATCGAAGCCTAAACCGGTAATATAGTTGGTCAGCGCATCTATCCACACGTAGATAACATGTTTCTCATCAAAATCCACAGGGATACCCCATTTAAAAGAAGTACGGGACACACACAAATCCTGCAGGCCCGGAAGCAAAAAGTTGTTCATCATTTCGTTTTTCCGGGATTCCGGCTGAATAAAATCCGGGTGGGTGTTAATATAGTCAATCAACTTCCCCTGATACTTGCTCATCTTAAAAAAGTATGCCTCTTCCTTGGCTGGCTGCACTTCTCTTCCGCAGTCCGGACACTTGCCGTCCACCAGCTGTGACTCCGTAAAAAAGGATTCACACGGCGTACAATAAAGTCCCTCATAATTTCCTTTATAGATATCACCCTTATCATATAGCTTCTTGAAAATTTTCTGAACCTGCCGCTGGTGGCTCTCATCGGTTGTGCGAATAAATTTGTCGTATGAGGTATTCATCAAATCCCAGATACGCTGAATCTCCCCCGCCGTCTTGTCGACAAATTCTTTCGGTGTAATTCCCGCTTCCGCTGCCTTCAGCTCAATTTTTTGTCCGTGCTCATCTGTTCCGGTCTGAAAACGGACATCATACCCTGCAAACCTCTTGTATCTCGCAATACTGTCTGCAAGTACGATTTCATAGGTATTACCAATATGCGGTTTGCCTGATGTATAGGCAATCGCAGTAGTAATGTAATACGGTTTCTTTGCCATTATAATTTCCTCCTTATCATCCGAATGAAAGATTTTGTACAGCTTTCAGAAAATGAGCTGTCCGCTGTACCAGAGAATGATCTGCTGCCGTGAGCGGACAAGGTTTACTTCACCTTGTGCAAAAAATAGCCCGCCTTTAATACAACTTTAAAGGCGAGCTTTATCTCTCACGGTACCACTTTAATTCATCTGCATATTGCTATGCTGACCTCTCTGACTGGCCACTACCAGTCTACACGTTAACGGGTGCATCCGTCTCATGCTTAGAATCTGTGAACTATGGCATTCCTCACATAAGAAGCTCCAAGACCATCTTCAATCTGTTCTGCCTTTCCCTGTTCTCAGCTTCCCAGGTTCTCTGTCAAAGACTTTCCAAATCTACTCTTCTCTTCATCGCTCATTCTTTTTTAACTAGTTTCAATTATATTCAAAGACTGCGCCAGTGTCAAGCAGGATTATGGATTGAAAACATTCTTTTTCCCCTTTTTTTGCTATTCTTCCCCTCAGTCTGCCATTATTTCAACATCTTGTGTATACAATTTTATCCTTGTTCAAAATCTTGATTTTCTTATGTTTTTTGAAATTTTTTGTCTTTTTTCCGCTCGATTTTTGTACTGAAAAAAGTACAAAAATCAGGAATTTTTCCGTTGACGTGTATACAATATAAATCTATAATAGAGTTATGAGAATTTCACAGCTCGATGATGAGGTGAATTTCATAAATTTTTATTAAAAGGAGGATTTTTTTAATGAGATCAGAATGGAATGGTTTCACAGGTGGTAACTGGGAGAAGTTTGTGGACGTGCGTGATTTTATCCAAAGAAACTATACACCTTATGAAGGTGATGATGCTTTTCTTTGCGGACCGACTCAGAACACCAAAGACTTATGGGCACAGGTTATGGATCTGACAAAGAAGGAGAGAGAAGCAGGCGGTGTTCTGGATATGGATACCAAAGTTGTTTCTACTTTAACTTCTCATGGTGCAGGTTATCTTGACAAGGACAAAGAGACTATCGTAGGTTTCCAGACAGACAAGCCTTTCAAGAGAGGAATGAATGTATACGGCGGACTTCGTATGGCAATGAAGGCATGTGAGGACAACGGCTACAAAGTAGATGATGAAATCGTTGATTTCTTCTCTAAACACAGAAAAACACACAACGAGGGTGTATTTGATGTATATGATGCAGAGATCAGAAAATGCCGTACGAATCATATTGTAACCGGTCTTCCTGATGCATACGGCCGTGGACGTATCATCGGTGACTACAGAAGAGTTGCTCTGTACGGAACAGATTTCCTTATTCAGGATAAGCTGGCACAGAAGGAATCTTTCGGTACCGTTTACACAGATGATGTCATTCGCGGTAAGGAAGAAATTTCCGAGCAGATTAAAGCCCTTAAGGAATTGACCAAGATGGCTGAGGCTTATGGATGCGATATTTCTAAGCCTGCTAAGAATGTACAGGAAGCTATCCAGTGGACTTACTTCGGCTATTTGGGAGCGGTCAAAGAGCAGAACGGTGCTGCAATGTCACTTGGACGTACAGCAACCTTCCTTGATGTATACGCAGAGAGAGATTTAGCTGCCGGTACATTTACAGAGGAGCAGATTCAGGAGTTCATCGATCATTTTATTATGAAATTAAGATGTGTTAAATTTGCACGTACACCAGAATACAACCAGATTTTTGCCGGTGACCCGGTTTGGGTAACAGAGTCATTAGGTGGTATGGGCGTTGACGGACGTACATTGGTTTCCAAGATGTCATTCCGTTATTTGAATACCCTGAACAACTTAGGTACTTCACCGGAGCCTAACTTAACCGTACTCTGGTCAACAAAGCTGCCGATGGGCTGGAAACAGTTCTGTGCTAAGATGTCCATCAAGTCTTCTTCTATCCAGTATGAGAATGATGACATGATGAGACCACTTCACGGTGATGACTACGGTATTGCCTGCTGTGTATCTTCAATGGTTATCGGTAAGGAAATGCAGTTCTTCGGAGCCCGTGCTAACCTTGCTAAATGTCTGCTTTATGCTATCAACGGTGGTGTTGATGAGTGTACAGGCGTACAGGTAGGTCCTAAGTATCGTCCGGTTGAAGGCGATGTTCTTGACTATGATGATGTAATGGCTAAATTCGATGACATGATGGATTGGCTTGCCAAGGTATATGTAAGTGCACTGAATATCATTCACTATATGCATGACAAATATGCTTATGAGAGAATCCAGATGGCTTTACATGACAGAGATGTCAAGAGATATTTTGCAACCGGTGTAGCAGGATTATCCATTGTTGCTGACTCTTTATCAGCAATCAAGTATGCTAAGGTTAAACCGATTCGCAACGAGCAGGGTATTGTAGTAAGCTATGAAACAGAGGGAGACTTCCCTAAATACGGTAACAATGACGACCGCGTAGATGAGATTGCAACTTATATTGTAACAACATTTATGGATAAGATTAGAAAGAATCATGTATACAGAAACGGTATTCCTACACAGTCAATTCTTACGATTACTTCTAACGTAACCTACGGTAAGAATACTGGTGACACACCTTGTGGTAGAAAGCATGGTGCTCCGTTTGCTCCGGGTGCTAACCCACTTCACCAGAGAGATACCCACGGTGCAGTAGCTTCTTTGGCTTCTGTTGCCAAGATTCCGTTTAAGGATGCTCAAGATGGTATTTCCAACACATTTACCATCATTCCGGGTGCTCTGGGTAAAGAGGATCAGGTATTTGCCGGGGATATTGATATCGATTTGAGCAAATAATAGTTTTATCCATAAACTATATGGACAATGAAATCTTGGAGGTTATATGATGAATGATGACAAACGAGTAGAGGACATTGTCACAATGCTTGACAACATGATAGGAAACGGACATGGACACGTCAACGTATCCATAGACGAGAATATCGAAGCCGGTGAGAAATCGGAAGTAACAATGGGCTGTACCGACTGTGCCAAAGGGGATTTAGCTTGCAGCGTTCCCACTTTAATGGAAGGTATGGACGAAGAATTACGGGAAGACTAATTCCGCAATATTGAATGAAATATAAGGAGGTTTTTTATAATGGCAGGAAGTACACAACAAGTTGACAACTTAGTAAATATGTTAGATGGTTATATCGACAAAGGCGGCTATCATTTGAATGTAAATGTGCTGAATCGCGATACTTTATTGGACGCTCAGAAGCATCCTGAAAATTATCCTCAGTTGACCATCCGCGTTTCCGGTTATGCAGTTAACTTCATTAAACTGACTCCGGAGCAGCAGGCAGATGTTATTTCAAGAACATTCCATGAGGCTATGTAATTAGCTTTTTAAAGGTAAGTAGAAGAGGCAAGAGGTAACTCTTGCCTCTTTTTACACAATTTGGTAAAAGGAGTTTATTATGGTTGGACATATTCATTCCATAGAGACATGCGGCACGGTAGACGGACCGGGAATGCGTTTTGTGATCTTCTTCAAAGGCTGTCCGATGCGGTGCCTGTACTGCCACAATCCCGACACATGGGACCCGCGGGGCGGTGAGGAACACACGGTAGACGATTTGCTCGCACAATACGATACACTTAAATCCTTCTACACAAGCGGCGGCATTACTGCTACCGGCGGAGAACCCTTAATGCAGATTGATTTTCTGACTGAATTGTTTGAGGCGGCAAAGGCAAAAGGAATTCATACCTGTTTGGACACGTCCGGTGTTATTTTCCACAGGGACAATCCGACACTGCTTGCCAAATTTGAACGACTTGCAAAATGCACGGATTTGGTTATGTTGGATATCAAGCATATCGACCCGCAGGAGCACCAGAAGCTCTGTCAGCAGCCAAATGATAATATATTGGATTTTGCTCAGTTTCTCGATGAACAGGGAATCGATATCTGGATTCGCCACGTCATTGTAGAAGGGATTACCCTGATTGATGAATACCTTGACCAGCTCGGATATTTTATTGGCGGACTAAAGCACCTAAAAGCGTTAGACTGTCTTCCATACCACAGTATGGGAGTCACAAAATATGAAAATCTTGGTATTGAATATCCGTTAAAGGGACTGGAGGACCTGCCGAAAGAAGAAGCAATCCGGGCAAAGGAAATGATTTTAAAAGCGGTTAAGCGGCGCAGACAGGACGATCAAAATAAGGGTTGACATTCATTCCCGCTGCCAATGCTTTAGAAAAAATACTTGCTATATAGGAAGACTTGTTTTAAAATATAGGTTATGGGACACCTTGTGTCCATTGCATATTGAAAAAGATTAAAGGAGGACATGTATTATGGCATTCGTTATTTCTGATAACTGTGTATCTTGCGGAGCTTGTTCCGGTGCCTGCCCGGTAGGCGCTATCAGCGAGGGAAACGGCAAGTTTGAAATTGACGCAGCAGCCTGCATTTCATGCGGTTCCTGTGCTGGCACCTGCCCGACCGGCTCTATCTCAGAGGAGTAATCGATACACAAAGTCAAAGGACGAAGATAGCAAATTATCTTTGTCCTTTTTTTGTGCCAAAATATGCAGATTGCCAATACAGAAAATACATTTACCGCACGTAACTGATAAATACATTTCCACTGTCCATAACTTTATCCTCAAACTCTCCTCTTGGCTCAACAATATCCACAGTTTCCAGAGGATTGATATAGCGAACCCTCTCTCCGTTATAACTGGTCACCAGTACATAGGTTCCGTCTGCAAAACGAGTGATAACCGGTGCATCTTTACACAGATAATATAACCCATTTTCAAAGTCGCAGCCGGTAATATCCGTACCCTGCCTGCCGGTATATTGAAGTATCACATCTTCTATCAGTATCTCCTCATTTGCGATATCCTCCTGCATAGCGGAATATTCCGGATTTTTTTCCTCGTAAATTCCCATCATATAAATACAGGCAGCCAAAGTATCCGCCGTATTCGTCACCGTATAAATCTTTATTTTATCAGCAACCGTATGGTAATCCTTAATTGCAATTTTACGCCATACAATAACACCGTGCTCGTCCAATACCACACCGGCATTTTCATACGCTGACCGCACAGCTGCATTTAAACTCAGATAATCCGTCATGTACTTTCCCTGACCGTAAGCATAGAATTTCTTATTTGTATGTTCAAAGGTCACCTTTACCGTAGTATCCTCCTCGTTGACCGCAGCTCTGGTTATCATCAGCTTTGGCTTCTCCGCCACAAATATATAGCTGGGAAAGGTCATATAAAGCTGGTTATAGGCCTTGTCCGAATACTTATACGCAGTCGTCACCTTATCGGTAACCTCTTCCTCTTTGTAGGTAATGAAATCCTGCGTGGTCGCTTCAAATTCACCGTTGATTTTACGCATGCGGTTCAGATATACCACATTATCCCTGACTGTGGCGTCGATAACATATACTCCCGTAGTACCATATGTCTTTTTTACCCTGTTATTCTCATCAATAATGTCAATCGTAGAAATGGGACAGGTAACCGTCCTATCCATAGCCACTTCAATATCCACTTCCCTCACCCGGCCGAGTACTAAATCCTGGTCCATAAATCCGATAGCCTCCAACCGCTCACCGGCATTTGCAGCAATCTCTTTACTCTTTTTCGTGTCCAGATTCAGTACGGTCACCAAATCTGTCTCTTCCGGCTGCATACTGTTGGGATAACCAATTAAATGATTATCTTCCGATACCGCCAAATGTTCATTTAACACATCTTCAATAAATATCTCCGGCTGCAAGGTCTGTGTGTCTACCTTTACCACACAGTCATTGTCAAAGTAGTAAAACTCTCCGTCCTCATTCAGATAGAGAAGCGTTTCCATATCTTCTTTCAAAATATTATAGGGCTTATTGTTCTCAATAAAGAGAACCTCCTGCATTTTATCCCTCTCTGCCGTGAACTGATAGACGGAAATGCCAACCTTGCCCTCGTGGTCACCCCGGTTCATGTAACCGTACACAGCAAAAGTGATATCTCCTTTATCCGTCATGCGCAAAATTTTGATATTGTTTTCATCGTTTGTCACGCGGCTGTCCGTATAATTATCCGACATACAAAATCCATATACATTCGTAATCGTTCCGCCGTTATAGTCATAATACCAAAGCTGCCGTGCCTGGGTAAATGCTACCTTCCGCTCATTATCACTGGTCGTATATTTATAATTATCTTCATCAATGACGCCGATTTTAAACGTGTTCGCTGTCGTGTCCACGTTATCAATCGTAAACATCGCCTCCTGTGTGCGGTTATAGTCTAACAGATAAACATTATCTTTATCTACATAGCGGACACGATAATCCTCCGTAACATAGAGATTCTGTAACACTTTTTTATCCTCAACGGATATCAGATATTTCAGCTGAATAATCGCATAGCTGTCGTCAATCTCCTTAATGCTGGGGACAGGCTTTGTCAGACGGACAGGGGACATTCCGGCAAAGGTAATCGTCTCAAAACTGGAATGGATATTAATCTCGGAAAGATACTCGTTATTACCGTCTTCATTTGGCTCAATACTCTTGGTAATAACCTCCTCCGCCTTTTCCTTGTCAAAAATTGCCTCACTGAAATTATCTACAAAATTCAGCAGGCTTTCCGCATGAAAATCATTCTCCACTACTACCCGGGTATAATATCTGACCGCCGTCTCCTCACCGTCCATCACCTTCAGCACCAGTACATATTCCTGAAGCTCCTCCAAATCTGTACGAAAGGTAATTTGGATTTTGTCGTATCCTTCTGCGTGGGCGGTTTCCGTAACCGCACCGTTTTCAATCAGGTCACCCTGATACTGGCTCCGTAGCTCATATTCATAAACCTCATAATCCGTGCTCTCCTGATCCACCCACAGTTCAATGGTCTTTCCATAATCCATAGGCGTAATCGTATCCCGGAAATAAGTAGTGTCAACCTTACCGGTATACCCGTGCAGCATATTCACAAACCGGTCGTTATACCGCACATATACAATAGGCAGAGTGGCCTGCTTCATCTCAATGGAAACCTCCTCTACCCCTGCATTGTTAACTCGATTTACAACAAATATGGTTCCTATAAATATACATAGCAATACCAGTATTCTTGAAATTACTCTTCCGTCCATCTTACTTTCTCGGTTCCTTTCAACATGCAGCAGCTTCCTCTGCCCGCATCAAACTCTTCCCCTGTTGGAAAGTGCCGCAAACTTCCGACAGAATTTATCATGCCGCCGTCTTCTTACATACATTTCCTGACACACCATTACCTGTATCAATTCTTTTATCTTTGCAAGCTCCTTATCGCTTCCATCAAATTTGAACTGTTTATAAATCTCCCCGGCAATCCGGTAAACGGTCACCTCATCTGGATACTGTGCATACATCGGACTGCCCTCATACTCCAAGCGGTCTAAATACTCCTCTAAGACAGAGGTAATGAGACGGACTTCTCTTGGATAAAGACGCTTTAAGTATTCATAGTCCTTAAGGCAAATCTCTTCTTCCTCCAAAAAGTCCGGCTCACTAGGAAACATTGCGTCCAAATCATAATGTATTCCCCTCATATCCATAAACAAATCTCCTTACCTACACATTCCATATTATTAGCATATGCCTGCTTTAAAGATTTGTTCCCTGAATTTTATCAATCTCCGAAGGAAATTCCCAACATTCTCGCATTTTGTACAATACTGTCTTCCGGTGAAACATACTTTAATTTGCCGGCCGACTCGGACAGCGCGATATCCGTCACGTCGTTATCCTTCAGCACAACTAACCGTCCGTACTTTTCATCTTTGATTAACTGCGCCGCATACGCACCAAATCTGGAGGAAAGCACACGGTCAAACGCATCCGGGCTTCCACCTCGCTGTGTATGCCCCGGAACGGCAATCCTCACCTCGCAGCCACAAGTATCTTTAATCTGGTCTGCAATCTCATAGGCAACCGAAGGATATGGGCGGTTTGCAATTTTCTCTTTTCTCTTTTTCTTCGGAAGCGCCGCATCTTCCTTGGAAATAGCTCCCTCTGCCACGGCAATAATGGAAAATCCCTTACCTGCTTTACTTCTCTTTTCAATCGCTTTGCAGACGCTCTTAATGTCATACGGTATCTCCGGCAGAAGAATAACGTCCGCACCGCCTGCAATACCGGCATGCAGCGTGATATGCCCTACCTTATGTCCCATAATTTCCACAATAAACACACGGTTATGGGAAGCTGCCGTTGTATGGATACAGTCAATTGCCGATGTGGCAATATCCACGGCAGACTGGAAGCCAAACGTCATATCTGTTCCCCAAAGGTCATTGTCAATCGTCTTAGGCAGGCCGATTACATTTAACCCCTCCCCGCTGAGCAGATTGGCTGTTTTTTGGGAACCGTTACCACCCAGCACAACCAGACAGTCCAGCTTTAATTTCTTATAGGTATCTTTCATTGCTTTTACTTTGTTGATACCGTCCTCCGTCGGCTGGTCCATCAATTTAAAAGGCTGGCGTGAACTGCCCAGAATCGTTCCGCCTTTTGTCAAAATTCCCGAAAAATCCTCTGCCTTCAACAGCTTATAATTATTTCGGATTAAGCCTTTGTATCCCTCAAGGAAACCATAAATTTCAACCTCTTTGTACTGATTACACAAACCCTTTACAACACCCCTCATTGTTGCATTTAATGCCTGGCAATCTCCGCCACTTGTCAACATACCTATTCTTTTCATACGCATTCCTTCCTTTCTGTTTGTAACCATTTTTGCGCATATGCCGGCCTGCAGCTCCGTTATCGGAAATCATTCCGGCAGATGCTATAAGCACACCCTTCCCTCTAAAGCACGAAGAAGGGTAACTTCATCAATACATTCCAGATCACCGCCTACGGGAATTCCCGAAGCTATTCTGGATACTTTAATCCCGGTAGGCTTTACCAGCTTACTGATATACATGGCGGTAATCTCACCCTCCACTCCGGAATTGGTAGCGATAATCAACTCGTCGACATCCTCCCGGAGACGCACAATCAACTCTTTTAATTTAATATCGTCCTGCCCTATACCAAGCTTGGGAGAAATCGCTCCATGCAGCACATGATAGACGCCGTCATATTTACCCGTGCGCTCATAGGCTGCCAGGTCCCTGGGGGTCTCCACTACCATAATCACCTTTTTGTTGCGGCTATGGGAAGCACAAATGGGACAAATCTCCCTGTCGGTAAGCGTAAAACATTCCTTACAGTATCTGACATTCTCCTTAGCGGTAATAATCGAATCGGATAATGCCTTTACCTGATCAAGAGGCATATTAATAATATGATATGCCAGCCGCTGAGCGGATTTGCTTCCTATTCCCGGCAGTCTTCCCAATTCTTCCACCAAGCGGTTTACCTGTTCGCTGTACAAATCCATTAGAACGGAAGTCCTCCTAATCCACCCATATTGCCGGTAATTTTGGACATCTGCTCATTTTGGTCTTCGTCTTGCATGCGAATCGCTTCATTCGTTGCCGCCATAATTAAATCTTCCAGCATCTCAATATCATCAGGGTCTACCACCTCCGGGTCCAAATGAACCTGCTGTATCTCTTTTTTTCCAGAAATGGTAACCTTCACCACTCCGCCGCCGGCAGAAGCCTCATAGGTTTTTTCCTCCAATGCTTTTGCCTGCTCCTCCATCTGCTTTTGCATTCTCTGAGCCTGCTTCATCAGATTATTCATATTACCGGGCATGCCTCCCGGAAATCCACCACGTTTTGCCATTATTGAATATCCTCCTATACTTTATTCTATTCTCAGTCCCTCAAATTTAACCTTGGATAAATTAATGCTTCCTATATCCGACTCAACAAGCGAAGATTTCAGCTGGCTGGTTATCTCCACCTGTTTGCCGGTAAGCTGTCCCAATAAGTCCTTCAAATCCTGCATATGCTTTTTGTCGGAGGAAGAAAACTGTTTATATGCCAGAACACCGTTTCCCTGCTCCTCAAAAGTAAGCACCAGCGATTTCTTATCTGAGCCGATGTTAATACTTGCCAGCTGTAAATAATTTGCCGTCGTAATACCCAGCTGCCGGCGAAGCTCTTCCTCAGACAAAATCCGCCGGATACAGTCCATAATATTTTTGATATCCTCACGCTCCGCAGGAGTCAATGCCTGTTGGATTATCTGCTCCCGCTCGACCGCAGGCTCCTGCTCCTCTTTCGCACTATCCGCAGGTCTGCCCCCCTCTGCAATATCACGCCCCTTGACCAGCTCCGCAAGCCGCTCCTCGCTTATTGTGAAGGCGCCTTCTTCGATTTTGTTTTCCAGTATACGAATACGGTCCAGCACCGATTCCATATCCGTCTCCATCTGCGGAGTTGTCAGTTTAATCACGGCAAGCTCTAAAGTCACCCGTTTCTGGGTCGCATATCGAATCTGGTTGGACATCTCCGAAAAAACACGGATATAACGCATTAACGATTCCAACTCCACCTGACCGGCAGCCTGTTTCATGCTCTCCAGATTGTCAGCAGAAATGTCCAGCTGGTCATTTACGTGGTCCGAGGTCTTAATCAGCAAAAGATTGCGCATATACCAGATAAAATCGGCTACAAACTGTGAAAGCTCCCGTCCCTGCCAGACAATCTCGTCCACAACCTCAAGTGCCTTCATCGTATCATTCGCCGCCACATGGCAGATAAGGCGATTAAACACCTCTACATCTACTGCACCCAGCACCTCTAACACTTTCTCATAGGTGAGAGTCTGACCAAGATAAAAGGATATACACTGGTCTAAAAGACTTAGAGCATCACGCATTGAACCGTCCGCCACCTTTGCCACATAACGGATTGCCTTCTCCTCTGCACTTACATTTTCTCTCTCCAGCAAATCTGCCAGACGCTTATATATCGTCTCTAAGCTTATCCTCCGAAAATCATAACGCTGGCAGCGGGAACAAATGGTAATCGGTATCTTATGCACCTCGGTAGTCGCCAAAATAAAAATAACATATGACGGCGGCTCCTCCAAAGTTTTGAGAAGTGCATTAAACGCTCCCGATGAAAGCATATGTGCTTCGTCGATAATATAGACTTTGTATTTGCCTTCTGTCGGCGAGTATTGTACCTCCTGACGGATATCACGGATATTATCCACGCCGTTGTTGGAAGCCGCATCGATCTCCATCACATTTAGCGAATTACCAGCACTAATCGCCTTACAAATTGCACATTCATTACAAGGGCTTCCGTCCTCTAAGGGATGCTCGCAATTCACTGCCTTAGCAAACAGCTTTGCCACTGTGGTCTTTCCTGTACCACGGGTTCCGCAAAACAAATACGCATGACCCACCCGGTCATGGGTAATCTGATTTTTCAGCGTGGTTACCACGTGCTCCTGTCCCTTGACCTCTTCAAATTCATCTGGCCTCCACTTACGATATAGAGCCATATATGACATATTTCTTCACATCCCATCTTACTCTGTCAAACTTCTTTATCCCTGTGAAAACGGAAAAATGGTATCCAGCATACGAAGTATCTTAAAATTACCTTTTGCAGAAATCGCTCCGGCCATAAATCCCTTCTGGAATGTGTTCTTGCCTTCCAGTATCTTGTCCAATACAGCAGTCGTCGTCCTTAAAATCACATCTGCTTCATCGGTTGCTGCATAAAAACACTTTATATTCTCAGGTATTGCCTCTATATGCAAAGTTTTGTTCTGGTCCGAAATAATTACGGCATAAGATGCCGAGAATTCCGAATCCGGCTGATAATGACTGACAAAAGCAGAAATGTACTTATCATTATCGGTATGGGACCTGCTGCCCTTGCCTTGCGTATCTGCTCCCTTTGCAGATACCTTCTTACCGTTCTTACGGCCGGTTTCCAAATTGCCATTGTTATCACTGTCCTCTTCCTGGTCCGTATTAAGCATTTTCTTAAAAATTGCCGATAACTCCTCGATATCTTCCTTCTGCTGCTTAACATAGGTTTCGTTGCTGACAAACTTGGAAAGCTGTTCGCTCTCCTGCGGTGTCAGCTCAATCGTCTTTGTCTTTAATAAATTCGTCTTTATCGCCAGACTGCTCGTAGGCAGATTCTGTATTTTCTGATGAATCGTGCGGTATAACGATTCTGCCTTCTTCTCTATGATCTGACTGTAGCTTTCATTCTGTTCAAACTCGTCGGGATTTTCCACATAGGCAACCAGTCCGGTAATCGGAGTACCTCCTAAAATTTCCCATGCCTTTATCAGATTAAGCGATGCATCCCACTCTCCATAGGTTGTAGCCATAACCACGGGCAGCATATATTTGCCAATCAGCTCCTGCTTATCCCCATACAGCCAGCACATATCCAGAAACTGCTGCATATAACCGCCGATTCCAAACCATTCCACCGTTGTTGCCAAAACCACGCCGTCCGCTTCCTTAAGCGTTGCCGGCAGCGTGGCAATTGCATTTTTATCTTCAAAAATGTTATATCGGACAACTTCAACCCGAAGCTCCTTCAACACCTCTGTCATTTTATTCAAAACATAGATAGTCGGGTCTTCCATAATCCCTCTTCCACCGTAATAAATATTAATCTTCGTAATGCTTCACCTCTTTTCACGCACTTATATTAAGTATAGCGGAAAACAGCAGATTTTACAACTTAAAATAAAACATTTTATAAGTAGCCATACTGAGCAACATAAAATTCAACTGTGGAAAAGCTGATAACATCTCCTTTTTCCAACACATATGTCTCTCCGTTGTCAAGACATTCCCCATTGAGATAGGTACCGTTGGTGGAGTTTAAATCGAGAACATATAATTCCCCCTCTCTTTTTATCAGCTTGGCATGCATGCGGCTGACACCTTTACCCGCCAAAATGTAATCGCATCCTTCCGGCATACACCCCAGCACAACACTCTCCTTATACATGCGGATAGGTTCCCCCTCCTCCTCTCTCATCGGCATCAGACACAGCTCCTCTGGCGTATCCTCCTCAACAACGGCATTATTTACCTCCGACTGCTCAATGGTATTCAACAGGGTTGTTTCCCCATACAGTACAGGCTCTACCGGTTCAGCATTTTCTCTTTGTCTGATATCCTCCATATTATTTTCCGGAAAACCGTTTTCCTGAAAGTATGCCTGCATGATATCCTCCGGACTCTCGTCTCTTGTGAGAGACATATAAATGACTGTCACCAATATCAATGCTGCAAGACCACAGAACAGATAACTTATATAATCATACGTCAATATATTCAGCAGCAGGCATGCGATCAAGAGAAAATTAACACACAAAAAGATAAAGAACAGACCCCTGACAATGGAAACCGGCAAACTCTTTTGCTCTTTTGCCTCTGTGTTTTCCGTGTCTTCCGTGTCCGCAGATACCTCCTCAGAAATATCCGTTTGCTCCGGCACTTCCCTTTTGCCTGCCGGCATTTTCAACCGCTCTTCCCTAAACCGTATTAACTGCTCTAAAGTGCAATCCGGCTCCGTTACAAGATTATAAAACTGAAGCAGCAACAAAACCGTTTGCTCATCTCTCTTTCCTATTGCCTGCAACAGTTCCGAAAGCAGTTCTTTTAAACTTCCGTTCTCCGGACAAGTCTCTGGATTATAACAAAACACCAGCTCTCCGGAATTAACCTCCACACTGATTCTGTCCGCCTTCCACACGATTCCGTCAAAATCCAGCAGATAATTTTCCACCGTTTCCATCACTCCGACAATAGACAAAAGTATATTGACCAGCTTGTCCGTTGTAAAAGAAATATGCTCCATTACTGTCTTTAATATCGTGTGATACGGCAAGAGATAATATCTCATCTGCCTTCCGTCTAACACCCGTAATTCATATGGCATAAAATACGGAACCGAATGATATTGCATTAACCGGCTGCGGTAACTGTCCTCCTCTATCTCTTCATTGACCGCTATCATGTAGCGTTTCATTCCCTCCTTGTGAAACCAAACTGACTGCAAGCTGCCACCTCCTTATATTCTCCACAGGGTCTTTCGTCCATCTCCTATACTCGGTGCGGATCAGAAACCGGGAATCCGGGTCTTCAAACCACGCCGTTCTTATATCCCCCTGCTTATGTATCTGCACATTAACCGGTCTCTCCATATCCGGCTCTTCTTCAGCTTCACTGTACAGATACTCCACTACCTGCTCCATTTGTCCGGCACTGTAAATCAGAAACAGGAAAAAGGTAATGTATAAAAAGAACACTCCCATAAAGACCGAAATTAATATTGTTATTTCAATAATCATGCTTCCTCTGTTTTTCCTCATTTTACCCTCCGCACCGCTGACAGGCAGGCAGACCTCCGGTTTCACTCAGCCTTACTCTGCTCACTGTTCGCTTCAATCCACTGCACCCCGCCCGATAATGATAAACACCTCCGGTCTGGGACACATATATAACACCTTCATCATTATCTTCTTTGCCGCAAAAGCTGCAGGCCTCATAACCGCCTTTCCTTGTGCTGTCCAACCGGTTGACACGTATCGACAGATGACTGCAGTCTCTCCGCTTGTGATAAGCCTCCCTGTTCGGCGTCACATACACATAGATATCCTCCTGTCCTGTCCCGCTGTCGTTATAGCCGACAAACGCCTTTTTCTTTACACAATCGTTTAAGCTCATCTGATATCTTCCCAGCATCGGAATCGTTATTTCCGCCGCATAGGAGGCTTGTACAACATAAATTGTATCATCTGCTTCTTCGCTGCTAACCGTGAGCAAAATGCCATGCCTCCCACCCTGTATAGTCTTTTCAACATAAAAATCCTCTCCTATACAATCCTGGAACCGTTTGACCAGAATAGCCGTGTTCACGACAGACTGCGTTGCCTGCGTCGAATTCTTTAACAGGCAGCTCTCCAGATAACCGTATTGCGCTGTATACTCCGCTGCCTCTATCAGACCTTGATGAATGTGTGCTTCGGCAAACAATATCATCATCAGCTTACTCACGGCCAGCATAAAAAACAAAAATAATGGTATCACCAGACAAGCCTCCACAGTGGCGGAACCTCTATTTCTCATTTTCATCTACCCCTTCCATTTTCACTATTTTACTCATCTTTTGTTCCACTGTACTGTTTTTGTATATCCCTTTAAAAACTCTCATATATAATAGTGTTCGTACTTAAAAATTATTTGGGTTTTTGATATGATCTCTTGATTTTTGGGTCTACTATATATAAGAGTTTATAAAGAGATATACTAATAGGAGAACTCCTCCTCAAAATAAAATTGATAGATATCCTGTGCAGTCCCTTTGAGGTAAACCTCATTTACTTCTACTTCTCCCTGCATCGTCATGCCTCCTACACAATCGGAAATCCGAAAATCCGAATCAGTCTGCCTAATGTTTTCCTGCATGATATCCAACATTCTGGCATAACACATATTCAATCGGCTGCCGCTGCGTTTAGCCAGAAGAAGCTGTAAATAATCCCTGTAGCTTAAGCCGTCCGTAACCTTCTGACCAGTACCGGTTCCGGCAAGCGTTTTTAAATCGGTCTGCCAGCCTGCCGCAGTCTTGATATAAGCAATCTGTTCTCCTGATAAAAGCTGTCTTACTTCATATAGTGTTTCGCCATATGACCAGCAGCCCAGCAGCAGATATTTTACCACCTCGATTAACGGAGTGGTTCCTGATGCCGTACATATAGCCGCAGCCATAGTCAGTGCCTCGCTCTTCTTCTCTGTATCCGTCAGCAGATAAGCATAATTTACTGGCAGACGCATAGACACAATCTCATGAACCACTGCCTCCAAATTCTCATAATCACTTGACCTCCCTTTCAGAATATACTCTACCTCACCATCTAAAGCCGAACCCTGCCGCCTGTCTACAATATTAGAAAACTGATTGTTGACATAGTCTACATATGCAGCCCGCTGTGTCACTCCACCATAATCCGCTTCCGTCTGTTGTGTCAGATATTTTTTAAATATCGAAATATCCTGAAAATCCGGCAGAATTTCTTCTGTATATTGTTCGCTGTATTTTGCGGACGGTGCTTCGTGAAGGTTGTACTCCTCTTTTGAAATGGTGTTTCCCGGAAGGACAAATTCCAAAATACCGAATTTCAGTGCCTCCTCCAACTGCTTACGCGGGTCCTGTACTTCCACAGTGTTTTCCTTTTCCTCGTCTGCGGCACTGTCTGCATCTGGCAGCGCATTGCCGTCCTCCTTTGGCAGCTCCATCTCCACACCGTTCGTTTCCGTCTCTGCAACTGCACTTGAAATATCATCTGTTCCCTGTTTTTCCTTTTGGAATAATTCCGATACATGATTTACGATACCTGCCGTCTTTTCGTAATCCGCAACTTGCTTCTTTACCTGCTGCATTTCCCCATCTAATATATTTTGTGATTCCACCACAGCCACATCTTTGATAGAAAATTGATAAATTCCCGATTCCGCAGACTCTCCATTTAACGTTACCTCCAGATAATCCGCCATCTTTTCCTCTAATGCCGCATAGCTTTCGGTCCCATAGGTCGGGTCCATAAAAAGCAGATGATACCGCTCAAATAATTCCCGATTATAATCTGCCATGACATTGGAGCGCATACTATGAACGCTGGCCATTGCTTTTACACGGCTCATGCGTATTCTCGCCACCTCCAGTGCAGTAAAGGTTAATAACAGCAAAACGCTGATCATCAGTGAAAAAAACACAGTAGTCTGGCCTCTGTTGCTCATAGTATACCTCCTTACCTTGCTGAAATCTAAAGCATCCTCGTCAATTAGTTACCTGCTATGAATAGATTTTTTTGGCACTGCCGTTAATGGACTCCCAAATACCGTTGACTAAATCGGTAATCTGTTCCTTGAAAATGACTACCATGGCAATAAGCACTACGATAATCAAAATAATTTCCACGACACCCATACCGGACTCGTCCCGCCAGAAATCTGTCCATATATTTTTTATCCAGCCCATAAGCCTCACCTCCTTTCTCCGCTAAAGCTTAGTCATAAGCAAAACTCTGTTTTCTCAACTGTCCGTTGTACAATAATGAGTTTTGCTCATGACTCTCCTAAAAGCTCATAAATGCCGGAATCATAATAATCAGCATAACAATCAGCAGTAAAAGCGTCATCGGTCCCAAAAGCTTTGTCCCGGCCTCTTCCCCATATTTCCGGGCAATATTTTTGCGCTCTTCCAAAGCATTCATTTCCTCCTGCTCAAATACCGCAGTCAAACCCTTAATCCCTCTTTTGACATTCTGCTCCAGCAGAGTCATCAGCTTGATATAGCAGGGAAGCTGAAGCCGCCTTCCCAGCCGGTAATACGCCTGCTCCTCCGCCATTCCAAGCTCTATACTCTGCTGTGTCTGCCGCAATTCAGCAATCAGTATGCTGCGGTAATCATTTTCCCTGTCCTCTTTAATCAGGAGAGCAAAAATGTTTTTCACCTGCATACCTGCCCCCAGCAGCAATACCAGCTCATTGACAAACCATGGGTAACTCCTTTTTAACTGCTCCAACCGATATCGCTTTTTTCTCTGTTCCTCCTCCTTCTCTCTAAGCAGCAATAATCCGCCAAGAAGAAATCCAAACAACAGGACATGCACAGGTGTAATTTTGTCATCATCTGTTTTGGTGATTTGAACACTGCCCAGTTGCAGCGGCAGCTCCAACTGCTCTGAAAAGCGGCTGTTTTCCTCCGCCTGCTGCAATTGCTCCTGTGCTTCGCTAAACTGCTTTTGCTCATTGCTTTCCGTCTTCGGAAAAATCGTCACCTCATAGCGTTTCTCTTTTCTTTGCTGTCCATAGCATAAAACCACGGTAACGCTTGTGGTGATTCCCTGCTCCATTTCCTGCTCGGAATATTCCAGTGCTGCCAGTTCTTCCCTTTGGCTGCTCACATTACCGTCACTGTCAATCAGTGCATAGTGCTCCGGATAGAATTCTACGTCAAAGGGATAACACTGATTATCAAAAGTGAAATTCAAATTGCTTTCCACTCTCTGCAATGAGGCATTCTCACCCTTTAAATGGTCATCTATGTAAGCAAAGGCCTGCTGCATGCGCTGACGGCATTCTTCTGTGGTAAGCTGAACCGGTTGGACTGCCAGTTGTATCTCCTCTGTAGAATCCTCCATTTGCAAACAAATTCCGACCTGTTTTTCCGTCCCTCCATAATCTGCCCGCTCAATGATGATACCCGTCTGCTGATGTCCAAACGTCATGGCAAAGCTGATTGTGTTAACCACAGTTAAAATTATCATTATCGAGATTTGCCTGCGTTTCAACAACATATGACATTTCCATTGGCAGTCTTTTTTCCTCTGTGCCGCCACCCATAAAATAAACCACACAGACAGGACGATATAGATTATTCCATTTACCACTCTCATACCGGTATCTCCATAATCTTTGAAGCCCACAAATCGGCCACGTAAATCAATAGCAGAAAAAATGTCATTAATAATATCCCCAGAGTATTGTGATACAGCACATCAAAAAATGCTCCGTTTCCTATCCGCAGGTAAAAAATGATTCCATAAGGCATTATTGTCATAATGCTTTTTTCCAGCTTTTTGGCTGCGATAAGTGTTTGTATCTCCTCCTCCACAGCAATCTTATCACTGATACAATTTACTGTTTTCTGGATAATCCGTATCAGGTTCCCTCCGCTCTTTTTTGCCGCTGCTACCACGTTGGAAAAATCCTGTATATCATCAATACCGCTTCGTCTGCCAAAGTCCTGAAGCAGCCTTTCCAGCGGAACATTCATTTTAACTCCGGTCAAAATTCGCTCCAATTCGTCAAATATAACGGCATTACTGTCATAAACCAAAGCCAGATCCCTTTTTGACGCCTCGAAAGCACCCTCCAAAGCATAACCGGCTCCAAGAGAATTCATCAGCGACTCAATCATGGACTTAAACTGCTGCGTCAGGTTTCTCTTTTGTTCTTCCAGCTTCTTCGCTCTCAGCATCCGGTAGTCAAAAACGGCAAACGGTATCAGCAGAAAAAATGCTTTGCCGGAATCATAGAACAGATAACAGATTACCGCTCCCTTTATGGCAATCCGCAGTACATACTCTATCCAGTCTCTGTATGTAAAACGATATTGATTATAATCTTTTGCTGCCTCATTGTTCTTTTTCACGTTTAACCTCCTCCCATCTGTTCTGTATCAGCTTCTGCTTGTGGATTAATTCCCCGATGCGCTCCAAAGCACCTACTACTTTTCCCTGCTCCGCCGTATACTCCTTAAACTGAAATAATGTATTCATCTCGATTTCTCCTTTCTTCACTCCAATAATTTCGCTGATCTCCAATACCCTGCGGCTATGATCCCTAAGCCTTCCCAGATGTACAACAATATCAATTGCCGCAGCCAGCTGCTGGCGGATTGCCAGAACCGGCATATCATATCCCATCAAAATCATCGTTTCCAGCCTTATCATCATCTCTCTTGCAGAATTCCCATGACCTGTACTGATACTACCGTCATGCCCGGTCAACATACTGTTTGCCATGTCCATCGCCGCCACGTCACGTACCTCCCCGACAATAATCCGATCCGGACGCATCCGCAGTGCCGCTTTAATCAATTGTGACATGGTAATGGCATTCTCACCTTCCACATTTGCATTGCGCGTTTCCAGCCGCACCAGATTAGGAATACCCTTTATCTGCAATTCGGCAGAATCCTCAATCGTAATCACTCTCTCATTATCGGGTATATAATTACTCAGTACATTCAAAAAAGTTGTTTTCCCGCTTCCCGTTCCCCCGCTGATAAAAATATTATATCCTGCCCGCACCAGACACTTTAGAAATTCCGCCGCTTCCTTCGTAATAGAACCCATCTCAATTAATTTTTCCATTGTAAAAAATTCCTTTGGAAATTTGCGAATGGTCATCACGGCACCGTCCAATGCCACCGGCGGCAAAACCACATTTACCCGGGAACCGTCTGCCAGTCTGGCGTCTACAATGGGAACCGTTTCGTTGACAATCCGGTTACAACTGCTGACAATCTGCTGGATAACACTGCGCAGCCGTTCCTCACCGGCAAACACTTCCCTCGCTTCGGATAAAACACCCTGCTTTTCGATAAAAATATGCTGCGCTCCGTTAATCATAATCTCGGAAATTTCCTCATCTTCCAGAAAAACGGAAAGAACATCTAAGCGGCGAAGTGCATTAAACAACTCTCTTTTCATCTGCTGTTTTTCGCTGACACTTAAATAGGTGTTTCGGCTATGCTCTACTACCGCCTCCTCAATACATTCGCAAATTTCCTCGTCTTCCAGCTGCTGGCTCAGATTAAACTTTTCCAGCAGGCTTTTCTGTAATTGTTCCTTTTGCTGCTCCAGATTTCTCTCCACTAACTTCCTCCTCCAAAAATCTCCGTTATCTTCCTGTTAATCTCCTCTGCATCACCCATATCGATAAACCACATTCTCTCCTTGATTTCTTCTATCCCATACACTTCCAGCAGCCATTCAAAATGCTCTCTTTTCCGCATTGCGCTCTCTTCCTTGAGATAAGGGACCATAATATAATCAAACAGGGTGAAAATTTCATAATCCCATAATACTCCGGTACCGATATCCAAGATTGCTCCGCTAAGCTCACTGTCCTGAAAAACATTCCGAAGCCACACCACATCTTCCCGCTCTATCTGCTTCGTATCAAACACAGACTGCGCAGAACCGATAATCCTTCTGTCCCGCTCCATAAACGACAGCACCTTCTCCTTCTGACGCTCCTTCAAATAAAACAAAAATTCATCTGCCGGAACGATGACTTCTCCGTTTAACTCCGGATTCTGCCTGTATCCAAAGGAGCTGTAATCCTCCAGCCCGATATAAAGCCATTGGCCATAGCTGTCTTTTTGCACAATTTGCAATGCCAGCGTCGTTTTTCCACACCGCCCCACAGGAGAGTACACCGCAGCCAGCGGTTTTTGTGTCTCTGCCAAAGCCTGAAGCTGCACTGCCATATTCTGAATAACTTTTCCGATAACCTGTACACTCTGATACCGGTTTACTACAACAAATTTGTTTCCCTTTTTCTGAACATTATCCTGCTTTTCCGCCAGCCATAGAAGAGCAAGTCCCTGATACAGCTCTCCGAACAGCTTCAATTCCCGTAAGTCTGTTCCCGCCAGCAAATCAAGCTTCTTATGCTGCAGATACATCTCCAGTGCACTTCGATTCGTAAACGCTGCTAATTTCCATCTCCCTTCTCCAAGCCTGCCAAGGCGGGCTGCCAAGGCTTCCGCATATTCCTTTTCGCCGTCTATAATTCCAATCCGTACTGCCTGCATATCCTCCCCCTTTCATATCTGTTCCGCCAGCCATACCAAAACAGCTCCCACAGCTATCGGCACGGAAAAATGCAAAGCTTCTCCTTTTTTGTACATGGTCCTCCTTTGGCAAAACCGCACAAGCATCCGCACGGCGATAAATGCAGCCGCCGACAAAAAAGAAACGATAATGACAGATAAAATATCCTCTGGCATAAATGTGGCCAACACGCCAAAAAGTTTGACGTCCCCCGCACCTAATCCTTTGACTGCGAACAGGATAAACATCGACAGCATGACCAGCAAAGCCTGCCGGACACTCACCGCCAGCCTGTCCGGTCCACCAATTAAATAAGCGGTTACCAAACCCACGGCAAATCCCGCTGCCATTAGACGGTTTTCAATTTTTTCCTCCTTCACATCTGTATAAACTGCTCTCAAAAGAATAAACACCACGGCACCGGCCGTTATCCATTCCGACATTTGTCTCCTCCTTTCCTGTGCTTGTGTTTTGCCATTATATCTCCCGTTTTTTCCGTTGTCTACGATTATGAATGACTTATCAAAATAAACTTTTTTCGTTAAAAAATATGAATTTTTTTGAATGTAATATAAGGAATTTTGAACATTTTTTCAGAAGATTTTAGACGAATTTTTAGACAGACAAAAAGAGACCCTGAATTTCGATTCAGAATCTCTTTTAACCATACTCTCATTTAGCAACGTTTTTTATTCCGCTTTCTCCACGTACTTATTCAGAATTTCCACGACATCATTGAGATTGTACGGCTTCGCAATATAGTCGTCTAATTTTGCCTCTAATATCCGCTCTTTGTCCCCGAACATTGCCCTGGCCGTTACCGCAATAATCGGCAGGCGTTTCCTGTTCTCCTGAAGCTCAATCGCACGAATCTCCTGAGTAGCCGCCAGACCGTCCATCACAGGCATCTGCACATCAAACAGTGCGACCTGATATTCCTTTTGTTTAAACAGCTCAACCGCTTTCTCCCCGTTCTCTGCAATATCATAGGAATAACCTGCCATACCCAACAGTTTTCCGATTACCTGTTGATTGACTGGCTCGTCCTCTGCCACCAGAATCCTTGCACGGGAATGGCCTGCAAGAGAAAATACCGCTGGATCATCTTCCTGTGCACTGGCCGCATTTCCGGAACCCTCCGCCGGTTTAATCAACTTGAGCGGAACCTCTACAATAAATGTTGAGCCAAGCCCCTCCTTACTCTGCACGGATATATTTCCTCCCATAAGCTCTACAATCTGCTTCGTGATAACCAATCCCAAACCGGAGCCGCCGTACTTGCGGGTATCCGAAGCATCTACCTGTGAAAAACGGACAAAGAGCTTATTCCGGTCCTCTTCGGCAATACCGATACCGGAATCCACAACGGCAATGCGGAGCTTCACCGTATCTGATGTGTCGTCCAAATGCGCCACCTTCACACGGACGCCACCGTCATTCGTAAACTTAATCGCATTAGAAAGCAGGCAGTTTAAAACCTGCTGTATACGCTGTCCGTCACCCTTGACCAATGCCGGGAGATCACTGCCAAACGTACAATCCAAGTCCAGACCTTTATCTCTGGCCAACGGCACCTGCGCAGCCACCGTTTCCTCAATCACGGCTTTGATATCAAAATTCTCCTCGCGGAGATTATATTTTCCTGCCTCTAATTTTGAGATATCCAGAATATCATTGATAAGCCTCAGTAAAGAATCCGCACAATTTTTAGCTGTGGTTAAATTGTCGCGGTAATCCGCCTGCAAATCGTCCGCCATTAATGTCAACTGCAGCATACCCAAAATTCCGTTAATCGGTGTCCGGATTTCATGGGACATATTGGCAAGAAATTCCGACTGTGTCTTATATGCCGCATTGGCATCTTTAATTGCCGACGATAATTTATTCTCTGTCTCTTTCTGTTCGGTAATATCGATAACCACCATATTGATATAATCATTTTCTGATTTATACATTACCGTATTGAATACTTTCTCCAGATTCTCCATTGTAATCTCCACGGCTAGAAGCTCTCCGAGCTTAGTCCCGGAATTATTGTAAGCCTCAAACCATGCGTTAATATTCTGAAGCACCTCCACCGGACTTTCAGAAATCACTTTTCCGTAATAGTCGGAAATATTCAGGTTAAAATACTTTCCGAACGTTTCATTCGCATCCGTTATCCGGTAACCCATATTATGCCCCGACTGTGCATCTCTCAATATCTGCGCCTGTGCAAATCCAACCGGCAGATTCAAAAATAACTTTTTATATTTATCACTCTTCACGAGAGAAACCTTCTCCTCGTCCGCCACGAATTTGGACATCACTACACTTAAAATAATGGCCAGAATAATTTCAATAATCGATGCTGCCATCAGCATTGCCTTCAGTGAATCTGCAGAAGCCGTGGCGTCCACTTCTTTAAACACAACAAGGTCCCCCACAATAACTACCACAATCAGCATTGCAATCAACAGAAAATAGACAATTCTCAGCCCCGTGTTTCTCTCATTTTTCGCCATATGTGTTTTCCTCCCGTTTTCGTGATTTTTTTTCTATTTTATAGATGAACAAAAAACAGCATATCCCCATCAGGGTAATAACACCCCCTGCCAGCAGCCCCGGACAGTGATAAACCATCTTAATATCATATTCTCCTGCAGGCAGCTCCACCCCTAGAAATGCGGATAGTATCATCTGTGCCTCAAGCTTTTGCCCGTTTGCATAAACGGTCCAGCCCTCATCATAGGGAACGGAGGTCATAAATACTCCATCTTCCTGTACCGAAACAGTTCCCTCAATGCTTCTGGAGCTGTAATCCGTCACCGTCATTCCCTGTGCGCTCAATATATCATACGCTGTCAAAAACTGTTCCTTTTCATATTGCATAGGATAGCAATAGAGGCTGCCGTCCATATCCTCACCGTCATTTAAAATAAACTGAATATCTACTGTCTGTCCGGCAGTTACCTCGCCTACATGGAACAGCTGGCTCTGGTAACGGTCATAGGCAACCTCATTCCCGCCGACTAACAGTGCGATTTTATTTACATTACTTCCCTGACAGCTCACATACAAATCCATATCATACGGAACCGTATAGACCATATCTGCTCTGGCACTGCCATTGGCATTCTTATAATCAATGTTATTGCTGTCTCTTAGCGTTACGTCCAGATTCGTTCCGTAAGTCTCCGGCTGCATATCCTCCTGAATGGACGTAAAAATCGGTTCAATTCCCGTTAATGCCCCGCTAAGCTCATTTTGCACGGTAAACGGTCCGTTATCCTCCGTATCAAAATACAAGATATCCTCTTTGACCATATATCCCAACGGCAGGGCATATGGATTTTGATAAACGGACACATTATCTTCACTGGAAAAATGATTCATATCCACATTGACAAAATCTCCGTCCCTGGTATATACATATTTCACGCCCAGCAAAGCATTCGTAAACGGCGTCGCACCGTAATACAGGTATTCATTGGCCCCCGTATAAAATCCCAAATCATTCATCACATCAACCAGCTCACCCCGCACAGTCGACCCAAAAATTCCCACACTCTTCAAATTATACCACGTCGCCTCGTCCACAAAAAGCGGCTCCAATATATCCGAACGGCACCAGTCCGTCTCGCCTTCTTCCACCTTGGCCTTAAGCGCCTCGAACGTATCCGTACCACCGTAATAATAGTCCGGCTCGGAGCTTCCCACCTGCTTAAATCCAAACCAGCCGTTGACCGCCATCTCAAAAACCGCTGTTACCACCAGCACGTATGCGATTCCGTTTTTTGCCCGGTTCCATTTACAATACAGAACAAATAAAACCAGGTAGGCCGTCAGTAGCAGCCCCGTTGCTATATACGTTTTATTTTCATAGACCACTTCCGCATGGTAATAACAAAATATGACAAACAGCATACTGATCGTATAAGCAATTATCACCATCCACATACGCAATTTGTCCCTCTTCAAATATACCTCATAAGCCATAATCAGTAAAATAAAGATATACAAAAAGGCAAATCGGTTAGGAATCCCATACTGATTGTGAAACCCATGCCAAATATAATTTAACAGCTGGTTGTTGAAGCTCACCACCAATAAAACCAGCAAAATGCCGTATTTTATCTTCTTCGCCAGCGCAATATCCCAGACAAAGAAAAACATAAAGGCCAGCAGCACAGTAAAAATGCCGCAATACAGATTAGTCCCTCCGTCCCCCACCTGATTTGTCATCACCTCCGAGCAAAACAGCTGAGAGCGCAGCGTGTCTGCAAACGAACCATAAAACTTCCATTCCGGCAATCCAAACTCGGCAGACGCCGTTGTCATAATTCCCAGATATGCCGGAAGCAAAACCACGGCAGCAAGCATGGCGGCCGTCAGCGACGCCACGGCAAACTTTATTCCCCTCATCACAAAGCGTTTAATGTCATGAAAAGGAAAAGTAAAAAACCACAAAATCAAAAACAGGCAGATAATAAAGCTGATATAATAGTTACAGACCATGCTGTAAAACAATGCCAATATATAAATGCGGCTGTTATTCTCCGTAAACATTTTCTCCATGCCGAGAATGATAATCGGAAAAATGAAAATGCTGTCCAGCCACATCAAATTCCAATAATACCCTACGACAAAGCTGCTAAAAGCATAAAACAATGAAAAAGCAATTATTCCGGGATTTTTCTCCGGCCGCTTTCCCGCATGTGTCAGAAAATACGCAAAACACAGGGCTGCGAGAATGATTTTCACGGAAATAATGATATTTAATGCCATCGGCAGATGGCTCTTGCTGCAAAGCATAACAATCAGATTAAGCGGACTGGATAAATAATATGACCACAGTGACACAAAATTATTGCCCAGTCCCACATCAAAGCTATACTGCAGGCTCTCAAGGTTTTTCAGCTTTTCCTGGTATTCGGAAAAAAACGGAAGATACTGGTGTACACCGTCTACCACGACCAGGCACCGGTCCCCAAACGGACCTATCTCACCGATATACCATGCACCAACCATCATGATTAATGCAAGACCCAGCGTAATCACATATACATACTTGTCTTTAACCCATGTCCAAATTCTTTCTGTATTCATTCTCTCTGTCCAATCTATTCACCGGATAGTTTCCCATATATCCGGTTTCCAAATGAAATCAATATCGGTCAAGATGATTTTCACTATGCCCGTCCATCATACGAATGACCTTGTCATAATCTAAGCTGCCGCCAAAAATATCCAATGCACTTCCTATCGTGATATCCAGCTTACCCTTTCCAAGCTCCCGGATTATCTCAATGTCGTGGTAAGAGCCGACACCGCCTGCATAGGTGGTTGGAATATCTGCATATTCCGCCAGCAGCTCCACCAGCTCCGTCTCCACGCCTTTTGCTTTGCCCTCCACGTCCACCGCATGAATCAGAAATTCATCTGCATATTCCCGCAGCTTAGCCAGCGTTTCCTCTGATATTATTTCTTCCGTAAACCTCTGCCACCTGTCCGTCACAATATAATACTTTCCGTCTCTCTTCCGACAGCTTAAATCCAGCACCAGATGTTTTTTCCCCACGGTGTCAAGAAGTTTTCGCAAACGCTCATAATCCACTCTTCCCTCCCGAAATACATAGGAGGTGACAATCACATGGCTTGCACCCATATCCAGAAACGGTTTGGCATTTTCCGGAGTAATCCCCCCGCCAATCTGCAGGCCTCCGGGATACTCGGTCAGCGCAAGCTCCGCCTGCTGCCGGTCCTGCTCGTAGTATTCACTTCCCGCCTGATTAAGCAAAATGATATGGCCGCCCACAATCCGGCTTTGTTTATAGAGCCTCGCATAAAATGCGGCATCCTGCTCAGCAACAAAATTCTCCTCTGCCAGATTGCCGTTATCCCTCAGGGAGCCGCCCACAAGCTGTTTTACTTTTCCGTTATGTATATCAATACAAGGTCTAAAATACATTTATCAATACCTCTTCAGTATCAAGTGTCGATAAGTATTTACATGATACCACATTTCTTACAGAAATACAATTAACACCGGTCCTTCTTTTCACACCCCCGGTTCAGCTCTCTTCTGACCGTTTCCATTCGCCTAAAAAACTGCACCAGAAACGGATACCGGCATCTGTATTCGTAAAGAATTCCACTAAACTTACAATCCGCTTTTTTCATGACTTCCGCACAGGAGCTTTCTTATTGTTATCGTATGCTTTTTATCAAAGAAAGGTTACTTTACTTATTGCAGGGCAATCGCCATTCTGCATATACAGTTCCCCTTCGCTACGAATCTCTCTTCATATTCCGTCATCACATTGCCCTCGGCGTATTCGGAATGATGAAGGTCATAGGTGTAGTTCAATAACTGCCAGTTCTCTGCCTCCTGCACCTGCTGCAAAGAAAATTCAAACAGCTCACGGTTATCGGTTTTGAAAGCAATCTGCCCTTTTGCTGCCAGAATTTTCTCATATCTCGCCAGAAACTGCACTGACGTCAGCCTTCTCTTTGCATGGCGGTCTTTTGGCCATGGGTCTGAAAAATTCAGATAAATTCCTGCCACCTCGCCTTGCCCGAACACCTCGGCGATATCCTCCGCTTCCATTCGGATAAAATAAAGATTCGGTAAATCCTTCTGCTCCTGCTTCTCGATAGCCCTCACCAGCACAGAAGAATATTTCTCAATCCCCACATAATTAATGTTGGGATTATTTTCCGCCAGCGTCATAATAAACTGTCCTTTTCCCATTCCGATTTCCACATAGACCGGACGGTCATTTCCAAACACCTGATTCCATTTTCCGCTGTGCTCCTCTGCATTTTTTATCGTAAACCGGCTCTCGGCAATCATATCCCTTGAACCCGGTACATTCCTAAGACGCATACCTCTTCCCTCTCCTCTCTCTAATCCTACAACCGTTTAGGTAATTGCGAAACTTCCTACTTTTCAAAATTTAGTTGTATAATATAGACAATATCATAAGCAGGTGCTTTGGAGCCGTTGGTACTTAGGTGCCGTATTTTGGCACCTTATGTACCACTACGTGCGACAAGCAGCGAAAGTGTGCCTGCGCTGATTTGTCTATATTATACAACGAACGCTTTGAAAAATTTAAGTTTCGCAATTACCTAACCATACAATCATTATACACATATATTCCATTTTTTTCAAAATTTAATTTCCGTTTGGTTGACACCTTTCTTTATATATAATAAAATAAAAATAATTATGTTTATTTATTAAAGGAGCAGATACTAAATGAAAAAATTACTTGCCGTTTTTATGGCATTGTTACTTATTTTCGCCATTCCCCTTCCCGTCAGGGCAACAGATGAGAGCCAGGATACCGAGGAGACCACGGAGCACCCGGAGACCACAGAATATCCGGACGATCCAACCAGAGAGCCGGATTTGGTCTGCAATGCTGCTATTGTTATGGATGCCGCTACCGGACAGGTTCTTTATGAAAAGAATTCACGCGAGAAAAAATATCCCGCCAGCATAACCAAAATTTTGACGACAACGATTGCCTTAGAGCATAATTTGGATTTCAACCAGACGATTACCATATCCGAAAATGCTGTCTGGGACGTGGAGCGGGACAGCACACTTATCGGCTTAGACGTCGGAGAAAAGGTTACTATCGGGGATTTGTTTTACGGCACAATGGTCCGGTCGGCAAACGAATGCGCCTATGCGCTCTCGGAACAGGTGGCCGACAATATTCAGGACTTTGCCGTTTTGATGAACGAGAAGGCGGCAGAAATCGGTTGTGAAAACACACACTTTGTCACCCCGAACGGACTGCATGACGACGACCACTATACTACCGCTTACGATATGGCACTGATAACGAAATACGCACTGCAAAACGAAACCTTTCGCCAGCTGGCCGGTACATTGTCCTATACTGTTCCCGCCACCAACCTGACCGAAGAAACCAGACCGCTCTGGAACGGTAATAAAATGATTAATCCGGCGGAACCCTATTATTACGAATATTGCGAGGGCGGCAAAACCGGCTATACCTCCAAAGCAAATAATACCCTGGTCACCTTTGCCAAGAAAGACGACTTAGAGCTTATATGCGTGATTATGGATTGTGACGGTTCCCGCTACTGCTATTCCGACTCTAGAGCACTCTATAATTTTTGCTACAATAATTACTCTTATTTTTATCCTCTGTCTGATTTCTCCTTTGATTCGGAAGAAAACATTGCAGAGAGTCCCAACCATATCCTGAGTAATTATTATTCCAGTCTGGACCATGAAATGGTTGATTTAACCGTAGATAAAAATTATGCTCTGCTGCTCAGCCGTTCCGTAGATACAACACAGATTGAACAGTCGATCAGCCTGTATGACCATCCGCAGGACAGGGCACTTGGCGAAATTACTTTCTCCTACAATGGGGAAGTCATCGGCTCTACCGTTATCAACAGTACCTCTCCTCTTCTTTCCTCTGCGATGAATCAGGAGGAACCGGAGGAAGACGACGGCAAATGGAAGCAGTCACTCAAAAAAGTATTGACTGCCATAGGAATTATACTGGCTGCGTTAATTGCTATTCTTGTTGTCCTCTCGGTATTTACAGCCATCAAACGAAAAATCAAGCAAAACAGCCGCTATCGATATCGGCGCAGAAGACGCAGAAAACATAAGGACGACTATTACTTTTAAATACCCCGTTTAGGGGAATCACAGGCCTGAACACAGACAGGAAAGGAATCATATGCCTACAAATGATACTAACCCACTCAATATAATAGAGGAAGCCAACACCAAAACGCTGGATTATTTTAACAAAACCTATGTCAGTAATCTGGAACTGGTACAGAATTTGAAAACAGAGCTGTTCGAGTTAGATGTACAGATTGAAACGCTGGAAAAAACCCGTGAGCTTTACACCTATCACAACGACAACCGCCGTAACGTTTTCTCTCCCTTAACCGGAGAACGTGACCACGGAACGACAAAGGGACATCAGCTTGAATTACAGATTCAGGATTTGAAAGATGCCAAGGAACGTCTTGAAAAACGTATCGCCGATTTGGAGCAGGATATCGAATTTTATAAGGAACAGGTTTCCATGCTCTCCAAAGCCAACAAATGTATTCACACGGTTTTGGTCGGAAGCAGCCACAGTGAAGCGGATACCGCCGACGGAGATGACACCATTGAATTTATCGAGAAAGATAATCCGGAGCCAAAAGCTACCCACCCTTACACGATGTTGATGCTAGAGGACTATGAAAATTATCTGTATGCCTCGCTGCTGGACCAGAATATCAAACAGGAACTTATTTCTAATCTAAACAAATTAGATGTATTGAAATGGCTTTTACACTCGGATATCGGACGTGCCCAGGTTACACTGAACGAGGTGAATTCCTCCCAACAGTCCATTTTGGAATCTCTGGAAAATGTATTGGAGCGCCTTAATTATAACATTGACACAAAACAGCCAATATGGGATCAGGTGAACAAACTAATCGGCAGTTATCAGAAAGAGCATCCCGAATGTATGATTGATTTTTCCTGCGATTGTACCGAGCATGAACTAAACCTTCCGCCGGTCATCACCATTCGATTAATCAAAATGCTCCGGGAGGTATTTGACAATATTTTCAAGCACTCAAATGCCAACCGGGTGACCGCCAAAATCTTTATCAGCAGCCGGCTGATTGACGTATATGTCAATGACAACGGCGTAGGCATTCCGGAGGATTATCTGGAGCGTTCAAGCTGGAGCTCCGGACTGCACAGACTGCACGAAGTCATTTATCAATTAGACGGAAAACTACAGATAAACGGTGACCTGATATCTGGCACCAACGTAAGATTTTCTTTTCCAATCAAAAAACAGTAACAAGAAATATAGCATTAAGGAGAACAGACATGAAAAACAAAATAATCCAACTTATCTCACAGGCAGCCGAATTAGAACCTTCCTTCGTGGAAGGAATTTTGGAGATTCCGCCGCAAAAGGAAATGGGCGACTATGCGTTCCCCTGTTTCCAGCTGGCGAAAACTCTGCATAAACCGCCGCAGGCGATTGCTTCCGATATCGCCGCCAAAATCGAGAAAGTGGATATCATTGACCGACTGGAAACAAAAGGTGCTTATATCAACTTTTTCTTAAACAAAGAAATGTTTGTAAAGTCAATGTTGGACAATATTGATGTAAAAAACTTTGGCGGTTCTGCTCTCGGCAGCGGGAAAACCATTTGTATTGACTACTCCTCTCCAAACGTTGCGAAAAATTTCCATGTCGGCCATCTCCGTACTACCATTATCGGCAATTCCCTTTATAAGATTTTTACCAAACTTGGATATCAGGTAGAGCGAATCAACCACCTGGGTGATTGGGGAACACAATTCGGAAAACTGATCGTTGCCTACAAAAAATGGGGAAATAAGGAAGCGATTGAGAAGAACGGTGTCGCAGAGCTAATGCACCTCTATGTACAATTTCATCAGGAGGCAGAAGCCGATGACTCTTTAAATGACCAGGCAAGAGAATGGTTTACTCAAATGGAGCAGGGAAACACGGAGGCGTTGGAGATCTGGCAATGGTTTGTCGACATTAGTCTTAAAGAATATATGGGAACTTATGAATTACTGGACATGAGCTTTGACCATTTTCTTGGTGAGAGCTTTTACCGCGACAAAACGGAAGATGTGGTAAAGCGCTTACAGGATGCCAACTTATTAACTGAAAGCCAGGGCGCACAAATTGTTGACTTAGAAGCATACGATATGCCGCCTTGCCTGATTAAGAAAAAAGACGGCAGCTCCATTTATGCGACTCGCGATCTGGCGGCAATCTTTTATCGTAAAGCTACATGGAACTTTGATAAATGTCTTTATGTAACCGGCCATGAACAAAAGCTGCATTTTGCGCAGGTATTTAAAGTAACGGAGCTTTTAGGAAACGAATGGGCAAAGGACGGTCTGGTGCATATCCCTTATGGATTGGTAAGTCTGGACGGTTTAAAGCTTTCTACCCGAAACGGCAATATCGTCTATGCCGAAGACATTCTCCTGGAAGCCATCAAAAAGGTAAAAGAAACGATAGCCGAGAAAAATCCCGATTTGGAAAACAAAGAGGAGGTTGCTAAAATCGTCAGCATTGGTGCCATTATCTTCCATGATTTATACAATCAGCGAATCAAAGATGTTTCCTTTAAATGGGATAAGGTGTTAAACTTCGACGGAGAGACCGGACCATATGTACAGTATACCTATGTTCGTTGTGCAAGTATTCTGCGTTCAGTGAATTACAATACCCAGACCCCGATCGACTACCGCCTGTTGCTCGATGAAGAAGCTGTCACATTATTGAAAGAATTAAGCCGCTTCCCACAAGTAATCATAGATGCTGCCACAAAATATGAACCATCTATTGTCGCAAGGTTTTCTATGGACGTCGCACAATCGTTTTCCCGCTTTTACAATGCATGCCGTGTAAATGTTGAGGAGGAAAAATTAAGAAATGCACGAGTAAAATTAGTGGCATTGACAAAAACTATTCTCAAGGAAGCCTTGGACCTGCTGGGCATCAAATGTCCGGAGCAAATGTAGATAGAATATCAAGAAGGAGGGGAACCACATGCTTTTGATAAAAAACGGTTATGTTATCGACCCCAAATCTAATCGAAAAGGAATTTTCGATATTTTAATCGATAATGACAAAATTCGTAAAATGGAACCTTTTATTACTTCCATTGACTTGACCGATGAAGAAAAAGACAATCTGGAAATTATCTATGTTGATAATATGATCATTGCACCTGGTCTGGTCGATGTGCATGTGCACTTCCGCGATCCCGGCTTTACTCATAAAGAGGATATCTATACAGGTGCGCAGGCAGCTGCTAAGGGCGGTTTCACTACCGTTGTGTTAATGGCTAACACAAAACCGGTCGTCGACAACGAGGAGACTCTTCAATATGTAATTGACCGTGGCAAAGAAACCGGTATTCATGTTTTGACCTGCGCTTCTATCACCAAAGACTTAGCAGGCAAAGAACTGACGGATATGGAAACACTTAAAAAATGTGGTGCTGTAGGATTTACCGATGACGGCATTCCTTTACTCGATGAAGATTTGACCATTGCAGCAATGGAAAAGGCAAAAGCGTTAAATGTCCCGTTAAGTTTTCACGAGGAGAATCCGGAATTAATCACAAACAATGGACTTAACCACGGTAAGTGTTCACTTCATTATAATATAGAAGGTTCTCCACGCTGCGCCGAGATTGACTTGATTTATCGAGATTTGGAACTTGCACGGCAAACCGGTGCAACAATCAACATTCAGCATATCAGCACCAAAGAAGGTGTAGAGCTTGTCCGTCAAGCGAAAGAAGATTGTCCCGGTATTCATGCTGAGGCAACACCTCATCATTTTTCTCTCACCGAGGAGGCTGCCATTGCGCATGGCACTTTAGCAAAAATGAATCCCCCTCTGCGCACGGAGCAGGATAGACTGGCAATCATTGAAGGGCTAAAGGACAATACTATTGATATCATTGCTACGGACCATGCTCCACACAGCACAGAAGAAAAGAGCAAACCGATTACCGAAGCGCCGAGTGGTATTATCGGATTGGAAACTGCACTCTCTTTAGGTGTTACCAATTTAGTCAAAGCCGGACATTTGTCTTACTTGGAGTTAATTGAAAAAATGACAATAAATCCTGCGCAGTTATATCACTTAGATTGTGGCTATCTCGCAGAGGGAGGTCCGGCAGATATGGTTATCTTTAGTGAAAACGCCACCATCTATAATGAATTTGTATCCAAATCAGAAAACTCTCCATTCAGAGGTCAATCCCTAAAAGGAGAAGTTCAATACACAATTTGCGGCGGCAAGATTGTATATCGAAAGTGATTTTTAACTTTGTAATTATCTTTATTCGTCGAGCTTCTCCTCTTTTTCATTTTCTCATTTTAACACTATGTTTCACGTGAAACATCAAATTCCATAATTAGTGTTTTCTATTATTTAATTTACTATATATCGTCTTTCCCAAAATCGGAGATTGTGCTATAATACTATTTACACTTAATTAGTATAAAACAAATTTAGTGATACAAGTTTTATCAGTGTATTATTTTTAAAGATAAAACGAAACACAAAGGAAGTATAATAAAATGGGAAGAATAATAGCTGTAGCAAATCAAAAAGGTGGTGTTGGTAAAACAACTACTTCAATTAACCTGGCAGCTTGTCTAGCAGAAAAGGGATTTAAAACTCTAGCCGTAGATATGGACCCACAGGGACATCTAACAACCGGATTTGGTATTAACAAAGATGACTTAGATTACACCATATACGATATTATGTGTGATAATTGCAATATTGGCGAAGCGATGCTAATTAATATTTTACCGAGCCTCAATCTTATTCCTGCTAATCGTTATTTAGCCGGTGCCGAAGTAGAATTTATTGGTGAGCCGGATATGCAGTATATTGTAAAAAATCACCTAAGAAAAATCCAAGACAAATTTGATTATATCATCATTGACTGCCCCCCAGCATTAGGTATGCTTACCATTAATTCAATGACGGCGGCAAATACGGTATTGGTTCCTATTCAATGTGAATTTTTTGCCTTAGACGGACTTTCCCAATTGATTTATACCATTGAACTCATTCAACAAAAGCTTAATAAAGATTTAAAAATAGAGGGTGTTGTTTTTACCATGTATGATTCCCGGACGAACCTCTCCCTTCAGGTGGTGGAGAATGTAAAGGAGAATTTAAAACAGACTGTCTATAAAACAATTATACCCCGAAATGTTCGTCTCGCCGAAGCACCTAGTCATGGTATGCCAATTATCACCTATGACTCCAAAAGTGCAGGTGCAGAAAGCTATCGTCTGTTAGCAGATGAAGTAATCACAAATATAAACGTATAATTTTTATCATTGTTTCACGTGAAACATAGGAGGAGCAAAATGCCAAAAAAGGGATTAGGCAATGGTCTTGATACCATGCTGGGAGTAAACACAACACAAACCAGAAAGAACAATCATTCAATTGAAAAGGAAGTTGTAAAAGAAGTTATCAAAGAAGTACCCACTGAAATGACTCTTCCTATCAACAAAATTGAAATCAATAAGGAGCAGCCAAGAAAACAATTCAACGAAGATGCCCTTCAAGAATTAGCCGATTCAATTTCACAACACGGTATTATTGAACCGCTGGTTGTAACCAAAAAGGAAAATTACTACTTACTTGTATCCGGTGAAAGGCGTTGGCGCGCAGCGATGAAGGCCGGATTAAAAGAAGTTCCTGTCGTCATCAAGGACTATACTGAACAGGAAATTCTCGAAATTGGATTAATTGAAAATATCCAACGTGAAGACTTAAATCCAATTGAAGAAGCACAGGCATATAAGCGGTTAATTGACGAATTCCATTTAAAACAAGATGACATTGCCGACCGGGTTTCCAAAAGCAGGAGTGCGATTACTAATATTTTACGATTATTGAAATTATCCGAGCAGGTTCAGGAAATGGTGATAGATGAAAAACTTTCAAATGGTCATGCCAGAGCACTGCTTGCTATCGAAGACAATGCTATTCAATATGAAACTGCCTGCAAAGTTTTTGACGAAAGACTCTCTGTACGGGAAACAGAAAAACTGGTCAAAAAAGTGCTCAACGATTTAAATAATCCGGTTAAAGAAGCGGAAGCTGCCGTAACGGAAGAAGACTTTTCTTTCCTCTATAAAGAATTAGAAGAAAACTTCAAAAACAAGCTGGGAGCAAAAACAACCATCAAAGCTAAGGGCAATGATAAGGGCAAAATTGAAATCGAATACTACTCCAAATCCGAATTAGAGCATATTATGGAAATGATTTACTCCATTCAGGCATAACTTAAACAAATATTGCAAACAACCGATACATATAAAGAACAGAGGAAGAAAAAATGAAGACAAATATTTTTGATTCCATAGGAATTAGCACAGACATTATTGTCCTGATATTAGTTATCCTTGTACTATTCCAATTTATATGGATACTTGTCATTATATCTAACTACCACAAACTGAATAAACGTATTTCCAAATTCACATCAGGAAAAGATGCTGCAAATTTAGAAGAAATATTAATTAAACGTTTTTCCGAAATACGTCAAATTGTTAAAAATGAAAAAGAACAAAATAAAGACATTGACATGATAAATGACAAATTCCTTACTACTTTTTGCAAAATAGGATTAGTCAAATATGACGCATTTAGAGAAATGTCAGGTAAGTTAAGTTTTTCTCTTGCTCTCTTGACAGAAAACCACGACGGGATTATCATTACTTCCATGCACAGCCGTGAAGGCTGCTTTACCTATTGCAAGGAAGTAGAGAATGAGGAATCCTACTATATCCTATCAGAAGAGGAACGGCTTGCCCTGAATGTTGCCATTGGCAGAGAGGGAGCAAAGGAAGCGGCCAAAGAACGGGAAGAGAGGAAACCGGAAATCAGTTATTAAGGAGTCGAATGATTATGCATAGTTATTTAAGAGCCATTGGTTTTAGCAAATTAAGAAATAAACGTGCACAAAATGAATTAATAACTTATATGCTAAACACGGCTGTTGATCGCAAAGAAATAGATGTCAGTGCAGATACCCGCTTAGTCCAAGTAGACAGAGAATTCGATTGTGGTCTGGGGATTTCTGTCATAGGTGAATACGATATGGAAGATACTCTGGTTATTGACCATATTTTTCCATACTGTAAAGGGTTATATACCACTTATCAATCCAACATTCAGATAGAACAACACCCCGACCAAGAAGCCTACTCTGCCGTATCTGATGACTATAACTTGGGAATAACGCTTATCTACAATCTGCAAAATATTGTAGATTACGTGCGCAGTACATGGTTAAATGAATATTATCAAACTCCCAAAAATGTTAAATTCGGTGCTCTTTCTTTAGAGGGACGTATTATTTACGGTGTCCACTTGGATTACATCGCCTGTCCATATGATAAACAGCCGATTAGCAATAATGCCCGTAGAGAGTTAATTGCCAAAGCAAGGTCCGGTGATATGGACGCTTTAGAAAGCCTGACTCTCGATGACATGGATACCTATTCTCTGGTTACCAAAAGAATCAAGAATGAAGATTTACTGACCGTGGTAGAAACATACTTTATGCCCTACGGCATCGACAATGAACACTATTCTGTTTTAGGAATTATTCAAAAAATTGAGCAAATAACTAATGAAATTTCATATGAAATAGTGTATAATCTAACTATATTGTGTAATGATATTACTTTAAATGTAGGTATCAACGCACTGGATTTACAAGGCGAGCCAAAAGTCGGCAGACGATTTAAAGGAGTTATCTGGCTCCAAGGCGACGTCGATTTTGCATTATGATAAAACTGTACCCGTAGTTAAATGGATATAACAATTCTCTCCTAAAGAATAATTGTGGGTTCGATTCCCGCCGGGTGCATTTACTATTTGTTAAAAATTAAGAAAGGAAAACAGACACCGAAGAGTGTCTAGGAAGAGATTATGAACATTAAAAAATCAAATTTAACATTTAGTGCTGTTGGTTTTGTTGCATCTTTATTGATTGTTCTTTATCTTATTTTGAACATGCCGAATATGGTTTCACTGATTCTCGTTTTCGGATTAATTGCACTGGCAAATACTTATTTTTTTGTAGACAGTATCATGAAAAAAATAGACGAAATATCACAAGCCTCCATAGATAAACAGACGGAGCTTGTCAAAGTAGAAAAAGGACTTTATTCTGTAGCCAAGCGAGACGAGACGACCAATATCAAGCAGCATGATATTTTAATCGAACAGCTGCAGCAATTAAAAGCAGAAAACCAGCGGTTAAACGCAGAACTAATTGAGCAGCAGAAATTGTGCACCAAAATCATTGTTAAGAAAAATCAAGAGAATAACCAACGGAATCTCAGCGGCTCCGATAGAATTTCTAAGCTTCTTGTGCAATTGAATGGTAATAATATCAGCAATTCTAAAGAAACGATGAAAGTCTTAGAAGAAATAAATCAAACATTAGACACCTATTACAACGATAATAATCAGGATAATGTGAGACAAATGCGAGCCAACTAACAAAAGAAGCTTAAAGAAGGAATTATATGAACTACATTGTTATGGACTTAGAATGGAACCAAAGTGCTTCCGGACAATCTGATGAAAACCCCAGACTGCCCTTTGAAATTATTGAAATTGGTGCTGTAAAACTGGACGACCAATTTAATATTATTGACCAGTATGGAAGTATCGTGAAACCGAGAATCTACCGACGGCTTCAATCCCATATCCGTGAACTGCTCAATTACGATGAATCCGTTCTCCGCACGGGCCGTCCATTCGATGTAGTATTTCGTGAATTTAAAAAATGGTGCGGTGAAGATTATATTTTCTGCACCTGGGGTCCTTTGGATTTGACCTGCTTGCAGCAAAATATGGACTTCTACTACCTGAAAAATTTTACCTTTCCTTTGAAGTTCTATAATCTTCAGGAAATCTATGCTATCAATCAATACAGCGATAAATCGCAGATGCCGAGCTTGGAA
Source organism: Clostridium sp. (assembly GCA_023666975.1). The sequence goes on from JAMPAW010000003.1 coordinate 86,404, forward strand.
AAAGCAGTAAAGGAATTAGATATACCTATTGATATTGATGAACCGTTTCACTGCGCCAAAAATGATGCCTTTTATACGGCAAAGGTAATGAAGAAAATAAATAACAAAAAATTTTCTGATATGTACAGTATTGACTGTTACCACTATCCGACCTGCGAGGAAGAAGAAATTACTTTTCATCACTATAATTATAGTGAATATTTTACCCGCACCTTCCATGATAAGCACGAGGCGATGAACGACAAAGATGTTGCCACATTGCGCTGCCTCAAATGTAACCGCAAATTACAGAAAAAAATCCGTTGGTATGTCACTAATTCCAACACTCAGGTTTGTGTGGGCAAATGCTGGAATCACGGTTTAATCTGTGGAAAAGTCAAATTTAAAAACACGAAGGACGACAACATTTTTGCAATAAAGACTGTCGAAAAAATCAACAAAAAAGAATATGAAAAAATCAGGAACCGCCAAATTGAACTCAGAAAAAAAAGACAGGCAAAAAGGATACAAAAAAAGGGAATTACCTGATTGGTTCTTTACTTGCAGTACCGGCTTTCCTCGGATATGCTTTCGGCGTAGATTTTATTTTATCAATAATGACAAATGAACGCTCAATATCCGATCCCGGTAATGTAATTTTTTCGATTGTCTCCAACTTTCCTCCCATTATCTGAATCGCTTTTGCTGCGCTGCCCGCTTCCTCTTCAATATCCGCCGCCTTATAAGAAATCAATTTTCCCTGCAGCTTTACAAAGGGAATACAATATTCACTCAATGTGGACAAATTAGCAACTGCTCTGCTCACACATAAATCAAATTGTTCTCGATAGGAAGCATTTCTTGCCGCCTCCTCTGCCCTGCCATGAACTGCGCTAATATCACACAATTCCAATTTATTAATTACGGACTGTAAAAATTTCACACGTTTATTCAAGGAATCCATTAATGTTATCTTCAAATGTGGAAATGCTATCTTCAATGGCAGTCCGGGAAATCCGGCTCCGGTACCCAAATCCAAAACTGATAAAAGATTATCCTTCTCCGCTATTTGCGGATAAACTGCCGCCACCGCAAGGGAATCAATAAAATGCTTGGTAATTACTTCGTCCAATTTTGTAATTGCTGTCAGATTCATCACTTTATTCGTTTCAACCAGCATTTCATAATAGGTCTGAAACTGCTGTAGCTGCTCTGCCGATAACGCAATATTCATTTTCGCTGCTTTTTCAATCAATCGGTTCATCTTTTCTCCTCATAATATCTTTTCCATTCCTACTTTATATGGCAAAAGACCGCAGCTTTCATAAAATTTCATCGCCGTTGGATTGCAGTTCCATACATTTAATGTCACATTATAAAAACCCTGCTCCCTTGCAAATTCGATTACATGCTCATAAATCTGTCTTCCGATATGCTGTCCCCTGATCTGCTCGTCCACACATAAATCATCAATATACAGTGTCCGAATATCCGTTAAAATATTATCACCTAAATACTGCTGATAGACACAAAACGCATAGCCAAGCACGTTTTCCGCTTCATCTACCCCTACAAAAATTGGCCTGGTATCATCATGGATAATATCCAATAATTCCGCATCTGTATATTTTTTTACATTTCCTTTAAACAAATCCGGTCTTCCGTTATGATGTACCATCAGCACCTGACAAAGCAGATGATTAATTCCGTCCATATCTTTTTCCTGCGCTCGTCGAATCTTCATATATCCCTGTATCTCCTTTATCTATTGTTCTATTTACTCATTTATCTTCCAGTACCCTTTTCGGTCAGATCCTATCCTTTGGATTTTACCTGCATCTTTTAATTTTTTAACAATCCGACTTATTTTTCGGGTACTTATTCCTAAATAAATACTCATTTGTTTTGCTGTCATAGCAGGATTTTCGCTCATCATATTTAAAATTCTATTTTCATCGCCATTTTCATCGCCATTTTCATCGCCACTTTCATCGCCACTTATAAAATTCGATTTTTCATTTTCTTCTGCCAAAGGAAAAATCACCTTTATAAAATGATCTGATATCTCAAATATATTTTTGTCATATGAATTTAAAATACGGCTCATTCCAGAACCTAATTGTTCCACTAAGCCCAAATCTTTAAATACTCTCATTAATTCACGATTACGCGGCATGCTACTACAACTAAAAAAATCTCTTTCACTTTGACCAGGAATTAATCCACCATAAGATGTAAACACAATACGATTACTGAAAATTTCAAAAACGGGTGGTATTTCTTTTGAGAAATCATTATGAACAATTGCATTTATTAAAGCTTCTCTTAAAGCAATTGGGTCAATCAAATTTTTTTCTATTCTTTTTGTACTTGTAACTTTAGTTTTTGTTACATTTATTATTTTCATTTTTTCTAAAACATTATTTGTAGCCTTAATTAAAGAACAATATCCATATTCTTCACTTTCTATTAAATTTACTTTATCTTTACCTTCATATTTTGCTACTTTTATCGAAACTGCATTCTCATCAGCTAATAAATATGCTACATAATTATATTTCCCATCGGAAGTTAATAATTCTAAGCTATTTGCAAAATTTTCATTTAATTCCAATCCACGTTCCTGATAATATATCTTTAATTGCGCAAATGTTAAATCCTGCCTTGGGGCAGATATATTTCTTAATGTAGTATGGACTCTTTTCGCATAATATTCATCAATTAATGCAGTATTCATCGGTTGAGTAGAAGAACCTATTCTCATATAACAACCATTTGGTGACATTCCTTTACTTCTTATATAATAAGGCTTTTCAAGACCGCTTGATATTAATATTTTAATTATATCTACATCATTAATTGTTTCAATTACAATATCAAATAATCCTAAAGGAGAAGGAAGTATATTATTTCTTATTAGATCTGCTATTTTTAACTGTACACCATCTAAGTTTTCATTTTTTACAGGATTTCCATCATTGTCTATCCCTATATATA
>JAMPAW010000003.1:89479-114017 GCA_023666975.1 Clostridium sp.
GTTATAGACGATTTCTTCATCAACACTGCATATAATGGATTCTCCATGCAGCAGTTGTTCAAACTGCATCTTTATGTGCTTGTTCCCTTTTTGAAGCAGGCTGCCAGCAAGGGAATTTGAGCTGGTATTCGCCCAGTAAGCGCCAAACTTTTTCTTATTCAAATAATTAATAATAGACCATGGATTATAGATATCCGTTACACTGCCAAATGTAAACCCGTCATACCATCTTTTCACGCCTTCCTTATCGGTAAGCCCAAATTCTTCCATTGATGTAAAAACCTCTGCCTCGGTAAATCCAAAATAAACAGCATATTCCTCCGATGTCGTCGTAACCACATTCAGATTGTTTAAATCTGAAAACATGGATTCCTTACTCACCCGGGTAATCCCTGTCATGATCGCACGTTCCAGATAAGGATTCGTCTTAAACGTGGAATTAAAAAGGCTCCTGGTAAAAGAGGTCAATTCTTTCCAGTACCCGTTCACATATGCCTCCTGCATTGGCGTATCATATTCATCCAACAGGATAAGCACTTTTTTTCCATAATAGCGGTACAAATAGTCAGACAATTTATGCAATGCCTTTGCCGCATCACTGTCGCTCATATCCTTTCCCACCCGGTCAAAATATTCTTTATCCTTTTCATTCAACTTCCCACAATCCCGCAAAAAATAGTAGGCAGAATACAAGTCCGTAAGAATCTGAATAATTTGATTCCTGACTTCATCGTAAGTATCTTCCTTGACATCGGCAAAAGTCAGGAAAATCACAGGATATGTCCCCTGCAATTTCCGGTATTTTTCCTCTTTCCAAATATCCAGACCTTCAAAAATCTCTCCCTGCCCCTGGTACTTCACATTCCAAAAACGGTCCAGCATGTTCATGTTAAGCGTCTTGCCAAACCGTCTTGGTCTGGTAATCAGCGTAACCTCATCTCCACTTTCCCACCACTCTTTAATAAATGCCGTCTTATCCACATAAAAATAATTGTTCGTTATCACTTTTTCAAAATTCTGCGCTCCGATTGACACTACTCTTGCCATTTCAACATCACCTCATTTTATTATAACCGTTATTCATACTTTCCAAGCTTGCCTGTCATAATCCATTACCCATTATTTGTTATATTATACGAAATCCAGCCTCATAAATCAATGAAGCCTGTAAAATCTGTTTAATTTATTTGAAAAAATCACGAAGCACTTCTGCCAGCTTTTCCGGTGCTTCAATATTTACCTCATGTCCGGAATTATGAATCATTTGAAGTTCTGCACTTTCTAAAACGCCTGCAAGTTCTATTGCAGCTTTTCTATTTGCATAATCTTTTTCACCATAAATCACCAATACAGGACAATGTATTTTCTGGATAGATTGGCTAAAATCTAATTTCATCATAGATTTACAGAGATTGAGAAATTCTGTTTTTCCAAAGCCCATTTGCTGAAATAACTTTTTTGGCATAAATTGAAAGAGAATATTTTGAAAAAACAATACTCCTTTTGGCATTTTATATTGTGCGGCAATAAGAACCAGAGAATTGACTTTTTCGGGATAATCAATAGCATAATTTAGTGCCAAAACACCACCAAGAGATAAACCGCATAAATTTATTGTTTCATGAAAGCCGTTGCAAATTTCTGAAAAAGCGGAATAAAGATTTTGATAGGTTGCCTCTTTTTCCTCAAGCAAATCAGCTAAATTTGGACATAAGCTTAACTCAGCAGATTCTAATTGTGCAATTGTCTTTTCCCAATCCGTTGGTACCTGTCCTAACCCATGCAAATATATTGATTTCATTTTCATTTCTCCCCGTATAATATTTTCAATAAAAAAATTTCCTTACTTCCCCATACAAAATTCCCGGAATATCGTATCCACCAGATCATCTTCCAAAGCCTCACCGATAATATAACCGAGTCTCTCATAGGCAGCCATCAAATCAATGGAGTAAAAATCCTCCGGCATACCGTCCGCTATGCTGTTTCGCACCATTTTAATAGAAGAAAGAGCTTCCTCTAAAGCCTCTTTGTGGCGCATATTGGTAATATAAATTTCATCATTGTAAGACAAACTGCCATGAAAAAACATATCATTTAATTCCTTAAAAAAAATTTCAAACCCTGTCTGTTCTTTTGCGCTGATATCAATTATTTTCTTATCTATATGTGATAAAATCTCCTCTTTTGTTACCACATTTTCCAGGTCTGACTTATTTTGTAAAATAATCACCTGCTTATCCTGAATCTGCTCCATAATATCATAATCATTCTGATCTAACGGAACAGAAGCATCTACGATAAACAGAATCAAATCTGCCTCCTGCATGGCTTCTAAGGATTTATCCACGCCAATGCGTTCCACTACGTCCTCCGTGTCCCGTATTCCGGCAGTATCCACAATATTCAAAGGAATCCCGTTAATGGATATAAATTCCTCTAACGTATCTCTCGTCGTTCCTGCAATATCCGTCACAATCGCGCGTTCTTTACCGGCTAAAACATTTAATATAGAAGATTTCCCTGCATTTGGTTTGCCAAGAATAACCGTATGGATACCCTCTCTCATGAATTTGCCATTATCCGCAGTTTCAATTAAATGGCTGATTTCTTTCTCTGTTTTGGCAAGCGTTTTATCTAACGTATCGCCAAAACCATCTAAACTGTAATGCTCCGGATCGTCCAATGCCGATTCAATATAAGCGATATTGTGAATCAGCTCGTCACGCATTTCTTCAATCCTTTTTCTTAAACTTCCCTTTAACTGGGAAACCGCAGTTTTTGCTGCTAAATTACTCTTTGCAGATATCAAATCCATAACCGATTCTGCCTGGGATAAATCAATTCTTCCATTTAAAAAAGCACGTTTCGTAAATTCACCGGGATTGGCAAGCCTTGCGCCATTTTTTATCAATAAATGAAGAATCTGTTTCATCACCTGTATGCCGCCATGACAGTCAATCTCTACAACATTTTCCCTCGTATAAGTGGAAGGCGCCTTCATCACCAGAACAATCACCTCATCAATAATCTGCTCCTTTTCTTCGCAGCTTCGGTCCACAATATTTCCATAAGCTGCCGTATAAGATTCCAGATGATGGATTTCTTTTCCCTTCTTCTTTGGAACAAAAATGGAATCCGTTATTTGAATCGCATTTTCACCGCTTACACGGATCACCCCGATTCCACCCTGATTCATTCCCGTTGCTATGGCGGCTATCGTATCTGAAAGATTTATCATCTCTTCATCTCCTTATACTATAAACACTCACTCTGCCTTAGAATGAAACAACCTGTCCTTTTGCAATATCTCATCTGCAATGGAAAGAAAGAGATTCAAATCCTTCCGCATATCATCACGGTTTTTATCCAACTGTTTTTTCGTATACAGTGTCTTTTTGATTTCAAAAGCATCTTTTCCATTATTGATTGCAATATTAGCAGTTCCATTGATAAAGCTGATATTTGTATATCCTTCTGCATATTCGTCCGCTTTCATAATATTTTCCATAAATTGTGGGGTAAGGATATAAAATGCCAGCTCCTCATTATCCGTTTTCACCTGAAATTTATTGTTAAATGCTTCATTTTCCAATTCCACATTTTTCTCTTTTTTATTTATGACGGAATTGAATAAATCCGCAATAAATCCAGCCCTTTTCCGTTTGTTCTTCCTCTCAAGAATCTTGATATATCCGTTCAATTCTTCTCCAAGCGGTATCCGCATAAATGGCCCCTTAAACACGGTAGTATAATGTGTCGATGTATGCCCGTTCTTATCTGTGGACTCATGCTTCTGTTCCATTTTAATGTCACAATACTCAATAGCCTGCCCGTGATAAGTGCCTTTTATATAATCGGAACCGGATATTCTGTCATAGTGAGGCGTAATTCCGGCAGCCTTTATCGACTTAGTGGAAATCATATTATTTGGCACATAAGCCTGTATATCAATCTTCTCGGAAATAATCTGTTTTACAACATTTTCCCCAATAAAATTTTTTAGTTTCTTCTCTACCTTTGATGCAAATTTATTCATAATTAACAGGAAAATAACCCATACCACACAGATGATAAATTTAAAAAAGCCATCTGCTGTTCTTCCATCCATAATACCTAAAAATCCAAAAAGAAAAACAAATGGTAACAGAAAATAGGAAATAGTAAGCAGGTTCGTAAATTTGATGATATATTGGTTCCTTCTTATCGTTCTGATTATGATTGAATCTTTCATATATTTTCTCCTTATTTTGTAATATAAACAATTATATAAAACCCAATATTTCCGGTCAAGCCAGAAATCAGCACGATACACTCTTCTATTATTCTTTATATGTCCATTCCATAATATTTTCCCAGGGGTCTTTAAAATCAACACCAAAAATCATGCAGAATACAAGATAATAAAATCCCACTGCACCAATACCAATCAATAATTTAAATAATTTTTTTAACATAGCCATTCTCTCCAAATCTAAATAATATTGATAAAAAATATATCATCATTATACCCTACTTTACAAAAAGTGTATAGAAAAATCCAAAAACTGCCACACAAAGAACTTATCTCCGTGTGGCAGTTATTTTCATCAAATACCATTAAAAATGATTAAATATCACAAAACACATTTATTTTTTCAAATACACAACAACCTTGCGATAAGGCTCTTCACCTTCGCTTCTGGTTGCTACATACTTATCATTTTGAAGGGCTGAATGAATGATTCTTCTCTCATAAGGATTCATCGGCTCTAATGTAACACTTCTTCTGCTTCTCTTTACCTTAAAGGCTATATTCTTAGCGAGATTCTCTAACGTATCTCTTCTTCGTGCACGGTAATTCTCCGTGTCTAATTTGACACGAATATAGGATTCACTCTCCTTGTTGACATATAAACTGATTAAATACTGCAATGCGTCTAATGTCTGACCTCTCTTACCGATTAATATACCCATTTCAGGTCCCTCTAAATCAATACTCATATTGTTGTTTTCTTCATCAAAATCAATATTAACCTTTGTCTCAATATCCATTGCCTTAAAGAGAATTTCCAGATAATCATTTGTCTTATCAAGAATCGTTTTCTCTCCGTCTTGTTTTTCTGCCTTCCTTGCCCGGATTACTGCAGATTTTGCACCTATTCCCAAAAATCCGGAAGAACCCTTATCCACTACCTCATATTCCAATTCAACACTGGTCACTCCCAGCTCAACTGACGCCGCTGTAACCGCTTCTTCTACTGTTTTACCTTTAAACTCTTTGTAATCCATTCTACTTTTCCTCCTTGCTTCTGTTTTCCTTATCTGAATAATTATAATTCAACATAATATTTGCCTTTGCTCCGATGCTTCCCTCTTTATACTGCCGGCCTGTCTTTTTTGAAGCTGCCTGCTTTGCCTGCTCAGAAGGAACATAATTTTTTAATGAAGCCGCAGAATTTTTCTTAATTGCCTGCTGCTTTTCATACTGCTCCTGTGCCTCTGCGGAAGAATCCATTAAACGTTCCATAAACGTTTTCTTATCACCCCGTTTTGCCTTCTTTGCCGCTGCTTTTTCCATTTGCTTTTCCAACATTTTATCCATATCCACATGGTTATAATAAGCATTAACCACCAGCTGTGTCAACAAAGAAATAATCGCCGTTGCCGTCCAATATATACCAATACCAACCGGTAAAGTCATACATAAGAAAAATGACATTAACGGCATGGAAATCTGCATACTCTTCAACATCGTATTCGACATGTTATCCCCTGTCTGCGGGGTGTTGGAAGAAGTTATCTTCATTGATAAATAATTAAAAAATGCAGAAGCAAACGGTATGATCAACGCCCAGCTTAATTTATATCCCGGAGCCTCGGAAATATTGATTCCCATGACAAAGGAATGAATCTGGTCAATCTGGTTAATCTGGTCTGCAGCATTAATGTGCAATGTGTCCGATAATACCTGTAAATTTGATACTCCAAAATTTGACAACACATCAATGACATTATCTACGCCGACTTCCACCACCTTTTGAAATTGATTAACTGCATAACTGGCACCGCTTATTTTTTCATCGGAAACAAAATCAATTAAAAATTGCTGTGCATCACTTCCTTGACTGTCAATTACACCCTGTGCAATCGGTGCATACATATTATAGACTTTATCAACATATGCCGGAATATTCTGAATTACCCGATAAAGTGCATAAATAATGGGAATCTGTACAAATGCCGTCAGACACCCGCCGGTCATTGAAGTTCCATATTTATCATACAACTCCTGCATTTCCTGCTGCTGCTTCATCAGGGATTCCTGATCCTTTTTATCTTTATATTTTTTTTGAATCTTCATCATTTCCGGTTGAATAACCATATTGATCTTTGAAGATTTTTGTTGTTTAAAAGTAAGTGGAAATGTAATCAATTTCACCACAATGGTAAATATGATAATACAAATACCAATGTTGGCCATTCCGTTTCCGTCTGCCAACAAGTTATAAATCAAATTCAAAAGTTTACCCAATATCCAGGCAAATGGTCCCAAAATACCACCTTGTGCCGTCAAAAATATCAAAATAAAGTCCTCCTTAAGATTTTTTCTGTGGAACCGGATCATATCCACCCTTAGAAAACGGATTACAACGCAAAATTCTCCAAGCTGTCAACAGGCTTCCTTTTAACACGCCATGAATTTCTAAAGCTTCAATGGCATAAGAAGAACAGGTAGGATAATATTTGCATGTCCCATGTCCTTTCAGAGAAGATATATATTTCTTATAAAATTTTATCATTTTAATGAGAATATTCTTAATAATGTTCAAAATTGCACCTTAATCTGTACATTTTCCCGAAGAAGGCTTAAGAGCCAATATCCGATGCAGCTTAGCCAAATGGAGAAATGCACTTTCAATATCCCAATAGCTATGACCTTTAGAATTAACCCTTGCTACCACTACAATATCATATCCTTTTAAAAGATTATTCTGCTGCAGCCGGTAGACCTCTCTAATCAATCTGGTGACACGGTGCCTTACAACGCTGTTGCCAACCTTTTTACTAACAGATATCCCAATTCTGTTTATCTCCAGATTATTGTCTACTATATACATAACGAGATATTTATTGGCATAGGATTTACCTCGTTTATATACATTTCCAAATTCTAAACTGTTCTTTAAAGAAATAAATTGTTTCATTTAATTGATTCCTGACAAAATAAAAGGTCACAAATCTGTGACCTATGCTGATAAACGTTTTCTACCTTTTGCACGTCTTGCGGCCAAAACTTTTCTACCATTCTTTGTGCTCATTCTTTTTCTGAATCCATGCACTTTAGATCTATGTCTCTTCTTTGGCTGAAATGTCATCTTCATTTTCCAATACACCTCCTTATCTTTGAAAACATCTAGCCCATTATATTAAAAAAAGCCTTATAAGTCAAGCATATTTTATTTGAACATATTTTTTCCACTGTTTACATAATTTTATCCACAAAATGTGAATAAGTTGTGGATAACTCGCTGTTTTTCTTGTGGATTTATCCACTTTTCCCCCTATTTTACTGATTTTTTTCGTCAGAAAACAATTATCCACAATTTTTACCGCTCTGAAAATCCCTCTTTTTTCTTGAAAAAAAGCTGGATTTAGTGTATGATATTTTAATATGCGTATATTTTTAGCAAAACAGATTATATGGAAAGGAGCGTTTATTTTATGAAAGAAAAGCTTATCGAACAATGGGATAACATACTGAATCTTTTAGAGACAGAATATGACGTATCCCATATGATGATTAATACCTGGATTCGTGCCCTTTCCATTCATGAGGTTACCGACACTACGATTATTCTCTCCATGGACAAAAAATTTGGACAAAGAGGAATAGAATTTATTGAGAAGAAGATGTATGACATCTACCTTCAATCAGCTATAGAAGCAACATTGAAGCATGAGTTTGAAATTATTTTCTGTGTAGACGGAGATGCTTTTTCCGGCAATCCTGCCGATAATCATTCTTTTGATGACAGAATCAAGGCAGCAATGGAGAAAAGCCACCTTAACCCGAAATATACCTTTAATACCTTCGTTATCGGTGACAATAACCGGCATGCACATGCAGCCTGCGTTGCTGTAGCAGAAGAACCTTCCTCCGCATACAATCCTTTATTTTTATACGGCGGAGCTGGTCTTGGCAAAACACACTTAATGCAGGCGATTGCCTATCATATCATTACACACAATCCGAATCTCAAGGTATTGTATGTACCGAGTGAAATCTTCACGAACGAGGTGATTGAAGCCGTCCGTAATAACAAAAGCGAAGATTTACGGGCCAAATACCGTAACTTAGACGTTTTGCTTGTAGATGATATTCAATTTATAATAGGTAAAGATTCTACACAGACTGAATTTTTTAACACGTTTAATGACTTATATAATTCCAATAAACAGATTATTATTTCCTCTGATAAACCACCAAAGGAAATTAAATCCTTAGAAGAAAGGCTGAGAACCCGGTTTGAATGGGGCGTTCCCGTTGATATTCACGCTCCTGATTATGAGACCCGTATGGCAATTTTAAAGCAAAAAGCCGATATGGACCGCATAATCATTTCCGATGATATATTGGATTATATTGCACAGAATGTGGTTTCCAATATCCGTGAGCTCGAAGGAGCACTGAATAAAATCAGCGTTTACGTCAAGCTTGAGAATTACAAAGAAGAATTAACCGTGGCTGACGCAGAGGATATATTAAAGGATATCATATCCAAAAATATCTATCACGAGATAACACCGGACTATATCATTAATGTTGTTTCCGACCATATGAAAATACCTTACAACGATATTACTTCCTCAAAAAGAAGTAAGGAAATCGCACTGGCAAGGCAGATTGTGATGTATCTGTGCCGGCAGCATTTAGACCGCTATTCTCTGGACCAGATAGGGGCTTCTGTTGGCAGAAGGGATCATTCCACGGTAATCAACGGTGTCAACAAAATTACCAAGCTCGTCAATGAAGATTCTTCAATGCGGTTAACCATTGAAGCCATTGAAAAGAAAATGGGCATTTAAATAATTTATTTTTGTTTACATCATGTGGATAAGCTGTTTCCATGCTGTTCATAAATTGTTTAAGTACCAATATATCCATTTATTCCGGAATAAGCTGACAGGATTTATAGACAAATCACAAACAGGCTTAAGCAAGCTTATGCAAAAGTTATTTACATCATTTTTTTATATAGCTTAAAGATTTTTCGGGGTTTTACACTAATCCACAACCCCTATTACTAATACTACTAAATACAATTAATAATATGTAAAAAGGGCTGACCACCCATTTTACATCGAAAGGAGTTTTACACAATGAAGATTAGTTGTTCCAAAACAGCGCTTATGAATGGTATCAATATTGTTTCCAAAGCAGTATCGACAAAAAGTACAATGCCTAATCTGCAATGTATATTGATAGAGTCTTCTCTAAGCGAGATTCGATTGATTGCAAATGATATTGAATTGGGTATTGAAACAATCATTGAAGGAGTGATTACCGAAGCCGGTAAGATTGCATTAGATGCAAAATTATTAAGCGATATTATCAGAAAACTTCCGGACAGTGAGGTAATGATTGAGACCAATGCCAATTATCAGGCTAATATTCGTTGTGAGCGTTCAAAGTTTAATATTATGGGAACTTCGGGAGAAGATTTCAACTATCTTCCGGAGGTTGAGAAAAACAAGTATATCAATATTTCGCAGTTTACGCTGAAAGAGGTAATCCGCCAGACAATTTTCAGTATTTCCGATCAGGAGAACACCAAAATAATGACAGGTGAATTATTTGAGATAAATGGTGATACATTAAGGGTAGTTTCGTTAGATGGACATCGTATATCCATTCGCAAGGTGCAGCTCAAAGAAAATTATGAATTTATGAAAGCGATTGTACCTGGTAAGACGTTAAATGATATTAGCAAAATTCTTACCGGTGGAGTAGACGATGAAATTCATATTTACCTGACAGATAAGCATATTTTATTTGAATTTGAACAGACAAAGGTAGTGTCACGTCTGTTGGAAGGAGAATTTTACCGGATAGATCAGATGTTATCCAATGATTATGAGACAAAATTAAGTGTGAACAAAAAAGAATTTTTGGATTGTCTGGACAGGGCTTCCCTGTTTATCAGTGAATCGGATAAAAAGCCAATTATTTTAAATATAGAGGAAGAAAATATTTACCTGAAAATTGATTCTTCTCTTGGTTCAATGAATGATGAGATTGAAATTAAAAAAGAGGGTAAAGATTTGAGAATAGGCTTTAATCCCAAGTTCCTAATGGACGCTTTAAGGGTAATCAATGATGAAATGGTTGATATTTATATGATTAATGCAAAGTCTCCGTGCTTTATCAAAGCTGTGGACGAGAGTTATATTTATTTAATTCTGCCAATCAGTATTGCTGTGTAGGAGGATTTGATTTATGGAAGAAGAGACACAATTGGAAGTTCAGGAAGTAGAGGAACAAGAGGATAATCTGGAAGAACTCAAAGAACAGGCCAGGTTAAAAGCACAAAAAAGACAGCAAAAAATTCGCCAGCAGGAAATTAACAGTGGAAAAAAATGCAGAATTGGTGGAATTGTTGCTGCCGTTGCCGGCGTTTTGGAAATTTATTTTGGATTTTCTTCGGCAAATGCCACAACAATGGTGATAGGATTATCTTTTATCTGTGCAGGATATTTTTATTATAATATGGGAAAAAGGTTAGACCGTAAGCACCATGTAAATGACAAAAAGGAAACAGCCGAATCAAATAAATAACAGGCGGAGATAAGAATGGAAATATTAAAGTTAAGGGAAAAAGATGAATTTATTAATTTGAGTCAGCTCCTTAAAGCAATGAATCTCGTGGAATCCGGTGCCATGGCAAAGGAAGTTATTGATGAGGGATTAGTGAAAGTCGACGGGGAAACTGAGAGCAGATATAGAAGAAAGCTTTATGATGGAATGGTTGTAGAGTTTGAACATCAGCAGATTAAGATAGAAAAATAGCCGGTCTGTGAGTAAATTTATTTAGCAGGTCAGTGTTGGTTAAGGTAGGATAATATGTATATCAATTCGTTAGAGCTTAGTCATTATCGGAATTATGATGATTTGTCTATTCAATTTGATCCGGGAGTTACTATACTCTATGGAGATAATGCTCAGGGGAAAACCAACATTCTGGAAGCAATTTATTTATCGGGAACCACGAAATCACATCGTGGAAGCAAGGATAAGGATATTATACAGTTTGGCGAGGAAGAGGCGCATATCCGTTTAAATGTTTCTAAGCATGATGTGGGGCACCGCATTGATGTACACCTTAGAAAAAATAAAAATAAAGGTGTGGCGGTGGACGGACAAAGTATCAAAAAAAGTGGTGAATTATTCGGAATCATTCATATGATATTTTTTTCACCTGAAGATTTGGGGATTATTAAAAATGCTCCCTCTGAGAGAAGAAAATTTATGAATCTGGAGCTTTGTCAGTTAAATAAGCTGTATCATCACAGCTATGTTAATTATCATAAAGCGTTAAACCAGAGAAATACCTTACTGAAGCAAATTTATTTTCAACCGCAGTTAAAAGATACTTTGGAAATGTGGGATACATATCTTATGGAATATGGCAGGGCCATTATCGAACAGCGGGAAGAGTTCATTAAAAAATTGAACAGTATTGTCAAGGGGATACACTCCCATTTAACAGGAGGAAAAGAAGCGATTGAAATTGGTTATGAAAAAAATGTCTCCATGGAAGATTATGAAAATGTGATGAAAAGCAAAAGAGAACAGGATTTAAAATATCAGTCTACACAGACAGGACCTCATCGTGATGATATCTGTTTTTATATCAATGACATTGATGTTCGTAAATTTGGTTCACAGGGGCAGCAGCGGACTGCTGCGTTATCACTGAAGCTTGCCGAGATTGAACTGGTTAAATCAATGATTTGCGATACACCGATTTTGCTGTTAGATGATGTGATGAGTGAATTGGACAGTAATCGTAAGACATATCTTTTAGACAGCATCAAAGATATTCAGACAATTGTCACCTGTACGGGGTATGATGATTTCATCAAAGCCAGACTGCATATCAATCAAATTTACCAGATTACAAACGGAAAAGCAGCCGTTTTCAATATAAATGACAATTAAAGTGGTATTTAGTTATTAGGAGGAAAGAAATGGGAAAAAAAGAAGAACAGGAATATGGTGCTGACCAGATTCAAATCTTGGAAGGTTTGGAAGCAGTCCGTAAGAGACCCGGTATGTATATTGGTACAACTTCTGAAAAAGGTTTGCATCACCTGGTTTATGAGATTGTAGATAATGCGGTTGATGAGGCGTTAGCCGGATTCTGCGATGATATCAAAGTAATTATCAATAAAGATAATTCCGTTACCGTTATTGATAACGGCCGTGGTATTCCGACAGGTATTCAGGAAAAAGCAGGTATTCCTGCAGTGGACGTTGTTTTTACCGTTCTGCATGCCGGTGGTAAATTTGGCGGCGGTGGTTATAAAGTGGCAGGTGGCCTTCACGGTGTGGGAGCTTCTGTAGTAAATGCACTCTCAGAATGGCTGGAGGTAGAAATCTGTCGTGAAGGAAAGGTACATAGGCAGCGCTACGAAAAAGGACAGGTAGTGCATCCGTTAGAGGTTACCGGCAATACGAGAAAGCGTGGGACAAAG
The DNA here is from genome assembly GCA_023666975.1 of Clostridium sp. Next base: position 102,218 of record JAMPAW010000003.1, read on the forward strand.
GTTACCTTTATGCCGGATGCTTCTATTTTTGAAACCTTGGAATTTGATTTTGACACGCTGCGGAACAGACTTCGCGAAATGGCTTTCCTGACAAAAGGATTAAAAATTACTTTAACCGATAAAAGGGAAGGCAAAGAGAAGGAAAGAGAATTTCATTATGAGGGTGGTATTAAGGAATTTGTTGAATATATTAACCGTCACAAAGATCCTCTCTATGACCGGATTATCTATTGTGAAGGAGAAAAAGACGGCGTTGTTGTGGAGGTTGCCCTCCAGCATAACAGCTCCTACAGTGAATCGGTATATACCTTTGTCAATAATATCGGGACAATAGAGGGTGGTACTCATTTGACCGGTTTCCGCTCTGCAATTACCAAAGTGTTTAATGATTATGCCAGAAATAACAAAATGCTGAAGGACAATGAAGACAATCTCTCCGGTGAAGATTTAAGGGAGGGTCTTGCCGCTATTGTCAGTATCAAGATTGAAGACCCGCAGTTTGAGAGTCAGACAAAGATTAAGCTCGGTAATTCCGAAGCGAGAACTGCTGTAGATAATGTCGTCAATGAGCAGCTTACCATTTTCTTGGAATTGAATCCTAAGGTTGCCAAAATTATCGTCAACAAAGCGATACAGGCACAGAGGGCGAGAATTGCGGCACGTAAGGCGAGAGATGTAGCCAGAAAATCAACGTTGAACGATTCCATGGCACTGCCCGGAAAATTAGCTGACTGCACAGATAAAAATCCAGAAAATTGTGAGATATATATCGTAGAGGGAGATTCTGCCGGCGGTTCTGCAAAAACGGCGCGTTCCCGTGCTACGCAGGCAATCCTTCCACTTAGAGGTAAGATTTTAAATGTGGAGAAGGCGAGAATTGACCGTATTCTCGGCAATGAAGAAATTAAAGCGATGATTACTGCATTTGGTACAGGAATCCATGAGAACTTTGATATCAGCAAGCTTCGTTATCACAAAATTATTATTATGACGGATGCAGATGTAGATGGTGCGCATATCGCAACATTGATGCTGACATTTTTCTACCGTTTTATGCCGGACCTTATTCGTCAGGGGCATGTGTATCTGGCACAGCCGCCTCTTTACAAGCTGGAAAAAAATAAAAAAGTCTGGTATGCGTACAGTGATGATGAGCTTGATAATATACTGAAAGAAGTAGGAAGAGATCAGAATAACAAAATTCAGCGATATAAAGGTCTTGGAGAAATGGACGCCTCACAGCTCTGGGATACTACAATGGACCCTGAACACAGAATCCTGCTTCGTGTGGCAATAGAAGATGACAATGAATCAGAGATTGATTTGACATTTAATACTCTTATGGGGGATAAGGTAGAGCCGAGACGTGAATTTATCGAAGAAAATGCCAAATTTGTTAAGAATCTGGATATTTAAAATAAGGAGTACAGAATGGAAGATAATATTTTTGATAAAGTAAATGAAGTCGATTTGAAAAAAACCATGGAAAATTATTATATCGATTATGCCATGAGTGTTATTACTTCCCGTGCATTGCCAGATGTCAGGGACGGTTTAAAGCCTGTTCAGCGAAGAATTTTGTATTCGATGATTGAATTGAATAACGGTCCCGACAAACCACACCGTAAATGTGCCCGTATTGTCGGTGATACAATGGGTAAATATCACCCTCATGGAGACAGTTCAATTTATGATGCGCTGGTTAAACTTGCGCAGGAATGGAATACCCGGTATACGTTAGTCGACGGGCATGGCAATTTTGGTTCCGTAGACGGTGACGGTGCCGCTGCCATGCGATATACGGAAGCAAGGTTATCGAAAATTTCTATGGAGATGTTAGCGGACATCAATAAAGATACCGTTGATTTTGCGCCTAACTTTGACGAGACAGAGAAAGAACCCGTGGTAATGCCTTCCCGTTATCCTAATCTTTTGGTGAATGGAACCGGTGGTATCGCCGTAGGTATGGCGACGAATATACCGCCTCATAATTTGAGGGAAGTAATCAATGCAGTGGTGAAAATTATTGACAACTACGTGCAGGAAGACAGGGAGACAGAGATTGAAGAGATATTGGAGATTATAAAAGGTCCTGATTTTCCGACAGGGGCTACGATTTTGGGACGTCAGGGAATCGAAGATGCGTACCGTACCGGACGCGGCAAAATCAAAATCCGTTCCGTGACGGATATTGAACCCATGCCGAATGGAAAGCAGCGGATTGTTGTGACAGAGCTTCCCTATATGGTAAACAAGGCGAGGTTAATTCAGAATATTGCCAATCTGGTAAAAGAGAAGAAGATAGAGGGAATTTCTGAACTGAGAGACGAGTCCTCCAGAGAGGGAATGCGCATTGCGATTGAGTTAAAGCGTGATACCAATGCAAATGTTGTATTGAACCAGCTTTATAAGCATACTCAGCTTCAAGACAGCTTCGGAGTCATTCTGCTTGCGCTGGTAAACGGGGAACCAAAGGTATTAAATATCTTAGAGATGTTGAGCCACTATTTGAATCATCAAAAAGATGTTGTGACCAGACGTACCAGATTTGAATTGAATAAGGCGGAAGAACGCGCGCATATCTTACAGGGATTATTAATTGCATTAGATAATATTGACCGTGTCATTGAGATTATCCGCTCTTCAAAGAATGTGGCAGAGGCAAAGGAAAACCTGATAAAAGAATTTGAACTTTCCGATGCGCAGGCTCAGGCTGTTGTGGAAATGCGTCTGCGTGCGCTGACCGGTTTGGAAAGAGAAAAACTGGAATCAGAATATCGGGAATTAATGGAAAAAATCGCAGAATTAAAGGCAATTCTCGCAGATGAGCACAAATTATTAGGAGTAATCAAGGAAGAAATTTTGATTATTGCCACCAAATACGGTGATGACAGAAGAACAGTCATCGGATATGACGATGATGATATCACGATTGAGGATTTAATCAAAAAAGAAAATACCGTCATTACGATGACAAAACTGGGATATATCAAGAGAATGACCGTGGATAATTTCAGGGCTCAGCATCGCGGTGGTAAAGGAATCAAGGGAATGCAGACGATTGAGGACGATTTTATCGAAGATTTGTTTATGACTACCACCCACCATTATCTGATGTTCTTTACGAATAGCGGTAAAGTGTACCGCATGAAAACATATGAGATTCCTGAATCGACCAGAACATCGAGGGGAACGGCAATTGTAAATCTGCTTCAGCTTAATCCCGGTGAGAAGATTACGGCGGTTATTGCCATTAAGAGATATGAGGAGGGCAAGTATCTGTTTATGGTGACGAAGAATGGTATCGTCAAAAAGACTCCGATTATGGATTATGCCAATGTCCGTAAATCTGGCCTTACTGCGATTACGTTAAAGGACGGAGATGAGCTGATTGAAGTAAAAGCTACCGATAATACCAAAGATATTATTATGGTGACGAAGCTTGGTATGTGTATTCGTTTTAACGAGACCGATGTAAGAAGCACCGGAAGAACTTCCCAGGGTGTAATCGGCATGAATTTGTCTCCCGGTGATGAGATTATCGGCATGCAGATGGATACACAGGGAGAAGCCCTGTTAATCGTATCGGAAAAGGGAATGGGTAAACGTACTTCCATGGACGAATTTACACCGCAAAGACGTGGAGGAAAAGGTGTTAAATGTTATAAGATTAATTCTAAGACAGGTAACGTAATCGGAATGAAAGCGGTAAATGATGACAATGAAATTATGCTGATTTCTACGGAGGGAATTGTAATCCGTCTGGAATGTGATTCCATTTCAGAGCTTGGAAGAATTACTTCCGGTGTCAAGCTGATGAAGATGGACGAGGCGAAGGATATCACCGTTGCTTCGATTGCAAAGGTCCGTGACAAGTCTCCGGAAGACAGTATTGCTGAATTGGAAGCAGAACTCGAAGAAGAGGAGAACGAAGAAAAAAAATAATCTGATTAATTTTTTGGTGGCAGAGAACAATCTGCCACTTTTTTTATATAATAAATATAGTATATGGATTATGGGGTATTGATGATGACCTGTGAAGACATGATATATAGCGATAATTATACAGATTTGATTATTAATTATCAGGAAGATGACAGAGGGGCACAAAGGATATACGATAGCGGCTGTATCAACATCATAAAAGAAAAAATTGCCATCATACATATTCCCCGTGCGCAGGATTATCTGACAAATTTAGAGTCAATTCCCTATTCATTTATTCCGAAATTATACGGACTAATGGATTCCTCCAATATGGAGGCGACAGGGGTAAAACAGGTACAAAATGCCAATAATCTTGGTTTAAAAGGAAAAAATGTAATCGTTGGAATTATCGATACTGGCATCGACTATACAAATCCCTTATTTTCCGATGTAAATGGAAATACAAGAATCGGTGTATTGTGGGATCAGACAATCAGAGATGCCGGAACGAGTGACGAAGTCCCGGTACCTTATTATGGAACTGCTTTTTCGGGAAACCAGATAGACAATGCATTGCAAAGTGAAAATCCATATGAGGTTGTCCCCTCAAGAGACGAGAACGGACATGGTACTTTTATGTCAGGAATTGCAGCGGGAGGAGTAAACCGTGAGAATGATTTTACCGGAGTTGCAACTGAGGCAGAGATTGCCGTAGTAAAATTAAAAGAAACCAAAAATTATTTAAGGGAATATTTTGGCATACCAGAAGATGTGCCTGCCTATCAGGAGACGGATATTATGTATGCGGTTGATTATCTGGTAAAATATGCCAGACAAAGAAAGCTGCCGCTTTCCATTTTCATCGGTTTGGGAAGCAGCAATGGCGGACATATCGGATTAACGTTTTTGGAGAGATATCTCGATTATATTTTGGAAAATGTGGGAATTATGGTCAGCGTTTCAGCGGGAAATGAAGGGAGTGAAAGGCTTCACTATTCCGGACGTATGGAGGAAAATGAGAGAATGCAGCAGGTAGAACTCAATGTTGACAGGGAACAGGAGGTTCTGACGATGGAGTTATGGGGCGATGCGCCGACGACGTTCTCCATTGGCATTGTGTCTCCGCAGGGTGATCAGATTGAGCGGGTTCTCCCGAGGTTCGGACAGGAGGAATTAGTCTGGCTTCCGATTGCAAAATCAACCGTGTATGTAGCATATCAACTGATAGAAACCTTTTCCGGCGATGAGTTGATTTTTATCCGCCTGACGAATCCGACACCGGGCATATGGCATTTTATTGTATATGCAGAGGGCGATAATCCGAAGGTCTTTAATATGTGGCTGCCATTAAGACAATTTTTACAGCCGGACACATATTTTTTGCAGGCAGACCCCAATAATACGATTACGATACCGGGAAATTCCGAACTAGCCATGACAATGACGGCATACAATCATTTAAATGGAAGTATATATGCCCAGGCGAGCAGAGGATATTATTCCAGAATCCAGACAAAACCGGATTTAACGGCACCGGGAGTCAATATTATGGGACCGGGGCGGAGAAATAATTTTGTAACGATGTCCGGCACTTCCGTGGCTGCTGCCCATAGTGCAGGAATCATGGCACTTTTTTTGCAGTGGAACATAGAGAATTATAACCTGAATGTATTTTTTGCCATGCAGATTAAGAACTTTTTTTTAAAAAATGCAATCCGCAATCCCAGCCTTAACTATCCAAATGAAGTGTGGGGATACGGTATTATCAATGTGGAACGTGTCTTTGACAGTTTTCGGGTAACGAATTTTCCGGTATAAAATTTGGTGCCGAAAAAACTATTGATAAATGCAAAAAGAGAGTTTATTATTGGTTATAGATAAAGGAAAGGAATACACGATGATTAAGTTGATTGTATCCGATATGGACGGGACATTATTTAATACAGAGCAGCAGATTTCACCCTTTAATCTGGCGGCGGTCAGGGAAGCCAATAAACAGGGTGTACGTTTTATGATTGCCACGGGAAGAAGTGTGGACACGATTGCTCCAACGGTTGAGAAATATCATCTGCACTGTGGGCTGATTCTTTTAAACGGAGCAGAGATAAGGGACGAAGACAGCCACATTATCAGTACAATGAATATCGACCGTGAATTTATTCCACAGCTGGCTGACGTGTTAAACCGGCAGGGATATATACCGGAATATATGACGAATAAAGGAACCCAGCTTTGCGGCACGGAAGAAATGATGGAAAAGAATATGGGCTGGCGTATGATGTGCTTAGACCGCAGCCATACACTTACTCTGGAAGAGGCAGTTGAACAGGGGAGGAACAGTATATTTCAAAAGGCATTGACAAGAAATGATACGGTAGAAGATATGCTTGCCAAAGATTTGGAAATTCGTAAAATGATTGTCTTTCACCCGGATAAGGAGTTTAATACGATGAATCGAAAACAATTAATCCGGCAATTCCCGGAATTATCTATTTTGTCTTCCTATCCGGAAAATATAGAAATTAACAGCAAATATGCACAAAAGGGTTATGGTTTGCAAAAGGCAATTGAAAAAATGGATATTCGCAAAGAAGAAGTTGCGGTTTTCGGTGACGGGTTGAACGATTTGTCAATGTTTGAGTTGTTTCCAAATTCCTATGCCCCGGCCAATGCTGAATTAGAGATTAGGCAGAGAGCAAAAGAAGTCATACCGTCTAACAATGATGACGGTGTAGGAAAAAAAATATTTGAATTGCTGTACAAAAACAAAGAAGAGTCATTAACATGAGAAAATGGATTAACAGGAGGAGACAATGAGAACAATTCATACAGATGATATCATTTGTAATGTCAAAGAGATGTGTATAGAGGCAAACCTGCATTTATCGAAGGATATGGCAGAGGCGATGAAAAGTGCCAGGGAAACAGAAACAGGGGAACTCGGCGGGCAAATTCTGGGACAGCTCCTTGAAAATATGGAAATTGCCGCAAAGGAGGAGATACCAATCTGTCAGGACACGGGTATGGCTGTATTTTTCATCAAATTGGGACAGGATTTACATATTGAGGGAATAAATCTGACAGATGCAGTCAATGAAGGGGTCAGACAGGGCTATGAGGAAGGATATCTCCGTAAGTCCGTGGTCGGTGATCCTTTGCTGCGGGTAAACACAAAGGATAATACGCCTGCGATTATTCATTATGATATTGTGCCGGGAGACAAATTAGAAATATTAATTGCACCGAAAGGATTTGGTTCCGAAAATATGAGCCGCATTTTTATGCTGAAGCCGGCAGACGGCGAGGAAGGTGTCAAGGAAGCGGTACTGCAGGCAGTTATCGACGCAGGCCCGAATGCCTGTCCGCCTGTAGTGGTGGGTGTAGGAATCGGCGGTGACTTTGAAAAAGCAGCCATTATGGCAAAGAAAGCACTGACTCGTAATGTACAGCAGGGCTCTGAAATTCCGCATATCCGCAATATGGAAAAAGAATTATTGGACAAAATAAATGCTACCGGTATCGGTCCGGGAGGACTTGGGGGAAGAACGACGGCGATTGCCGTTAATATTGAAACCTTTGCCACACATATTGCCGGACTGCCGGTAGCTGTAAATATGTGCTGTCACGTTAACCGGCATGTAACAAGAATACTATAACAAGATGTAATGATTTACTGCTGATGATGAAGAGATAGAGTCAATAACCCCGCTGCAAGCAACGGGGTATTGACCCTCGCGGCATTCGCCAAATGCTCGTGCAAGCACGGCACTTGGCTCATTGCTCGCGGGAATAAAAAGATATGTTATGTAGAAACAAATGGATAATGGAGATGAAATATGGAAAAAAGAATCAGTGTACCGATGAAAAAAGAAGAGCTTATTAATCTGCATGCAGGAGATTATGTCTATATAACGGGTACAATTTATTCTGCCAGAGATGCGGCTCACAAGAGAATGTATGAAACGATGCTGGAAGGAAGGGAAATACCGTTGGAATTAACGGATAACGTAATCTATTATCTCGGTCCGACTCCGGCGAAGGAGGGACAGATAATCGGTTCTGCTGGTCCCACGACATCAAGCCGAATGGATAAATATACACCGCTTTTATTAGAAAATGGGTTAAATGGCATGATTGGAAAGGGGAAGAGAAGTCAGGAGGTTATCGATGCCATTATCAAAAATAAGGCCGTGTATTTTGCTGCAGTAGGAGGGGCAGGCGCACTTCTCTCCAAATGTATTAAGCAATCCGAAATTATCGCTTACGAGGATTTGGGGACAGAGGCAATCCGCAGAATGGAAGTGGAAGATTTTCCCGTGATTGTGGTTATTGACAGTGAAGGAAATAATCTTTACGAAACGGCGGTAAAAGAGTTTAAATTATTGTAAAATGCTATATATTTTTGTTTAAAATGTTGAATTTGCATTTTCACTTTATTTCCCATTGAAATTGTGAAGAAAATGTGTTTTAATCTATATTAGTGGCAGTGGCAATATTTATCATAATTAAGGAGAGATGCTATGAAAAGAATGAATCGGCCGATAAAATGTTTAATTGCCTTTTTTGTTATGTTTTTGGCATTAAACATAGCATGTGTTACAGCAGAGGCAAAGACAAAAACATATAAGATTAACTTATATGTAGGAGAGACAAGTGTTCAATATCCCAGCGTAGGGAAGATTAAAAGTGTGAAAACCAATAACAAAAAGATTGTCTCCGCCAAAAAGAAGGGTGCTGCTATTAATTTAACGGCTAAGAAAAAGGGTTCTGCAAAAATTACGGTTAAGGGAAGCAGGGGAACGTATGTCTATAAGGTTACCGTTAAGAACGCTGTATTTGATGTAACAGTAGGTACTTCCCGCACTGGCAATGACGATTATCTTGTCACATTAGAGAATAAGACATCAGACTTTTTTGAGAGAGTACAGGTCAGTGCGATTCTCAGGGATACAGCAGGTAATCCGGTAGAAGAGATACAATTATATTTCTATGCCGTTGGCGGGAAAGGCAAGGCAAACAGTACATTTTATACCTCTACATATGACAGTACGATTGATATCAGTAAGACAACATTTACTGTTGTTGAATTTTATCGTTCAACATATACCAGCTACAAAAATTATCTCAAAAATGTGAATTACTCTCTAACACAGGTAGAAGAGGATACATACAGTAAAAAGTACAGACTGACAGCGTCTACCTCCTATAAAGGACAAGGCACGGTTTTTGTCGGATATGATGTATTTTTTTATGACATTGCAGGCAATGTAGTAGATGTATCGTCATTTTATATCGTTTTAAATAAGAACCAGAGAGTTTATTCCGATGACATTAGTGTACAGTCTTCTGCGGTAAGGGCGGAGATTCAAAATAAGAGGGCTTATGTAGGAACTTATTAAGAAATTCATTATATATAAGGAGGATTTACAATGAACACAATGAAAAAGAAATTAACATTATTATTTACTGTATTTATTTTTGCAGTAGTTTTTGTGCCGGCAATTAATGCGCAGGCGGAGACGTTGAATACACCTACCGGAATTAAGTTAAACGGTCAGGACGGTGCAGAATTTCAGGTTATCTGGGATTTTGATTATGGTTTGGATTCTTATTATAATACTGGTCTTTACGGCTATGGCTATGAAGTGCAGGTTACAAATGCGAAGGACAGTGTCATTGCCACTTATGATACGACAACGGCAAGCAATATTGGTTTTTTAAGTAAAGACCCTTCTAAGTGTGGAATCAACTTAAATATCAGCAAATTGAAGACAAGCGCATTCAAAGTTAAAATACGATCATACATATATGATGTAAATTACCAGTATACGTACAGTGCTGTAGCAGAGAAGATCATTGTACCGAGAGCCACAGTTAAAGGCGGTAAGGCTTTAGGAAATAATAAGGCAAAGGTATCCTGGACCAAAGTATCCGGAGCGAAGAACTATACGGTATATCTGGCAAAGGCAAAGGGCAGCAAGCCTGGTTCCTTTAAGAAAGTTACAACGACCAAGAAGACAAGTGCAACACTCAGCAACTTAACAAAATACAAAGATTATTATGTCTATGTATCTGCAAACGGTGTAAAGGTTGGTAAGAAGAAATATAGTTCTACAAAGCCGGTAAATAAATCATCAAATACTTACAGCTTCTATATTTATAGCAGATAATTTGTATAGCAATAGCAGTATTTTAAATAAAGCTGGCATTTTCATGTCAGCTTTATTCGCACATATTATCAGCAAGGAGAAAATAATGTCAAGTTCATTTTACATGATAAATGAATTGTTCAAAGGAGAGTGAAAAAGATGAAGAAAATGAGGAAAACAATGTTCTTATGGGTACTGTTATTATTGTTTGCCTGCGGTAATACGGTTGAGGCTGCCGATGCCAAGGCAGATGCCATTATCCAGGAAATGCAAAAGGCAATGAAGGAGGTCAAGGTAATTGGTCTCACCATGACAGTGGACGGCAATTTGTTTATGCAAGTCGAGGCTGACGACAATACGGGAATTTCCTATATGTCTGTTATGGGAACAAGTACAATGTGGATAGATACAAATCAAAAGATGACCTATATCTATGATGAAGAAAGCGGTCAATATTATTTTATGCCGATGGACAATGAAGATACGACAGTGGACGAGAGTTTAGATTCTAATACCGAGGTCGATGAATCACTGGTGATTAGCTATGTCGGAGAAGAGGTTTATAAAGCAAAGGACGGAGATGTAGAGTGCTACAAATTATTGGTTACTGACCCGCAGGACCCATCAGGCTCCCTGTATTACTATATCCAAAAGGATACCTATAGGTTGTACGGCGCTGAGTCAAACGATGCAATGATTAAGATACAGTATTATTATCCACAGTCAGTCGTAATTCCTGAGGAGTCAAAGCAGAAGGCAAAGATTGCACCGGGCTATACCGTTATTAAAAATAAAGTTGAATATATGGTAACGTATGTGAAGAATAAACCGGTACTATATGTCTATGACGGAAGGAAAGCAAAAGGAAATGTCAAGATTCCTAAAACCATGAAGATATGCGGAAAAGAATATCCGGTACAGGGAATAGATGATCTGGCATTTTATAATAACAAAAAAATTACCTCTGTCAAAATAGGTAAAAATGTGCGTACAATTGGCAAGCAGGCCTTTTGCGGATGCAAAAAATTGAAGAATGTTACGATACAGTCCTCTGTATTGACAAAAATTGGCAAGAAGGCTTTCTATAAAAATGCCAAAACATTAACGTTTAAGCTGCCAAAGAAAAAAGCGTCCAAATACGAAAGCCTGATTCAGAAGTCTCAGACTAACTCTGAGATAAAAATCTCAAAGTATTAGAATAGGAATATTGTTCATGCAGCAGTGAATATTTTCGGGAGTATCTGTTATGATATACGACAATGTCCGTGTCGATAATGAGTAATGGATACTCCCGATAAATCCGTAAATAAATACCTGATTCTTTATTATCCGCATTTACTGTCTGCAGCGGTAAACAATCCGTTTTTAAATGAGAAAAATGTATTGACAAAAGTATGTCAATTTGTTACTATAATCAAGCGTCACTAATAAATATTTAGTATTTTGGGTGACAAATATAATTTATATCATAATATACAATTTAACATTGTTATTATATTTAGGCATGGAGAAATACTCAAGTGGCTGAAGAGGCGCCCCTGCTAAGGGTGTAGGTCGTTCACGCGGCGCGAGGGTTCAAATCCCTCTTTCTCCGTTTCAATGTCTTAATTTTTTGCACAAAAAAAGTGTTGACATTGGATTTTGATTGTGATATTATATTATCCGTTGTGGCGCTGATAAAAGAGGCGTCAAAACGAGTGCAGCGGCAGGAAAACAGAGAAAGC
>JAMPAW010000040.1 GCA_023666975.1 Clostridium sp.
GATATTGAGGATAATACAAATAAAAAAATCCCCATTTTATCATGGTTTGCGATGCGAAGTAACCCGCCATAGCAACGTGAGGGGACTCAAACAGATGAGGGAAGTACGGAAGTACTTACATTATTACTTGTGTTACTTGCACTTTGTCTTACACAGACAATCATCATAAAAAGAATAAGCATCCTCTACCAACCAAAGTGTAGGATGCTTATTCTAAGTGTTTTATTACTGAGGGCAATCCAATCGGACTCATGTCCGATCACTTCTGAGTAGATTATACATCAGAGTCGCTTGTATTTCAAGCGGCTCTTTCAAAATTACATTACTCTTTCAAAATTACATTGCTCTGTATTTCCGAACAGCGAAATTAATTCCTTGCACAGAATTCCTCATTGGCATTTTTAATGCAATGGGGAACTTTGTTCCCCATTGACTGCCCCTACTTCTCCTATAACAAAATTATGCTATGTATTTCCCAATTTCAAACGAATATAGCATCGCCTCCAGACACTGTTTGTCTAAGCAACGATATTTTAAATGATAATTTATATGTCGCAGATAGGTTAAAAATTCCTCCTCCTTAGACTTGGCTAATGGTTCCTTCTCTTCTGGCACCAAACACTCATGCGCTATAAAAGTCGTTGCAAATCCTTCGTTTGCAAACACATTCTGAGCCATCCCCTTTACACAGCTTACTTGTAAAGGCTTCCTTCTTAAAATCCAGTACACTTCATATGCAACAATCTTTGTTATATTGATATTCTTGATTTTGTGGAACTCCTTCAGACGATATACATCTGCAAAATAGTCCATTACCACCTGTTGCAGAATTTCCTCACTAATAAAGAGACTTCCCTGTAACTCCCTTTCATTAATATATTCCTGCATCTTATCAAACAGAAACTTGTATCTGTCTTCTATTGTCTCTTTCCCAAAATATTGTACTATGGTTTCATAGCTCAACAGTGTTTCTTGCATCCTCTTCCTCCAATATATTAATTACCTTCCTGCCATTTGAAGATTTCAAAAAACCACAATAAGATACATAGTCCTTTTCTTCCAAATCCCCTGAAAACTTTTCATAATTGTTTGGCAGAACATCCATCGCTAAATCACCACTCTGTATTCTCTCCACTAAACGCTTTGCGCCTGCTTCCGCTTCTGCGGAACATAAAAGTTTTGAAGTTCCCAAAAAAACATTCATACTCATCCTTCATTCCTCATTTCTCAAAACAATTCTTTCATCTTTTCTTCCAGCGTCTGCTTTTCTTTCCGCTCTATAGCTGTATCTATGCGATGTACTTCCTGATTTTCCTCACCATTGTCAGAATCACTCTTGAAATCCGACTCGTCATAAAAAGAAATTAATCGATCAGCAGCGACTGCCAGACTACTTAGAACTCCTGCAAACTCCTGCTTCTTTTTATTATTCTGATCGTATGGATATTTTATACGATGATCAAACTCCAGCCACCCTTCTTCAAAAAGTGTTCTGACCTGAATCTCAAAATATGCATCTTTATACCGTATGATATAATGAACCGACCTATAATGTGATTTTGAGTAATTTACCTCAAGATTTTCATCTTTGTATAAATTCTCATCATCCTTAGACGTTATATATACAACAGGTTTCTCCGCATGGTAACTATTTCTAAACTCATTTCCTTTCTCATTTGCTGTCTGCGCATACTTATCATAGTTTCTAACAGTATCCTTGGGCGTTCTGATATATCTTTCCGGTATATTACAAAAAATCTGCAACAAGCTGTTGTGTACTTCACGCCAGTCTCTTTTATCGAGTATAATAACCCTGACCCCTATTAAATCCGTGATAATTTTAAAATAATTATCAATACTGATATCAGCATACTTTTGAGGATTGGCATTCATATTTCGAATAATTTTCTCTATCAAATGATCTGGATCTTTTACTCTGCATCTTATAGAATGCACTTTGTCGGATAACTCTGAGTTCAATCTTGAAAGAATTTCTGATTTTATTTGTTCCAGCCCCGACATGTTTGTCTGAAAATGATTGTACATCTTTTCCAGCTCCATTTTTTCAATTGGTAAATTCTCAATAGTCTTAGAAGAAATATTCAACTCTCTCTGGATTCTTTCAAGATCAAACCTCTTCGTATCCTCAAATGCCATAGCTTCTCCTTTGTTCTCACTTACTATAGAAACATATTAGCAGACATATTTTTAATCTGCAAGCATCAAATTCCTCACAATCCTCCCATCTTCCACCCTGTACACGATATCGCACCCCTCAATCGTAGTCAGCCGGTGCGCAATAATAATCATCGTCTTTTTCCCGTGCAGCGCATGAATCGAACGCATAATTGCCTCTTCCGTCTCGTTATCGAGCGCTGAGGTCGCCTCGTCAAAAACCAGTACCTCTGGATTTGCGAAAAGTGCCCGCGCGATGCCGATCCGCTGCCGCTGGCCGCCCGATAAACGGATGCCACGCTCGCCGATTGCGGTATCCAGTCCCTCCGGAAGCCCTCGCACAAAATCTGCCAGCTGCGCCTCCTCCAACGCCGCCCATACCCGTTCATCTGTCTGCTTCTCTCTTTCACAGCCAAAAGCTACATTGTCCCGTATGGAACCATCCAGCATAAAAATCATCTGCGGAATATAGCCTATATGCGAAAGCCAGTCTTTATAGGCCGTTTTCACATCTATACCATCGGAAAGCACCTGCCCCTCCTGCGGATTCAGTAAGCCCAGCAAAATGTCCACCGCCGTCGTTTTTCCCGCGCCGGAGGTTCCCACAATCCCGACGGACTTTCCAACCGGAATCTGCATAACGGCGTGCTCCAGCACCTTTACCTCCCCCCTGGGGTAGGCATATGTAATATCCGACAGCACAATTTCCTTTTTTAGCGTAAGCTTCCCGCTGTTTCTCGATTCCAGCTCCTCATGTACCACGGCCTCCTCCAGTACCTCCAGATTCTCCAGCAGCTTGTCCAGCGCAGGCTCCTGAAAGGCAACCGAATTCATGGCAGTCGTGATCCGGTTTGCACTCGGCATCAGCTTCACCGCCGCCATCGCAAAAGCGCCAAGAGCGGGAATCAGCGTTTTCATTTCCTGTCCCCGGTATATCATAATGCCGATAACAATCAGCATGGAGCAGACACTGCTCATTTCTATGAGCAGGCGCGGCGTATTTTGCAAAAGCGCATGGTATCGCTCCGCCCGTATCATTTTCGTGCCGCTCCGGTTATAGTTCTCCTCGAAAAATGCCTCCTTGCTGGTGACTTTGATCTCCTTCATCCCGTTGATGGCCTGCATCAGCCATTTGTTTGTTGCCGCCGCGTGTTTTTGGAAAATTCTTCCCTGCCTCTGCAGCCTCGGCTTTACAAACTCTGTAATCAACAGCATGACTAACACCAACAACACCCCGACCATCAGCGTCATCCATGGACTGATGATAAACACCGTAATCAAAAGCGCGGCCGATACAATCAGCTCCGCCGACATACCCAGCAGACTGGCTAGCAGACCGTATGTCCTGTCTACATCCCCCTGCACTACGCGCATGATTTCTCCCGAATCCGCATGAAGAAAATACTCATAAGGCCGATGCAGAAAAGCGTGGAGAAGACGGCACTGGGTTAAAAATCGGTTGTTGTACACAAAGCGGTACTGTGCGTAATACTGAAAAATAATATACAGATCCTTCACTATAAAAACAAGAATCAAAGCTATAATACAAACGAGCACAAAACTCCGATAGGACTGCAGATGCAGCGTATCACATACCAGCTTCACGTATTTATTTTTTTCCACGATATCAGGCTGCATGACCGCTGTGAGAAGCGGAACCATCAGGGATACTCCCAGAACCTCTAAAAAGGCGCCGACCAGCATGATGAAAAAAAGCAGAAACACCCGCCTTTTCTGATGCTCATCTAAAAGCTTTGCAAATTTTTTAATTATACGAATCATTTTTTAATCCTACCTTTCGACAGCCCTCATATATCTCTATCCTTAGCAAGAATCAACCAGCCGGAAAACAAACGCCTCCTAAACACTTGCCCATTTCCATTTTTACTTTATTAACCCGGCTGCTTGCATACATGTGTGGACATTGGATGATCCACTGTATATGACCAATGCATCCCAGCTTCTGGCACAAAAGAAAGGATACCTCTTATGCAAATGACAAACACAACAAAAACCCAGATGCCCCTGCCTTTCCGGCTGACAAACGACTATCTTTTCCGGGCGGTATTCCAGACAAAGCAGAAAGCTCTTGAGGGGCTGTGCCGCTCTGTTTTGCACCTGCCAAAAGAAGATTCAGTTACAGTCACTCTCCGCAATCCGGTTGAACTCGGCAGGAGTATTGAAAACAAGGAATTTATACTTGACCTTGCAGTGACTGTCAATGATTCTGTTTACCTCAATCTTGAAATGCAGATGTATAAGGATATTTACTGGATTGAACGCTCCATCTCCTATATCCTACTATATACCATCTCGACTCGGACAATTGTGTACCTTTCAATATCAATTTCATTCAGTATCTTTATAGTGACAGCTTATTTTCTCATGTTTTTATCGTAACTTGGTTTATCACTTTTCCACCAAGCCTTCCAATGTGACCGATCTAGAAACAACATAGTTATCCAACTGAAAAAATCCAGAAATTTCTGACGTAATCCATTGTACTGCCCCTCGGTTATCCACTTTTCCGTTAATATGTATTTTTTCTTTTTCTCCATATTCTCATCTAATGCACAAATTTTCCCAAAATGTTGATATCTGAATAGTTCCTTCCGACAAATTTTAGTATTATCACTGTTCATCCCATCCTCATCCCCAGCAAAAAACGCTTTGCTTGTGTACTCATGCTCTTGCAGGGGAACAAACTGATATCCATAGCATATATCATCTATTTCATATTTTTTCCAAGCATAAAACCTATTTCCTACTGAATCATCGCCACTTATTACAAAATTCAACTCATAATCCTTTTTTAAAACACTATTATCCTTTTTTACCATTTGTATTATCTTATCAAGCTCTCTGCTTTCCTTTTTATTAAGACGGGCATAACGAATTCCACGAGCCAGTTTCAAATTTGTAACGGATTTATCGTTAGACTGCCATTTTACCTTTATAGAATTTATGCCTTCCTGATGCGCGGTACGCGTTGTTAAAAAAATACGAATATTTATATCAAATAAAAATTTCCCTTCTGGCAGCATAATCCAGTAACAAAAACTAAACTTTTTTATTATGCTATTGAATACAACATTTTCAGAAATTATAATTGGATTCAACGGTGTCAAAAACTTTAATAAAATGGTTGATGCCACAATGATATTAAATAAATCATTTGCAACATATTCCATTTTACTGGGTACAGAAGCGTTTTCGGCAAAATCACTGGTTATCTTCAAAAAAATATTGAAGCTGTAATCGATTGGATATTTCACACCTATGAGATAGTAAACAAGTGCAAAAATCAAAATTATCAAAAAGGAAAGGATTTGATAAAACACAATATATTTAAGAATCATCATAATTTTTTTGCCAAGTTGTCTGATTTGTATCATTTTTCCCCTTTGTGCTTTTAGGTTATATTTGTGATATTCGTTCATATTAGTACTGCTCGTCAAAGCTTCATCCGTTCTTTGACCACATGAAATAAATGTAATGACGAAAAACACCGCCATTCCTTCTTTGTTATAATTTAAAATTGTGAATCTATTTCGCAATTATCATCGCATAAATTCCCACTTCATTCTGTCGACTAGAAAAACTGCATTGAGTACAGCCAAGTTGGATATTAGCAAAATAGCTGGATACAAAAATTTCACAAATTTTTCAAGTATTTCTTTTCTTTATTTTGGTATGGAATGTTAGTTTAATATAAATTTATCACCTCTTCCAATGCTCACAAGCTTTAAAACCTACGCTATCATTCTTGTTTTCTTGCATCATTCCCAATTTGTATGTTCACCGGTTAATTTTTTAAGTGCAACCTGCATAAACAATATTATTGCTGTACTGAACCTGTGAGTCATCCACACTATTGTCGTTTTGATATCTTCCATTCATTTCTTACAATTTTTAATTCTTTGACAAAAAAATCTTTCCCACATTATGCATTTCATTGAAAACTAAAGAGAAAGACTTTGTTTCTCCTTTTCTAAGCATCACATGCATTAATGCGGTAAATGTTTTTTCTTTCAATTCATCGGAGCATAGAAACTGACCACTGTCCTTAAGCGCTTTAAACACTATTTCCTGTGCGCCAAACCGTTGACTAATCAATCCCACAAGCTCTTCATATGTGCTCACAAAACTTTTTGTGCTGTAAAAGTAATTCAATCTTGTAGAACTGCACAATGGCAATTCCCCTATCGGTTTGTGATCTAATAAGATATCTTTTGTTGTAACATTAAAATAGTCATAGCTAATGTGATGAAAATCTTCATCATATAAATTATCCCATGTTACATCAACATAATAAGATTCATCTCCTATTCTCACAAGATTCCATGCATGGTAATCATCTTCACCGTATATGCCCTCCTTATTAGCTTGTCCAAGTACAACTATACATTTAATTCCATATTCATTGCATAAGAGTTTAAATGCTTTTGCTATTCCTTCGCATACGGCTCGTTTATCTAAAAAAACTCCGACAATGGAATGCGCATTAAATGAATCCTTTTTCTTCAATGAATCATAATCATAGGCTACGCTCTTTACCACACTGTCATGCAGAAATTTTTCCAATCTAAATTCATTATTTCGAAACGAATCTGCTTTTATCTTGATTCTGTCAATAACATTTCTTATGTCCACATTAATTCTATTTATTTCACTTTTCGTATATAGATACTCAGGCAAAAGTATCCAGTATCCCGGTTGTCCCTGCATTTTTATAACGGTCTGATTGATATAATAAAATAATGGATTATCATACAGTACTCTCACATATACTTTTTGTACTTCATCTGGCGATAAATAAAGGGATACTACAATATTAAAAGCGCACATCTTTACCCCATCATAAATCATCCTATAAGCTTTCTTTTCGTCCAATGACATGATGCTATAATAGTATCTCTCATTTCTCATTTAGCGCATACATCCCTCTCCACTCTTTGCAACTTTGCAAAATTATTTAGTTTTTATGTCTGCCATCTTCATCAGATGTTTATAATTAAATTCCTCATCTTTATTCCCATTCTCGAAAGCAATCTTGTAGCATCTGATATCATCTTTAATGCTCATATCCGTGCCATAACCATATTTATACATAATTCCCAAGCTATTTTGCGCTCCTGAATGTCCTTGTTTTGCGGATTTTGTATACCGCTCGAATGCTTTCCTATAATCCACTGCTGTTCCAAAATCATAACAATAAAAAAGCCAAATTATGTTGTGCATTCATATTTCCATTATGGACAGCTTTTGAATACCAATATATTGCTTTCTGAAGATCTTTGTCTATTCCTTGTCCGTGCTTATACATATAACCAAGATTATTTTGAGCCTTACTATGTCCCCCTGTTTCGTAGCGGAAACATGGCATTTAATCCTATCTTTCACTTATTGTTTTCTCGCTTGTAGCATTTACCTCATTCAATTCTTTGTTCTTTCTCTTGCTTTCGACAATCTTCACACGCTACCGCTATACTTCATCTATAGAGACCGTTCCCTTGCAAGTAGCGGCTATCGCCGTAATTACGGCCACAACTTCCGTATCTTCAGAAAGTTTTCCCATCTCCTCTATCTGCTGTAGTCCTACAGCAGATAGATTTATATGTGCAGAACTCGGATTGCCTATGGTATCAATGGCTGTTATCAATGTTGTCAGGATAAAATCTAAAGCACTTTCTGAAAGCCAAGCATCCTCAAAGAGTATCTGCCTCATTTGCCTTATCTGAATGTCACGCAAACCCTCATCTTCCTCATAATGAAGTTGTACCACCTTAAATTCGATTCCGTTTTCAAATGCGATCTGATTACATTTCATGCTAAAAATACATCTCCTATTATCGGATTTGCCATTCCAATTTTAATGCCTTTCATATTTTAAATGCATCAATCAGAACAATATTAGAAGTTGATACACATTATTTGTTAATACCCACCACCTTGTAAATCAAATGTCTCTGCTGAAGTAACTTGGCCTGAACTTCCACACCATTTACAAGTAAATTCTTTCTCATCATCCGACCAACACGTCAGCTTTCCGCAGTTTTTGCAGCTTACCCAGCCACGTCCTCCACAATATGGACATCCCGGATACTTAAGATCAATATCCACCCTTCCGGAAATCATCGTACTTCCATATCCTTCATTGGAGGCATTAGTTTCTGAAATAGGAAATGCCCATGTACAATACCATATGTTATCCGTTCTGTGTTCTACACGAATCCCATATGTCTTATAAGCTTTCCTGCATTTGGTAAGTACAACACTTGCTTCTATGACATTTTCCTGCATTATTCCCCTCCTATTTGTTGCTTCGACTTATCATCGAAATTGCCATATTCTGTTCATCATCCTTATTCCTATCAACGTTCGTAAGTTTATTCTGCTCTTTTTTGACAACTGATCTAGTTCCTCTTCAGATGCAACATATGCCTTCGCCAAGTCTATTATTTGACCTATAGCCGCATCCAATCTATTATGAACATTAATCTGCTCAACTAATCCATTCAATTTGGCCAAATTCAGATGCAGAGGCGTTATGCCAATATAAATTAATTCCTTAGGAGAATTATCCTTCGCAATACGAAAATATTTTAGGACTTCCTCTTTTAGTTGATTTTTTCTGCCATACTCCAACTGATATTTGTCTTTGATAGCACTCCGAATATTATCGTATTTCGATTCAAGATTTTTCTGCTGATCTTCAACCGCTGTAAAATCATGATGCATCTTTTCAAAGGTCTTATTTAGTTTTATCAGCTGCTCCTGAATGGTCATTTCTACATCCTTTCATTCATACGATTGAATATCTTATACCATGCACTTTACAATACGTTGAAACATACTCATTCCCTTTTACGAAAATCTCCACATCTGGACATCCATCAAACGCCTTATCACCAATAAACTCAACATTCTCCTGTATAACAACCTTTGATAACAATTTACAGTTTGAAAAAGCCATATTACCAATTTCCCTTACGCTTTTAGGAACACTGAGCGTTTTTAGCATAGCACATCCCATAAAGGCGCAATCTCCAATTCGTATTATCCCCTGTGGCAACATTACACTTGATAACTTCTTACAATATTGAAACGCCCGTTCTCCTATCCGCTGTACACTCCTTGGCAATATAATATTCTCTATGGCTTCACAATACTCAAAAGCATTTTCACTTATCTCCTTTACATCACCATCAAATGTGATAGAAACTAAATTAACCGCACAACTAAAGGCTTTTCTTTCAATCTTTGTAACATTGTCCTCAAGATAATACGAAACATCCATTTTTCCTTGTGGATATCTTAAAAGCACTCTTCCATCACGGCTATGCAAGACACCATCAATACTTTTGTAAATCCTGTTATTTGGATCCACGTTTATTTCTTTCAACTTCATCGTACAATAGAATGCATTCTCTTCTATTAATTCGATACTTGATGGAATCATTATTTTTTCAATATTTCCTCTTTCGAATGCCTTTTCACAAATTGTGACTATACCATTTATAATACTGCATTTGACAGATTCTCCATAAAATTTAACAAGTATCTTTGCTTTTTTGTCTATCAAAAGACTATTCATAGAAGTAAAATAGTTACTATTTGTTATATCTATTGTTTCCAAGCCGATGCATCCATCCAAGACACCTCTTCCAATTCTTTCAGTACCTCCAGTAAGATGAATCTTTTTAAGCTGACTACAATTCTTGAATGCTTTAGGATATATTATCTTAATATTCTTTGGTACATATATCTCATTGATTCTTTGGTTCGATGCAAACGCTTTATATCCTATCGAATTAAAATCAGCCAACTCATCCTCTCTGACGACCGTTTCAAATGTCAGATTGCCTTTTACCAGTTGTTTTTTATCTGTTTTATCCTCATTCTTATCGGTCGATTGTGAAATAATTATCGGCTTCTCATGCCACATCGCCTGTAACATAACATTTGTAGCATATTGTGCCGCGGATTCAGTAATCCACATCTCTGACACAAGCAGGGCTACACAGCGATTTGAAGCAGCTTCCAAAGTATTTTTTTCGATATCTACATACCTTCTCAGCTGAGAAAGCATCCCCTCTTTTAGAGCATTAATGACCAGTTTTCTTTCCTTTGCCATATCAGGGGCATAATCCATTAACAAGGCATTTAGTCTTACTACATCCTCTACAATGTCATTCCCATATTTCTTTATTATCTCATAAATTATTTCTCCAAGATCACTTTTGCTCTGTCCCGTATTGCTCACCGTATCTCCGCAATATGGACAAACATATATTCTATTTGTTATTCTATTTGAGAAATCCCAAAGTCTCCCACATCTTGGACATTTCATATCCCACCATAAAAAAGCAGACATACCCCAAGACAGCGATATATCTGCACCTAAATTCTTATATATCAGTATCTTGCTTTATATTTTCACCATTGTATACTTCCGTATCAATCAAATCTGCATCAGATACATCAGCCACAGCATCGTCTATATCTTCCGCATTCTTTATTCCTATGGAATCATCCTTAACATCTAAAGAGCCAGATACTTCATTTTCAGCGTTCCTTGCGTTACCAAAATTATCTTCCTCATCCATGGAATCCTCTGACTTATTCAACTCTCCAAAATCCATCACATTTTCTGTATCAAGGTTTTCAGAGATAATGTGAGACTTCTTTAGTTTATTCGATTCAATACTATTTTCTTCCGAGTGTGATTCTTGCTGTTCTGCTACACTTACATCACTAACTGTTGATTGCTCCACAACAGAATCAGACACATTAAGCTGCACATCCATTTCCCCATCTATATGGCTCGATGTCAATTCATCCTGAGCAAAGACCATTTCGGCATCAGGTTCAGCAGAAAATGGAGAAAGCTTTATAACCTGTGCTCTATCCTGCTTTAAAGGTGGATTTACTGATGTAATATGAAATTTTACAGGAATCCCGCAATTGCTGCAAAACTTAACTCCGGTTCTCAGTCGTTCGCCGCAATTCTCACAGAACGTCGGATAATTACTCGTGCGACTTTTTACCGCTTTCGAGTTGTTTAACTGCTGAAATCTTGCATGTTCTTCTTCAACCCTTCTCTTTTCTGCTTCGTTCTTCTCTGCTTCCTTTCTTGCGTTCTCCTCGACACGCGCTTTCTCTTTCTCCCTGTCAAACGCTTTGACGATTGACAACTCAGTAATAATATCCATATCCAAAATGGCGGCTACCGAAACATCATCTCCACTGCCCTTCGCCGAAAGCCTCGGTAAATAATCAGCTAAACCGTCACTGGCCTCCTTAAAGTCAGTAGTTGCAAACGAAAAAAGCACAGTCTTATACAGATTATGCAATTGCTCATTGTTACTGAAACAATCGTCTACTCCGTCAGAACCGACAAAAACAGCTGCTGGTAGCTTTTCTGAGTAAAAATGTCTAAATCTGACAATTGCATCTGAATCACATATGGACGTAGTGGCATTCAGAAAACACTTTGGATCCCACGGAATAGGCTGTTTGAATTCTCCCTCTGGGTTAATAGCAACACATTTCCCATCCCCAATATGAATTCCAAACCAATAGTCTTCGTTCATTGCTACCGCAATCATCGTTGTTCCATAGGCGCTCTCAATCTTTCCGTCCCCCAGATACTTTTTACGTGCCTTTTCAGAAACAGCAGATAGCTCCTCCTCAGTAAAAGGATGGGTACTGTGATAGAGGGTGATAGCTTCGTTCCAGCCATTAATAATGCTAGCTTCCAAGTTTTTCAAGAGCTTTTCGGGCGATAAGAAAAACTCATCCTTGCCAATCCCTTTGAAGAAACTCTTGATATTTTTTATGGCGACGCCACAACCCATTTTAGAGCCAATCGCACTTCTTACATAATCATCTCCACCATGACCATCACATACTATCGCTATAGTACAATTTTCATCCTGGTAACTGTCTGATGCATCTTGACACTCTTTATTTTTTTTAATATGACTTGCACCTTGGACAGTAAAATGAAAGGATATTGCATTCATATGGATGCCCTCCTTTTTTACCATTGTATGCCATCATCATCAAAAGAATCCCAATCTGTTGCTTCAGCAGTCTGTGCTTGTATTTCCTTCACAAACTCATCTTGCTTACTTACAATCTCGGACTCTCCACCATCTGTACTACCAGCGGATGAATCACTTCCCGTTCCGGCGTTAGAGCTCTTACTTCCAATCTCGGATGCACGCACGCTAACAAACTGAATCCATTTTTTCAATGCTTCAGGAGTATGAACAGTAATAACGGCCTCTACATTCCCAGTAAAATCTGCAAGGACAGTCTTGTTTGCATCGTCACCAATAGCTACTGCCACCTTAATTGCTTTTTTGAACCAGTTATTCTGCTTCAATTTGTCCAGACCATGCTTATAGTTATCCGTAGGTTCTCCATCCGACATAAGGAATATGGCAGGCGCAAAAGAACCTGTTGCATCGCTCATGAATGCATTCCTTGAAAGTTTTGCATTCAGCTGGTTACAAGCTTCACCAAGGTCAGTCACTCCATTGGCATCCAGATAATTCCATCTGAAATTCTCTGCTGCCACGGGGGCACTATCCACCCAATGAGCACCTGTTGAAAACGCAAGTGTAGCCACCTTTATTTGTGCATCTGCATTAGTCTCAGAAATATCCTTAAGTTCGGGAACAATCTCTTCTATTGCCGAGTTGACAGTTCCAATCTTAGCCCCACTCATGCTTCCAGAAGTATCTACCACGAAGAAGAGAACCATTGTTCTTCTTGGCACCTCCACTACTTCATCATATAATCCCATTTGTTTATCCTCTCTTTCTTATGATTTAGATAATTTCACTTTCATTTCCGTTACCGAAATTAATCTTTAACCCTCTGCCTAACTTAATAACTTGATCCTTTGCATAAGACTTCGAATTTCCGTTGGGAAGAATTGCGGTCCAAGTATTTTCCGAACGGTTCTTCAGACCAAGCAGCGATGAATCTGTGCGGCTAGTAATTACCTCGCCTTTAATATCCTTAAAGTCATCACTGTCATGAATGACATGACAAGCATATACTTTCTTATCAGGTGCCATGACAACATTGTATTTTTTTACTTTAAGCACCGGCAGTCTGGCAATATCATGATCACAATTAATACACTTGCAAGAACTTTGCGCAACATCAACAAATGTTTCTCCCTTACAACTGGGGCAATTAATCATCACATCCCTAAGAGCAGTGAAAACCTCTTGCCATTTTTTTTCCTGAACACGATGTGTAGTGTCCGCTCCAACCATAGACTCATGACTGAACGCCTCTTCAAATGTATCCCGCACAAACTTAGGGTACACCGGCCAGAATTTAATCTCATTTACATGCACACCCCTGACCGGTCTGTTCGTATCATTGGATGAATCCCACACAAATACAGGTTCACTACCATAAAACTTGCGTTCAAGTTCTTCCGTAAGGCAGGGGCACATCGTCTTTTTACCTTCCAACGGATGATTTAAGAAAAGGAGCAAATATAGTACAACTGCAAGAGAAAAGCGATCTGTGTGGATATCTGGACGCTTCTTGCCCATGACAACCTCAGGTGCCATGTATCTACACTTGCCTGCAATACCTAAATTTTCCCCATATGGTGCAACATTATCATTATCACAAATCAGCACATCCCCTGTCTGGGGATTCACAAAGAAATTCCCATCATTCAAATCCTGATAACTAAATCCGCTACGATGTAATTCACGGAAACCATTTGTAATGCTAAGAGCTGCATTAATCAGTGCATCGATACTTGCAAATCTAGCCTTAGCCAATAGGAAAAGAGAAAAATCCTTGTATTCAGCAGGCCGAAGCTCCATCAAATATCCAAAGCTACTCTCATAGTATTCAGTAATTTCAAGCGGCCACAAGAAAGCTTTTGTTGGCGCTCCCTGCTTTATATTGTTCTGGATATTTCTATAAAACTTGTCAGCATCACTGAGTTTATTCCCGAAATACCACTTAAGAGCAAGCTGCTTACCATTATAATTCACCTTGTAAACAACGCCCTGTCCACCTTCGCCAAGTTTCTGAAGCACTTCAAGTTCTCCTCCTGACGCAGTCTTTATTTTCTGACCTTTCTGAAATTCTTTCAAGCAATTCACCTCTTTCCCTTCTTGTTATTACTTACACATTACCTCCAAAAGAGCGCACAATCGCTTCCAGACCGCCCTGATAACCTGCCGCTACAGCGTTAAACTTCCACTCTCCATTTTTCTGATATATCTCTGCAACTACGAGTGCTGTTTCGATGGAAAATTCCTCCTCAAGGTCAAACTTCAGAATAGGCTCGCCCACTGTATCAAATTCATCTGCCAGTTTTGCAATCCGGATATAAGCATTTGATACCTGTCCGAAATTCTGACCTCGTGCAGACGCATCATGAATGGTAACACAAACCGCAATCTTCTTAACATCATCAGGAATCTTGGTAAAATCAATCATTATGACCTCATCATCTCCATCCCCATCACCTGTAAGATTGTCACCGGTATGTACAACTGCCTTATTGCGGCTTTCCAAGTTGTTATAAAAAATAAAATCTTCGTCTCTCTGAAGTTTGCCGTTCTCTCCAAGAAGAAATGCAGACGCATCCAAATCGAAATCAAAACCACCATCATAGCGATTAGTATCCCATCCTAATCCTACAAGAGCAAGCTTCATGCTACTGTCCAGAGATACTTTTTGTCCTTTTACCAAGCTAATTGCCATTTTAAATCCTCCTTTTTTATGCTCGCATATAGTAACAAATCACATTGTAATATTTGCATCATTTTTATTTATACAATTGAATAAGCGAATCAAGTCTACTTGCTTCCTGAACCGGTTGTCCGATAGCATTAAATTTCCACTCACCATTCTTTCTATATATCTCACCAACTACTAAGCCGGTCATGTTATTATAGTTATCAGAAAGATTGTAACGACATATCTCAGTGTTGTTATCCATATTTACAAGACGGATAAATGCATTTCTAATCATTCCAAAATGCTGTCCTCTCGACCTTGCATCATAGATATTGACCACAAACACCACCTTATCAATTGCTGTAGGAATCTGCGGAAGATTTACCATAATCTGCTCATCATCGCCATCTCCGGCTCCGGTAAGATTGTCTCCCTGATGGACAATTGCTCCACTATAATGCCTTAAGTTTCCAAAATATACACAGCATTGACTAATATCATTTCCGACAATTTTTCCGTCAACTCCACAAAGAATGGCAGAAGCGTCACAATCGATATCCTGATGCTGATTTCCTCCAAAGAGTCCTTTCAGCAAACCGCCGCCTCCATTACTCTGTGGTGCCTCATCCCAACCAAGTCCTACCATGACTTGTCTGAGACCGCCACCTCCTCCCTTAGTAAGATCAATCTTTTGACCTTTTTGTAAGCTAATACCCATAATTCTACCTCCTTTGTTATCTTGATAGTGATTTATAACCCAATGAAAGAGTTCTCTTTTTCTGATTGCTTTATATAATCAATCTTTTGACCCTGCGACCCACCTAAGCCCCCATCCAAATGCTCGATCCAAATCACGGTGTCCCTGAAAGAATCTCACCACTTTTTCCATTGACAATGACTGCCCATCCTTGTTTTCGAGTAAAGCAATCCCGCACATAGTGAGGTTAGATCCATACTCATCCATCTTTACAATGATATCCTTACTACCCGGGCATTTCACAGTTACAATTCCCTTTGCTTCACGCCAATTTGCAGCACCTTCATAAATAAACGTGTATATGAGAATTCTCTTTATCCGTGGAATCATCGCACTGTTCACTCTCAGATTTTCACCCTCTGTAGAAGTTCCTGTTCGATCATCTCCATCAAGAGAAATGTAAGGCGAATCTATGAGACTCCCAAAAGCATTTCCTAACGCCTGTACGCTTCCCTTGCTTCCATCCCAAAGCTCATACAAACATCCGAGATCCAAGTCAATACCATTAGCAGCAAAGAATCCCTTTCTTTCAGGTTGACTCCAGTTCAAATTAATAAGGATCTCCCCACTTCCTTTTAAGAGATTAATCTTTTGCCCTTTCTCAAGTATGACAGCTCCCCTGTCTCGTTCTTTAATCTCAAGATTCACGCCATAATTCATACATAATGCTTTAAGTCCACCCTTGAAACCGCTTCCAACGGCATTGAACTTCCATTCTCCTTTATATCTGTAAATCTCTCCGACAACAATTGAAGTTTCTATAGAAAAATCTTCCCCCAAATCATATCGAAGCAGTTCAGATCCATTTGTCACATCTGCAATACGAATATATGCATTGCTCACTTGTCCAAAATTCTGGTTTCGCTTATCTGCGTCGTATATCGTAACCGCAATTGCAATTCTTTCAATATTTGATGGAACAAGAGTAAGATCAACTTGAATCTGCTCATCATCCCCATCATTTCCTCCAGTAAGATTATCACCCATATGCTCAACACCTTCTGAGGTTCTCTTCAAATTTCCATAGTACACAAAATCCATGTTAGAACTAACCTTACTATCCTCTTTCAGAAGAAAAGCAACTGCATCAAGATCAAAATCATATCCGCCACTATACTTATTGGTATCCCATCCCAATCCAACAAGCAATTTACACAAACCCGGATTGTCTTTGGTAAGATCTATTTTTTGCCCTTTCTGCAAATTTAGTGCCATGTTTCATCCCTCCTTTTTCCTTATGGAATATGTAGTTTGATTTCAATGCAAACATCCAAAAAGGTATGCACATATGCTATGTAAAATATTGTTTCATCTAAAGCATATATCAGTCATACCATGAGGTACACCTGCCACCCACAACTTCATAAATGAATTTCTTCCTGCACTTTGGACATACCGCATTCCTACGAGTGACCTTATTCTTTGGTCATGTATCTGGTTGATAAATATGATTTACCACCGTACCACGCGGACACTTAATATTGATTGTTTTCGATGCCATAACATTCCCTCCTCATCTCGCTTTATTCATTAACCCTTTACGAACTAAATCCACTGGAATAATTGTAAACGCCAGCATAAATACAACAACCCATCCCATGACTCCGAATGGCGTACAACTAAACATAGAACTAATCCATTTAAACGGTGTCAATGGGATCAACGCTGCATTTACAATCAATGCCTGCACCATAATGATTACAATCCACACCTTCATAAATCCCGTATTTTCACTCAAATTTTTGAAAATACCAAATCCATCATCCCTAACGTTAAATCCATTGAACAATGCAGCTACAACGAAAAGGACAAAATAGGCTGTATACAGTTTTTCCTCACTGCCTAAAATATTTAGAAAAATCGGCAGTTTAAGAAAACAGAAACTGATGATTGTCATCCAAATAGCCATTATGCCAATCTGTGTAGCCATAGCCCTACTAATAATACTCTCATCCCTGCGTCTCGGTTTTTCTATCATGTACTTTTCAAGTGCCGGTTCATTGCCCAACATGATTGCCCCAAGGCTATCCATAACGAGATTGACAAACAGAAGATGCGTTACCTTCAGCGGTTCAACAATTCCAAAAAAAGGACTGATAGCACTCACGATAACAGCTGCAACATTAATAACAAGCTGGAATTTACAAAACTTCAGGATGTTGTTATAAATAGTTCTGCCATAAAGAATTGCATCCTTAATAGATTTAAAATTGTCATCAATTATTACCACTTCACCAGCTTCCTTTGCCGCCTCCGTCCCACTGCCCATAGCGAAACCTACATCAGCCCTTTTCAATGCCGGAGAATCATTTACCCCATCTCCCGTCATACCTACAACCAAATTCAATTCCTGACAAAGCCTGACCATTCGCGACTTATCAGTAGGAAGCGCCCTGGCAATCACCCTAATATTTTTCATATTACGTTTTATCTCATCATCGCTCATAGCGTTAAGTTGTGCTGAGGTAAGCGCCCAATCATCATCACTTTTTATCAGATCGGCATCTTCTGCTATAGACACAGCAGTCTCAAGACGATCCCCCGTAATCATAACAACTTGTATACCCGCTTCCTGCACTTCACGGATAGCTTCCTTTGCTTCTGGGCGCACATCATCTCTGATTGCGACAAGTCCAATCAATACTACGTCTTCATTTATCTCGTCCCTGGCATAGGGACTGTCAGAATACCCAAAAGCAAGCACACGCATTGCCCTTGAAGCATACTCATTTATTTTTTCATTCACTACATCCATCTGCAACTCTGTAACATTGCCCTCTGCATCCAGCCCTTTCTTTGCAACAGCAAGAAATTTTTCCGGTGCTCCTTTATAAAACACCTGACCCAATTCTTTGATTTCTGCCTGACTAAACTTATTTATAGAATTAAATCCCTGATACAGACCCACGCTATAATCAGTTTCCTTATCAGAACCCTTAGATAAAAATTTATACTCTTCCTCTCCCAGAAATCTCATTAAAGCCTGATCTGTAGCATTTCCACCAATAACCCTATGCTGACCATCAAACATAGATGCCGTATTTTTGCCTATGGCAATATTTACCATAGACTTTACTTTCCCATGATTTTTCATTTCTTCCAAAGGAATACTTTCGCCATCGGGCGTGAAAAATTCCACCACCTCAAGGCTCCCTCGGGTAATCGTGCCCGTTTTATCGCTGAATAATATATTCAGTGAGCCCGCGGTTTCAATACCAACAGCCTTTCTAACAAGCACATTATGATCCAGCATACGGCTCGTATTCTGCATAAGAACCAGCGATATCATCAGTGGAAGGCCTTCAGGCACCGCACACACAACAATCAAAATTGCAAGCGAAACAGCCTCTATGACATTCATAAGAATACCGCTCCAGCCAATAGACAGGTAAGCGTTAACCCCTCCCGCTTTGAAAACGAAATAAACCATATATAGCACAACAATAACAACTGCTGACACATAACCAAAAACTGATATTTGATTGGCGAGTTTGGATAATTTGACTTTCAGCGGAGAATCAAGTTCTTCATCCTGCATATCCTCAGCCATCTTACCCATCATCGTCTGTATTCCAGCCTTACGAACATCCAGAACGCCTTCTCCGTCAAAAACAACTGCCCCACGGAACAAAGAATAATTATCTACAAATGTATCACCCGTCAAATTTTCCGGGAACTCGGTTGTCTCTGGTGCGGCAATTTTGTTGCACTCTTCTGCCTCGCCATTCAAAACCGAGTTATCTACCCTCAAATCGCCATCAATCAGTATTCCGTCAGCAGGTATCTTATCTCCTGCTTGTAAAATGACCTTATCTCCAACAACCACATCATCTACTTCAATGACCGTAATAATACCATTTCTATATACCTTACAACAATCTTTCTTGGTGCTGTCTTTTAATTCACGATACTTTGTATCGCTTGCGACGGCTGTTTTAGCCGTAACAAATGCCACGATAAGTACCGCCACGATAGTTCCTATCGGCTCATATATCTCAGCATGACCTAAAAAGAACATCACAAGCATGATTACTACGATAGCAAGGAGAATCTTGATCATAGGATCGCCAAAAGTTTCCTTAAACTCTTCCCAAAAAGTAGTTGGTTCCGAATCTGGAATCAAATTCGACCCATGCTTCTTCCGTGACTCCACTACCTCTGCATCGCTTAATCCAATGTATTTCATTTACTTTCTCCTCTCTCCTTGAAAAATTTGTCCATACGCCTGCTTCTTACAACATTGGGAGAAATAACGCTAAAGGAAAATAGAACATTTTAAATCCCATCCCCTGGCATTACTCCATCTCTATCACATTGAATGTTTATGGTTGCTATATTTGTAAGTTACCACTTTACTGTTTTTACAATACCGATTCTAGGTACAAACCTCGGATCTCACTACTTATTACATTAAACTATAAAGTTTTATTTACAAATTTTTAATGCATGTAAGATGTTAATATCCACATATTTTTGATTAATCCTTATTTTTGTTGGAAAATTCTGTGCACGCCCATTTTCCTGGAGATACATTTTTATGTGTTACATTGCATTTTCCGTTACAATAATAATCGCATTCAATACATTTATGTAATCCTGGCATATCTCTTCCCTCCTCTCTCAAAATTATGTGATCAAATATCTTTTAGTCGCGGCCAGTTCTGATCCCTCTCCGCGAGAGTGACCAGCGTTCCGTCCTCCATGCGATAACCGGAGGCATTTGCCGTTCCTGTATATTCGCCGCTTACGCCCGGCCACTGTATCCCGATCTCCGGGTCGTTCCATGCAAGACCTCCTTCGTCCCCGGGGTGGTAAAAATCTGTGACCTTGTAACAGAACTCAGCCGTATCACTCAGCACAAAATAGCCGTGTGCAAACCCCTCCGAAACATAAAACTGTTTCCGGTTCTCCTCCGTCAGCTCAAGTCCGTACCATTTTCCGTAGGTTCTGCTGTCTTTTCTCAAATCCACCGCCACATCGAATACCGCGCCTTTGATCACACGCACCAGCTTTCCCTGCGGGTACTGCTTCTGAAAGTGAAGCCCCCGCAGCACGCCCTTCGTGCTCATGCTCTGGTTGTCCTGCACAAATTCCATGCAAAGCCCGGCTTCCTCCATGTCCCTTTTGTTGTAAGTCTCCATGAAATATCCCCGGTTGTCCCCATGGACTGCAGGCTCTATGATATACAGCCCCTCAAGCGGGCATTTCCTGACTATAATCTGTCCCATTGCCTCTCCTCCGATTCCCTTGCTCACAGCCGCGCGAAAGCTGATCTGTTTCACAGCTTCATAACACTCACCTGTTCCCATACATTTTTTCATAGTAGTCCCTGTACTCCCCTGAGACAATGGGCTCCCACCATGCACGGTTGTCAAGATACCAGTGGATAGTCTTTTTTATCCCGTCCGCAAATTTTGTCTCCGGCATCCAGCCGAGCTCCCCATGTATCTTCGCCGGATCAATGGCATAGCGCAGGTCATGCCCCTTGCGGTCTGTCACATAGGTAATAAGGCTCTCCGGCTTTTCAAGCTCTTTTAAAATGATTTTTACAATGTCAATGTTTTTCATCTCATTGTGACCGCCAATATTGTAAACATTTCCCACGCGCCCCTTGTGCAGGACCAGGTCTATCGCCCTGCAGTGATCCTCCACATACAGCCAGTCCCTGACATTCAGTCCCTCCCCGTAAACCGGAAGGGGCTTATCCTGCCATGCATTGATAAACATCAGGGGGATCAGCTTCTCCGGAAACTGGTAGGGGCCGTAATTGTTGGAGCAGCGGCTTACCGTCACCGGCAGGCCGTAGGTGCGGTGGTATGCCAGCGCCAGCAGATCCGCCGACGCCTTGGAGCTGCTGTAGGGGCTGCTTGCGCAGAGCGGCGTCTCCTCTGTGAAAAGCAGATCCGGCCGCTCCAGTGGCAGCTCCCCGTAGACCTCGTCCGTGCCCACCTGATGAAATCTGGCAACGCCGTATTTCCGGCAGGCGTCCATGAGCACCGCCGTTCCCATAATATTGGTCTGCAAAAAAATCCCCGGATCCTCAATGCCGCGGTCCACATGCGTCTCCGCCGCGAAATTGACCACCATATCCGGCTTCTCCTCTTCAAAAAGCCTCTCAACTGCCCCCCGGTCGCAGATGTCCGCCTTTACAAAGCGGAAGGAAGGATTTTTCATCACGCCCTCCAGCGTGAAAAGATTTCCCGCATAGGTCAGCTTGTCCATGCAGACAATCCGGTAGTCCCTGTATTTTTCCAGCATGTAAAAGATAAAGTTGCTTCCGATAAATCCGGCGCCGCCGGTCACAATTACTGTCATGGCTTCCTCCGCTTTTTTCTCAATGCAGTGCATCAAGATATTTCCCATCCAGCACATCTTTTAAATACTGGCCGTACTGGTTCTTTTTCAGCCCCTCATAGACTATGAGCACATCCTCTCTTGATATCCAGCCATTCAGGTATGCAATCTCCTCGAGGCACCCGATCTTCCTGTGCTGGTGCGTTTCCACTGTCTTCACAAAATTGGTAGCTTCCACAAGACTCTCATGTGTCCCCATATCCAGCCATGTAAACCCCTGCCCCAGCAGTTCCACATTCAAATTTCCCCTCTCCAAATAGATGCGGTTCAGATCCGTGATTTCCAGCTCTCCTCTCGCAGATGGTTTCAAACTTTTTGCATATTTCACCGCCCGGTTATCATAGAAAAAGAGTCCCGTCACGCAATAATTACTTTTCGGATGCTCTGGTTTTTCCTCTATGGAAACAGCATGTCCTGCCTCATCAAACTCCACGATGCCAAACCTCTCCGGGTCGTCCACATAGTATCCGAACACCGTCGCGCCTTTCCCCTCCTCTGCGTTGTGCACCGCCGCCTGCAGGCGTTTTTTCAGTCCGTGCCCCGCAAAGATGTTATCCCCCAGCACCATCGCTACCGTGTCGTCTCCGATAAAGCTATCCCCGATTATAAATGCCTGCGCCAGTCCGTCGGGCGAGGGCTGTATGGCATAGGACAGGCTGACCCCAAACTGGTGCCCATCACCCAAAAGTTCTGAAAACCTCGGTGTGTCCTGCTCTGTGGAGATGATCAGAATATCCCGGATGCCCGCGCTCATCAGAACGGCCATCGGGTAATAGATCATGGGCTTGTCATAGACCGGCAGCAGCTGCTTGCTGGTCACCTTTGTGAGCGGGTAGAGCCTCGTGCCGGAGCCTCCCGCAAGAATAATACCTTTCATTGAACCGTGTCCCCCTGGATTTGAAAAAATCTATTGCCCTTCCTCTGTAATCTGCCCGTTTTCGACCCGGTACACAATATCGCACCCCTTATTCGTGATCTGTCTCTGATTCCAATCCTCGAATTTAAGTCAGTCAACTCCTGATATAGCTGCATCCTTACATTTGAAAGAATTGTAAGACCACACCCTATATTAATTCTCTCATGGCGTGAAATATTAAATGGATATACCTGCTCCAAAGCTTTCAAAATGCCTTATGCATTCCTTTTCCCCTGCCCTTTTATATAGAAATACTAATTTCCTTATGACTTTATATAAAAACACACTTATCACATTCATGCCATACCCACCTCTATCCTATGCCATGTCTCCATCCCTATATCGCACGGCACATCTATTCCATACCACTCCGATGGTGCAACCACAATCTTATCCGGGAACTCCGACAGATACTGTGCCCACCAGCCATAAGATGTATTTCCAATGATAAAATGCTTACATTCTGCCATCGCTGCCAAAGATATATGTACCGGAAAATCTGCCGCCTGTTCAACCATATCGTATTTTGTGCAATCAATCAGATGTTCTTTAACATAGGGAATATTATCCGAGCATACAAAAAACAACGGGTTTTCAACTTTTTTAATCATATACTCGATTGCCTCTTCCCAGTAACCGTGATTACACACATCAAACATTTTATTCCCCACATTGTGCTGAACCTTTATGCTGATACAGACAGTGTTTCTGCTCCTGATTTTATCAAGGTTTGGGTACTCGCTTCTCTCCAGTTCATTTTTCAAAGAAAATAATTCCCGTATTTCTCTTTCATATCCTGCAAAAAAGCTTTCTGACTGAAAATATCCGTCCACCAGAATATTTCTAGGCAAAACTTTCGATGTCTTTATATATCCATTTTCCATAGAAATCACACCAAGCCGGTTAAATATAGGTTGAAACCTCTTTTCAATATTGTATCTTTCCCTATAATCTAAGTGTCCCTTTATTTTCCCCCAGACCCTGAGCCAAAAATATGGCCCTCTCCAAGCTCTATTGGTTTTAAGTTCATTGTTATCACTCACGTATCTACAATCTGGCAAATTATATTCTTTAAGGGAATTAATATATCCAGAGACAATATTTGCTGAATCATCAATGATTAAATCATAATCTCCTTTTTTATGTTGTAACGTTCTCACATATGCATACATGAATAACTGATTGCCAATGCGACCAGCCAGTCTAAGATAAATCATTTTCTCTATTCCCCATGATCTTACGGATTTTATCA
>JAMPAW010000041.1:0-12449 GCA_023666975.1 Clostridium sp.
GAGGGTCACAGTCCCTCCGGAGAGGGCCAGCCGTCCACCATCTTGGTGACACCCAGGGAGATTATAGCACGATGACAGGGAATTTTCAACACATTCCGACACGGTCCGAAAAGCGGGTAGGAAAAGTAGCGGCTCTAATTCTTAACATCATATTAACATCACAGACCAAAAACAAAGACCAGAAAACCTTTTAAAACAAGGCTTTCCAGTCCATTTGTCTGTTGTAGGGCAAACGTCGCTATCGCCTAAAAGGCAAACTCCACTATCGCCCGGACACAATATATTTTAGAAATTTCATCAATAAAATTGCAGTTTTATCAATACACAAAACCCCATAAATTGGGGATTTACAAGGCACTATGCATAAAAAAATACCCTAAGACTTTTACATCTTAGGGTACTCTTAAAGAATATCCATTTTTGCCCTTTAGGGGATAATGGTTATTGCCCTTCCACATGTCCGCTACTCGAACTCAATCGTCGCCGGCGGCTTCCCGGTACAATCATACAATACCCGATTAACGCCCTTAACTTCATTTACAATTCTCGAAGTCACCTTGCCCAATACCTCCCAGGGAACCTGCGCGCTCTCTGCTGTCATAAAATCACTGGTCGTTACGGCACGCAGTGCGACAGCATAATCATAGGTCCGCTCATCTCCCATGACACCGACACTCCGCATATTCGTGAGTGCCGCAAAGTACTGTCCAAGTTCTTTATCGACGCCGGCCTTTGCAATCTCTTCACGGTAAATGGCATCCGCTTCCTGCACGATTCGCACTTTCTCAGCCGTCACCTCGCCGATAATGCGGATTCCAAGCCCCGGACCCGGAAACGGCTGCCTGCTTACCAGATATTCCGGAATTCCCAGCTCTCGCCCTGCATTTCTCACCTCATCTTTAAAGAGAAGGCGCAGAGGTTCTACAATCTCTTTAAAATCAACATAGTCGGGCAATCCGCCCACATTATGATGACTTTTTATCACTGCAGACTTTCCAAGCCCCGACTCAATGACATCTGGATAAATGGTTCCCTGAACCAGAAAATCAACCGCACCAATCTTTTTTGCCTCTTCCTCAAATACACGAATAAACTCTTCACCGATAATTTTACGTTTTGTTTCCGGCTCCGTTACCCCTGCAAGTTTTCCGTAGAAACGGTCCTGGGCATTTACACGAATGAAATTCAAGTCATACGGTCCTTCCGGTCCGAATACAGCCTCAACCTCATCTCCTTCATCTTTACGAAGCAGACCATGATCTACAAACACACAGGTAAGCTGCTTGCCAACCGCTTTGGCCAACAGTACGGCCGCTACCGAAGAGTCCACACCTCCCGATAATGCACAAAGCACCTTTCCGCCTCCGATTTTCTCCCGAAGTGTTTTAATCGTATCCTCGACAAAAGAAGACATTTCCCAGTCTCCGGCACACCCACAAACCTTATACACAAAGTTAGACAGCATTTTCATTCCCTCCACAGTGTGCATAACCTCCGGATGAAACTGTACCGCATACAGTTTTTTCTCCGGATACTCCATCGCCGCCACAGGACACACAGGGGTTACAGCTGTAATCCGAAATCCTTCCGGTGCTTTGGCAATATAGTCAGTATGGCTCATCCAGCATATCGTTTGTTTGCTGACATCGCCAAACAAAACAGAGTCCTGTTCGACCGTTACCTCCGTTTTACCATATTCCGAAATCGGTGCCGTGGCACTCTTGCCGTCCAACAGAAAGCTAATCAATTGGGCACCATAACAAATACCCAAAATCGGAATGCCCATTTCCAAAAGTTCCTTCTCACATTTGGGAGATTCTTCCTTATAAACACTGTCCGGTCCACCGGTAAAAATGATTCCTTTCGGCTGCATGTCTTTAATCTTATTAAGCCCTATATTATATGGATGAACTTCGCAGTACACATTACATTCACGAACACGACGTGCAATCAACTGATTATACTGACCGCCAAAATCCAATACGATAACTAATTCTTTTTTCACCTTGACGCCTCCTTAGTACTTATGTAGCAATATTCTACCCTATTTTCATCAAAACCACAACCTCCCACGGAAAAATTTCCCAAGTCAATACCCCGCTGCTTGCAGCGGGGTATTGACCCTCGCGGCATGAGCCAAATGCTCGTGCAAGCACGGCACTTGGCTCATTGCTCGCGGGAATAAATACAAGACCCGACAGAGTATATCCTCCATCGAGTCCTTCTACAGCACCTTTATAACACCTATTCATTATGTTCAGCGGCATCGTCTCCGGCATTATCGGCCTCTTCCTGCTGGCTGTCGTCTGCCGGCTTCTTCCCAAGTTTCTCCAGAATATTGTCGATTGCTGCCTGCAGCTGATTATCGTTTTGGCCTTCTGACTCCCGATATGCC
Source organism: Clostridium sp. (assembly GCA_023666975.1). Next base: position 2,396 of record JAMPAW010000041.1, read on the forward strand.
TCCACATCTAATTCTATTTCTATATCAGGTTTAATGCCCACTTTATGAATATCATTTCCGTTTGGCGTAAAATACTTGGCAATAGTAAGTTTGACTGCCGAACCGTCATTCAACGGAAATACTCTCTGAACTATTCCCTTACCATAAGTATTTTCACCAATTATCGTCGCCAGCTCATAATCTTTCACCGCCCCGGCAAAAATTTCGGATGCCGATGCACTGTAACCATTTACCAACAATGCCAGCGGCTTAGTAAACTGGTGTTCTTTATCAGAGGAATACTGACTGGTAACATTGCCCTCTTTATCCTCGGTATATACAATTTTCCCCTCTGGAAGCATATAATCTAACATTTCTACGGCAATATCCAAAAGTCCGCCGCCGTTATCACGAAGGTCAACAATCAGTCCCTCCATTCCCTGACTCTCCAACTCTTCAACAGCTGCAATGTACTGCGCTCCGGTCACCTCATAAAAGCTGCTAACCGAAATGTATCCGATATTATTCTCCAACATCTTATATTCTACTGTCGGATTTTCTACCGCCTGTCTCTGCATTGTATATTCATGTTCATTGGCATCGGCAGCACGATATACAGTAATGGTAACCTCTGTATTCTCCGGTCCACGGATTTTATCTACCACGGCATCAATATCCTGAGCGGTAATATCCTCACCATTCACCCCGGTTATCACATCATTCGCCTGAATACCCGCTTCCTTGGCCGGACCATCAAATACCTTGACAATCGTAATCACCTTTGTATCGACATTCTGTGAAACCTGCACTCCAACACCGACATATTCTCCACCGGTATCCTCCATAAACTCCGCATACTCTTCCTTCGTGTAATATACGGAATACGGATCATCCAGACTTTCCAGATAACCTTTAATAATACCGTCCTGTTTCGTCTGTTCATCCTCGTCCTCAAAATAGAAATTTTTATCGATCAAACCCTGTATTGCTTCGAGCTTCTCATTGGTAGTTTTTCCCACCACATCACTATTGCTCAACATCTTCACCGTCTGGTCTTCCGCAGAAGTTGAAGTCTCTGCATCCGCCGTCGTCATTTTCACACTATTGCAGCCCACAAGACCGAGAACCAGCGCCATCAGTACAAGGACGGTCACAGGTTTTTTCATCCATTTCTTCATCGCCATATCCTTCTTTCCTACTTGCAATCCACCTCACGACAAGCAATCTGTTCACGCTTATCATAAAATTAATTTTATATCCCAGCTTCAGTAAATATAATATACAATAAATGTTACAACTTCGTGAACATTACTGCAAATATCCCAGCGGATCTACATAGACACCATCTACTCTTACACCAAAGTGGCAATGTGGTCCCGTAGAATATCCGGTAGAACCTGCCGCCGCAATCTGCTGCCCCGCAGAAACCGTCTCACCGACAGATACCAGCAATGATGAATTATGCATATACAATGTCACCACACCACCTCCATGGTCAATACACACATAATTTCCCTCCGCATAATTGTAGGTAGCCACAATTACCGTACCAGAAGAAGCGGCTACAACCGGAACGCCCGTATCACAAGCGATATCTATCCCTTTGTGATTGCTGCTTGCACCGGCCAAAGGTGATTCACGATTACCAAAATACGATGTTATACGGTTATATCCCGGCACCGGCCAGGTAAATATTCCGCCGGTATAAACACTATTCGCACTGTTGCTGGCCGAGCTTTCTGCCGCCATAATAATCGCCTCTGCCTCTGCCTGTGCCGCTGCATACTTTGCAACCTCCTGCTGCTGACCGGCAATTGACTGCTCATATTCCCCCAGCTGCCTGCTTTTTTCCGCTACCAAAGCCTCCATCGTCTCGCGCTGCTCGTTTACCTCCGCCTGCAGATGCTCATTTGTCTCCAAATCCCGATCCAATTTCATTTTCAGATTAGCAACCTGCTCTTTGGCCGTCTTCAGTTTTTGCAAAATACTGTAATCATACAGTGACACCTGCGCAGCATACTCCGTTTTATTCATGGCATCCGTCATGGAGGATGCCGTCAGCAGTATATCCAAATACTGTTTATCCCCTGACTCATACACCATCTGTATACGCTTTTTCATTTCCTCATACTGATTCTCCTGTGCCCCTTTGGCAATGGCGAGATTTTTCTCGGATTCCGCAATCGACTCCTCAAGCTGTTTCTGGTTTTGCTCCAAGTGGCTGATTTCAATCTGTAATTCGTTTAACGATTTATCTAATTCAATAATATAGCTTTCAATATTCTCTTTTGCATTTTTTAAGCTGTCCAGAATTGCCTGAGCCTCCTGCTTTTTGCTCTTGGCCTCTTTGGCGTTCTCCCTTGCCTTATCCACAGAAGCATCGGCCGTACCGTTATCCGTGCTCTGCGTGTCCCCATCACCGGTCGTCTCTGTCGCTTCTGCTGCCGCTTCCGTTGTCTCGCTCGACTCAGATGTCGCAAAACTGGTAAAGTCAGCACAATAAATGCTGCCAACCACCAACGAAACAGCCAACAGCCAGCTAAGTACCTTTTCTCCCAACATTCCTTTTCTCTTACCAAACATTACACAAGCCTCCCTTTGCCATTATACCCGTAAATGTTTATGTGTCGTAACTAAACTTCCAAAAAAACCAATGCCTACGCCTAAAAGAATCGAGATTGGCGCCATACCACGGAACACTTCTCCAATCGGCACAAATTGAATGAGATTGGCAATGATTGAAAATTGCTCCGTCAGATATTGCGTCATGCCATTATAGGCAAAATATACAATACCGAGAGGGATAATCGAGCCAATCAGTCCAATCATCACTCCCTCCACCAAAAAAGGTGCCCTGACAAATAAATCCTTAGCGCCAATCAGCTTCATAATGGCAATCTCCTCCTTACGGACGGATATACCAATGGTAATGGTGTTACTAATCAAAAACAGTGACACCAGCAACAAAATGATAATCACACCGGCCGACATATACCCTACCAGCCGGCTGACGGAATCCAGACTCTTCGCCGTATCATCACTGCTGTAAACTTTACGGATACCCGATATCTGTTCTAATTGTTCAACCGTTTCCTGTTGAAGGCTTATATCCTTCAGCGTCATCTCATACGATGAAGAATTTTCCAACGGATTATCTTCTCCAAATACGGAATTCACATATTCTCTGTCGCCGCCATACACATCTTCGATATATTTATTCCATGCTTTATCTGCAGATATATAATTAATCGTATCAATATTCTCTATCTTTTTCAGTTCATTGCCAATGTTCTGAATCTGATCCTCACTGCTGCCCTCCTCAAAGAAGACTGAAACAGTCAGTGATTCCTCAACATTGCGAATTTCCTGCTCCATATTCAGCACAATCGAATAAAATACGCCAAACAAAAACAGACATGCCACCATTGTACCAATAGAAGCAAGCGAGAAAAGCAGATTTCTACGGATATTCTTAAGACCCTGCTTGATACTGTATCCCAATGTATTAATCTTCATCGATATAACCACCCTTTTCCTCGTCGCTGATAATCCTGCCCCTTTTCAAGGTGATAACACGTTTCTGCATCAGATTGACGATTTCTTTATTGTGCGTTACTACAACCACAGTAGTTCCTCTCTGGTTAATTTCCTCCAGCAAGCGCATAATATCCAATGAAGTCTTGGGGTCAAGATTACCGGTAGGCTCATCTGCCAGAATAATCTCCGGCCGGTTTACCAACGCTCTGGCAAGCGCTACTCTTTGCTGCTCGCCGCCGGAAAGCTCCTTTGGAAATTGCTTATACTTATCTGCCAGACCCACCATAGTCAGCGTCGCCGGAACCTCCCGCCTGATCTCTCTCATCGGACGCTCTATTACCTGCTGTGCAAATGCTACATTTTCAAATACGGTCCTATCCTTCAGCAGCCGGAAATTCTGAAACACGACGCCAATCTTCCTTCGCAGCATCGGAAGTTCCCTTCTTTTCATCTTACTGTACCTCTGATTATCAACGGTAATCTCTCCCGAAGTAGCTTTTAATTCCTGTAGCAGCAATTTAATCAATGTGGTTTTTCCGGATCCGCTGCTCCCGACAATAAACACAAATTCTCCCTTATTAATACGGAAACTGACATTATCAAGTGCCCTTATGCCAGTCGGATACTGCATTGTTACATGATCAAGCACTACCATACCAGTGCTCCTTTCCTCTTTATTCCTGATTAGTATTCCAGTGATTCCATATACTTCATGTATTTTACAACCATCAAAGCAATTTTAAAGGTAATTGCATCTTCAAATATGCGAAGGTCCAATCCCGTACTCTTTTGCAGCTTATCCAGGCGATATACCAGTGTATTACGATGGATATATAGCTGCCGCGATGTCTCGGATACATTCAAGCTATTCTCAAAAAACTTATTAATGGTGGTAAGTGTCTCGTCGTCAAAATCGTCCGGAGAACGATTTTCAAAAATCTCCTTGATAAACATTTTACAAAGCGGTATCGGAAGCTGGTAAATCAGACGTCCAATTCCCAGATTGCTATAGGCAATAATATTGCGGTTGCCATAAAATATTTTCCCGACATCTAATGCCATCTTTGCCTCTTTATAAGAGCGGGACACTTCTTTGATTTCATTTACAATCGTACCATAGGCAACATGAACGGAAGACATAGCCTCGGTATTTAACATATCAACAATCACCTTAGCCGTTTTGCTCATATCCTCATAGCTTTCATTCTGTTTCACTTCCTTGACCAGAATGATATTCTTCTCATCGACAGCGGTCACAAAATCCTTTGCCTTGCTGGAAAAAATATTGCGCACGGTTTCCAACGCATTGGTATCTTTCTCATTCTTCGTCTCTATTATAAATACAATACGCTTCACGTCTGTGTCAATATGAAGTTTTTTGGCTCTATTGTAAATATCTACCAATAACAGGTTATCCAATAACAGGTTCTTGATAAAATTATCCTTGTCAAACCGCTCCTTATAAGCAATCAACAAATTCTGCACCTGAAAGGCAGCAATCTTTCCAATCATGTAGACATCATCAGCCTCGCCCTTCGCAATAATAATATATTCAAGCTGGTTATCATCAAAAACCTTAAAAAACTGATATCCCTGAAGCATCTGGCTCTCCGCCGGAGAATCCACAAAAGCTAACACCGATTCCTCATACTCTTCCGTCTCCCGGAGAGTGGAAGCCAATGCCTTTCCTTCCGTATCCATAACACATAAATCAATTCTGGTTATCGCCTTTATTCCCTCAATGGTATCCTGCAAAATTTGATTTGATATCATCTTATTCACTCCTTATTATATTGTTAAGTACACCTAATCTATATTTTAACGGAAAATGCAGAAAAAAGAAAGTAAATATTGAAAAAAAAAACTGATTAGGTGCTTTTCAGTCCTTTTTTACAGCACAAAAAAGCGGCCACATACGTGACCGCTTATATACACTGCAAAATTAGTCTACAATCTTCTGCTCTGTCTCTTTATCAAAGATATGAATCTTGCTCAAGTCAAATGCAAGTTTAACTGTATCACCAGGTCTTGCTGTAGTACGTGCATTTACTCTTGCTGTAATATCGAACTGGTCGATAGTAAAGTATAAGTAAACCTCTGCACCTAACATTTCATAAATGGTAATTCTTGCATCAATGATACTCTCCGGAGAAGACTCAATGAACAACTGCTCATCATGAATATCCTCAGGACGGATACCAAGAACAACTTCCTTATCAATGTATCCCTGCTCAGCCAGAACGGAAGCCTTAGAATCCGGAACCTTAATGGAATGTGAACCAAACATCAATAATACGTCTGCGCCGGACTTAACAACCTTACATTCAAGGAAGTTCATCGGAGGCATACCCATGAAACCTGCGACAAACAGATTGGTCGGCTTGTCATATAAGTTCTGCGGAGTATCTACCTGCTGAATGATACCGTCCTTCATAACGACGATTCTGGTACCCAGTGTCATAGCCTCTGTCTGATCATGTGTTACATATATAATGGTTGTCTGTAATCTCTGGTGTAACTTAGAAATCTCAACACGCATCTGAACTCTCAGCTTAGCATCCAAGTTTGATAACGGCTCGTCCATTAAGAATACCTTTGGCTCACGAACGATTGCACGACCCATAGCTACACGCTGTCTCTGACCACCTGATAAAGCCTTCGGCTTTCTGTCAAGCAAATGCTCGATATCAAGAATCTTTGCAGCCTCATGCACCTGCTTGTCAATTCTCTCTTTTGGAACTTTTCTCAGCTTAAGACCGAATGCCATATTGTCATATACAGACATATGCGGATACAAAGCGTAATTCTGGAAAACCATTGCGATATCTCTATCTTTTGGCTCTACATCATTAACCATCTTGTCACCAATCCACAATTCACCGGAACTAATGTCCTCAAGACCTGCAATCATACGCAGTGTAGTAGACTTACCACAACCTGAAGGTCCTACAAAGATGACAAATTCTTTGTCTTCAATCTCAAGATTGAAATCCTTTACTGCATTAAAGCCGTTTGGATAAATCTTATAAATGTTTTTGAGTGATAAACTAGCCATATTAATTTCCTCCTTGGGTTTTATAATTCTTGACTACTAAATATAGTAGTATAATACATCATTTAAAATTTAAATGAAATATTATAATTGAACAAATAAAGTTTCAAATCTTTGTTCAATTTGTCATAAACAAAACAATAACCATTAAATTGCACATGATTTTTTACTTTTTATTATAAAAAACTACCTATAAACAAAATTAGAACTTCCAATCGTGTCTATTATCTCGACAAAACTCGTACAAATTAACTAATGCCATACCCGATTTAATCAAAAAAATCATAAACTTTTATGAAAAATAACCAACAAAATCACATATTATCGTCTATAATCTCTAAGAATCTTTTTTCTTCCGCTCTCTTTTCAGACGTAATTTCATCTGCAAATTATTGAAAAACGTGCGTACCCTTCCGTCCCGCCGAAACCATTTGTAAAGATAGTCTATCTTTAATTTCTGTATCTGCTCCGGCACCTCCGCTTCTGAAACCGCCTTATGATACAAAATGTTGCCGGTAAACAGCAGCAAGCCAGCATTCATCTGCGTCCGATACCGTTCAATCAGCTCAAGCTGCTGCTTCTCTTTCAGGGCAACAAATAAAATATCCGGAGCAACAGAATTAATCTCATTGACGACATGCTCCATCGACTCCTCCGCCTCTGTCAAAAACACTCCGCTCAATGTCAAAAACGGCCGTTTCTCATGAATGTTCTCCTGGACAGAAATAAATCTGTTCTCATCTTCGGTTAACAAAAGAATCTCATATCCTTTTTCTATCGAACGGTCCAGTATCGTGTCAAAATAACTCTCGTAAAAAAAAGGGTCCCGCTCATGTCCTAAAACTTCATTAATACTGGTATTCACCTCTGCATTGCCGGGCAAAACCAGACCGCTGTCCCCAACGATATCCTTCCATTCCTGATTGCCCTGTAAAAGCAATAAGGTCTCACTATTCAAAAAATAGACGACCTCACTGTTTTCTGCTTCCAGATATCCGATCGTAGTCTCACATGCCTCTCGTGTAGAGACCGTATCTACAGGAATATCCAGTAGTTGTATTCTCTCACCCATAAAAAACTCCCGTTACCCTACTGCACAGTAGTGTCATTGGTTCCGATTACGATAAAGATATCCACCTGATCCATCGTGGCACCGCCTTTGATGGAATAGCTGACCGAATCTACTGCCCCAACTGTAATAACGGCATCATTAAAGTATTCGGCTAAATCCTTACCCATATTGTCCCCGGAAACATAAATCTTTGTCTGAGTCTCTGCACTGCCGCCATAATTGCCGTAAGCAACACTGCTAAATCCTGCATTGCTGAGTTTGTTACTCCATGAGCTTGCCAGCCCAGCCTTGCTTGTACTATTTAAGACAACAATATTTTTATCGGTAGAGGGAATATCCGGAGCTTCCGTGGTAACCTCCTCTGTTGTAACCTCCTCCGTCGTGGCTTCTTCTGTCGTAGACCTTGTATCATTGGCATTTTCCTTCTCAAGCATCGCCTGCAGTTCTGCATCGGAATAGGTTGCGGGTTCCTCTGTCGTAACAGCCGCTTCGTTTTGCTGCTTCTTATCCGTATTAACGCGAATCAAAAAGAATACGCCAAATCCGACAATCGCAATCGCCATCAATACAATCATAGAGCGCAAAAACGCCTCTCCAAATGCCTTTAATATGGTTCTATTATCCATTCCTCTGCCTCCTGAGTTTAATCCAAAGATATCTAATTATAACAGAATCCTATTTTCTTTTCAACCTTTTCATCATATTGCTTTTATAGTATACTGTTTCTTAGCTGAGTTGTGAAATTCCTGGCAAGTGTGCCTGCATTGATATTGTCTATATTGCACAACTGGATTTTGAAAATTAGGAGTTTCACAATTACCCAATAAATCTTAACGAAAGCAGGGAGCTACAATGAAAAAAACGGCTGTTATTACAGGAGCTTCCAGAGGAATCGGTCGCGCCTGCGCAATCGAGCTTGCGAAGCACTTTGAAAATATTGTCATCAATTCACTACACCACCCGGAGGACTTGAAGCAGACCGGTGAGGCAATCCAGAATCGTGGAGCCAACTGCCTTATCCTGACCGGCGATGTGGGAGACTATAGCTTTGTCTCCTCTATGATAGAAGAGACCCTTCGCACATTTTCCTCCATAGACCTGTTAGTGAATAATGCCGGCATTTCCTATGTCGGCCTGTTAACGGATATGTCCATACAGGACTGGAATCAGGTTATATCCACTAATCTGACCTCCGTCTTTAACTGCTGCCGCCACGTCATTCCCCATATGGTAAAACGCAAATCCGGACACATTATCAATATCTCTTCGATGTGGGGATTAAGCGGCGCTTCCTGCGAGGCCGCCTACAGTGCTTCCAAAGGAGGGGTAAATGCGCTGACCCAGGCACTTGCCAAAGAACTGGCTCCCAGCAATATATGCGTTAACGCTCTAGCCTGCGGTGCGATTGATACGCAGATGAACAAAACCTTTACGGAGGAAGAACGGACTGCACTTTGCGAAGATATCCCTATCGGCCGGCTCGGCCAGCCGGAAGAGATTGCCCGTATGGTCTGGCAGCTATACAACAGTCCTCCCTATCTGACCGGTGAAATCATAAAAATAGACGGTGGTTATCTATAAAACCACCGTCTTTTTCGTCTGTTATTCTATTTTGCCGCCGTTCTGGTCACATTGTCATTCTGCTGCGGATAAGTCGCCTTCTTTAACACTCGTCCCACGCCGACATATTTCCGGTAATTGTAATCCGAAACGGTAATACCGTTGATTTCATTGGAAGCATGTACTACTTTTTGATTACCAATATACAGCGCAACATGTGAGCAGCTGCTCTTACTGTATCCGTAGAAAATCAAATCGCCCGGCTGAATATTTTTCATCTTGACCGATTTAGAGGATTTCAGCTGGCTGTATGCATTGTGTTTCAGATTATAGCCGAATTCCTTGTATACGGACATCGTAAATCCTGAACAATCTGTTCCCTTTGTCAAGCTTGTCCCTCCGTAGCAGTATTTGTTTCCCACATATTGCAGTGCAAAACTCACTACCTCTTTCTGTTCCTCAGACATACCCGAATAATCTGCGACGGTAACTTTACATGTATATTTCTTACCGTTTACCTTTGCCGTCACCTTTGCCAGTCCCACTGACACCGGTGTGAGCATTCCGTTCTTATCTACATCGACAATGTTTTTATCGGAAGTTGACCATTTTACCTTTGCATCTGTATTTTGTACGGTCAGCTGAGCAGCATTTGTTCCCAGCTCTACTACCATTTTGGTTTTATCTAATTTTACTTTAGCCGCATTTGCCGTTACCGGAAAAATTGCTGCCATGCTAAATATAAAAAGTAATGTTAAAAATGTTGTCATTGTTCGTCTCATAACTACTTTCCTTCCTTTTGACCCCTTTTCTTTAACAATGACCATTCTAACACATATTTAACATTTTGCAAC
>JAMPAW010000041.1:12549-23631 GCA_023666975.1 Clostridium sp.
AACATTTGTAACAATTTTGTAACAATTTAATATTTTTCCATGCCTTTTTGTAAGGATATTACAAGATTTTTACTCCGGATAAACCAAACGTTCGTCGGAAATATTCATCAGCACATCATCATAATAGCGTTTTGCCACATATTTTGCCATATTCAGATTCATATCCAGATAATTGCCGCAGTCTCTTGCCGCAGCGCCGGGCACATCACCTTCAAAATCCTTCATAAAACCATACATCTCTGTTACCAGCGGCACAACATCGCCCGCCTCATAATCGCCTGCAAGAATCAGATAAAAACCCGTTCTGCAGCCCATAGGGCCAAAGTAGATTACCCGGTCTTTATATTCCGCATGATTCCGCAGAAAAGTTGCGCCGAGATGCTCTAATGTATGTACCTCCGCCGTATTCATCACCGGCTCAAAATTCGGTCTTGTCATGCGCAAATCAAAGGTGGTAACTGTTTCGGCACCGACCTTGTCCTTTCTGGACACGTATACTCCCGGCAGCAGGGTTAAATGATTTACTGTAAAACTCGCAATTTTTTCCATAATTCACTAAAACCTCCGTATCGTTTCTATAATTCTTCACAAAGAGCCAGCAGCAGCTTCACCGAATGCTCGATTGCCTGCGCCTCAAAAGTCGGGTAATCCACAGAGGCGGAATCATCTGCCTTATCAGAAATTGCCCGGATAATCAAAAATGGAATCTGGTTCAAATAAGCGGCATGCGCAATCGCTGCGCCTTCCATCTCCGTACAAAATCCGGCAAAATTCTCTACCAGCCATTTCTTTTTGTCTTTGTCGGACACAAACTGGTCTCCACTGACCACCCGCCCTTCAAAAACCTTAACCTCAGGATTCACCCGCTCGCAAACTGTTTTTGCAAGAGTGCGCAGCCGCTCGTCTGCCGCAAAAGACAGCGTATCCATTCGCGGAATCTGCCCCAGCGGATAACCGAACGCCACGGCATCCATATCGTGCTCCAATGTATCTGTAGACAGCACAATGTCTCCGATATCAATATCGGCATTTAACGAACCGGCAATACCCGTATTAATCATTGCGCTTACCTGATAACAGTCAACCAGTATCTGAGCACACATTGCCGCATTCACCTTGCCGATTCCGGAACGTACTACCACCACAGGCTTACCGCTAATCGTTCCCTGATAGAAATCCATGGAAGCCCTTGACTCCACCTGTACATCTTTCATCTTTTCTTTGATTTTGGCCACTTCCTCGTCCATGGCACCAATTATTCCCAGCATCTCTCTACCTCTCTTTCTCTATATATTACTAGTTCCTCTCCATAGGAATCGTCAGCCTAACCGTAAATTCCCCTTCCACTTCAAATTTCTGAAATCCGCCGTGATGAAGCTTCATAATCCGTTCACAGGTAATCAAGCCGATTTTGGTACTCTCGTGTACGTCCCTGTCGGCGCAAATCCCGTTGCGCACCCCCAGCACAAGAAATCCCTGCTCGACACCCGCCGATATTTCTATCGGTGCCTGCTTATCCGCATATTTATCCAGATTAGATAAAATGTTATTCAATACCCGCTGCATGTACTGCGAATTAATCAGGCAGTTACCCGATTTCTCATCGAGACGGTTGGTAAATTGAATTTGGAAGCCTTCCTCCTCCAGACTAAGAAATTGATTTTCCACTAAATCCGCCACCAGCGCATAGGCATTAACCGGTTCCACCTGCAGCCGTTTTCTGTCCTCTCCATATATTAGAAAATACTCAAAAAGCTGGTCCGACAATTCCTTAATCTCTCTGGTCTTGTCCAGAGAAAGCGCCAAATAATGCTTTCTCTTTTGCTCGTCCTTAATATGTTCCATATTAAGCATTTCCAGATATCCTGTCAAGGTGGTAAGCGGAGTGCGCAAATCATGTGACATCGAAGTAACCAGCTCCTTGTTTGCCTGAAGCATCTGCTGTTCTTTTTTCATACTGTCCACCACAGACAGCCGTAGCTGTTCAATACCGTGTGCGAGGCTTCCCAGCTCGTCATGACCCTTGATCGTAATCGGATATTCCAGATTGCCACCCTCCAAAATCCGCAGCTCTTTTTCTATATCATTGATGTATTTTAACTTATTCCGCAAAAGGCTGGTAAAAACGATCAGAAAAATAAATATACCTAATCCGACGCCAACTCCCCAGACATAATAGGAATACTGCCAATAATCATAACAGAACATATCCACACTCGCCACCGTTCCGTCTGCAAGCTCCAGCCGGTACAGATTCTGCTCATCTAACAGTGCCGTATCCTCCTCAAGCTCTGTCTCCTCCTCAATTACATCGGTGTCATAGTAGGCATAATCGGAATTAAAAATTACCTTGTTGTTCTGATAAATCGACAAATACACATATACATTGTCATCTGTCCAGTTTTTAATCTCCGAAATATCTGCGGCCGTTATCGCATATCGTTCCACATACGACTGTAAGTCTTCCATATGTTTAATCTGAAACGTGCGGTTCCTCTCCTCATCATCAAATTGGTTCTCCACCAGATTTAACCCAAAATGAACAACGAAAAAACCACAGCCGAACGCACATAGCCCGGAGAGCACAACACAGCCCACCAGATACCATGTCAGTCTTGTACGAAAAGCATCCCAAATCCTAAACAACCCGATAACCCCTTCCCCATATATTATGAAGATACTTTGCATTGGGTCCGGTATCCCCTAATTTTTTCCGGATATTCCGGATATGCACCATAACCGTATTTGTCGAATTTGGCATATACGCCTCCTCCCAGACACCCTCGTAGATTTCCCTCGCCGTAAAAATACGATTGCGGTTTGAGGCTAGCAGCAGTAAAATCCGATACTCTATCTCCGTGAGAGAAATCTCCTTGCCGTCCCGAATGACCTGCTGCAAATCCGTGTCCAGAATGATGTCCTGTATCACAATCTGATTGGTTTTTCCTGATTCTATTGTTCCCTGACCGATATGGGGACGCTTTAACAGCGCCTTCACCCGAAGCAGAAGCTCCGTACAGGAAAAGGGCTTCACCAGATAATCATCTCCTCCTGCCTCAAATCCTTCTATCAAATCCGACTCGGCCGATTTGGCTGTCAGAAACAAAACCGGGACATCTGTCCTGCTGCGAATCTGCGCACAGGCATCATAACCGCTGCACCCCGGCATCATAATGTCCAATATCACTAAGTGGATACTGTCATCAAACTTCTCCACAGCTTCCACACCGTCATTGGCAAGTACCACATCAAATCCGGCATCCTCTAACATAATCTGCAGCAGCTTGCGAATATCCTTCGCATCATCTGCCACCAAAATCTTCTGCCTGTCTGTCATACCCACACCTCTCATTCTCACCTATATCTATACATAAAATGATTTACAACTTGCTGTATCAGTATAGCAGACTTTTCCCCAAAATCCCATTGCATCCGGAAACACTTAAGAATTCTTTATATTTACATATTCTATTCTGTTAATAGGCCTTAAGCCATTTTACCAGCTGCCTTGCTATTTTATAAACCGGTCCTTCCAGCTTTTTTCTGGCATTTTTCAGCTCTCCCCGTATCGCAATATGCTGCGGGCAATGTTGTTCACATTTTCCGCACTCCACACAATTCGAGGCCGCAGAAGAATTACGGCGCATAGCCGTACACATGATATATTCTCTCAATGCGGTTATTTTGCCCTCGGTATAACGGCGGTTGTATGCCGCAAAGGTACCCGGAATGTCTACCTGCTTCGGACAGGGCATACAATATCCGCATCCGGTACATTTCACTTTCATTTTGGAATTGATTGCCTCCACGACACGGGCCAGCATGCGCTCCTCTTCCTCACCGATTTCACCCTCTTTTGAAGCGGCGGCAGTGCTCGTATTATCTTCCACCATGGCAACCGAATTCATGCCGGACAGCACACAGGTGACCTCCGGCTGACTCCAAAGCCATTTGAAAGCCCATTGCACAGGTGTATGCTTTACCGGATATTCCGCAAAGATTTTCTGCGCCGCCTCCGGCAGATGATTCACCAGACGTCCGCCCCTAAGCGGTTCCATGATGATAACCGGCAGACCCTTTTCATGAGCATATTTAAGCCCTCTCCTTCCCGCCTGGGAATGTTCGTCCATATAATTATACTGAATCTGCGTGAAATCCCAATCATAGGCATCTATCAGCTGACAGAACATATCGGTATTCCCGTGGTAAGAAAATCCCACCTGACGGATTGCTCCGCTTTTTTGTTTTTCCTGAAGCCACTCGACGATTCCAAGACCCTTCAGCCGTTCCCATGTCGCAACATCGGTCAGCATATGCATCAGGTAATAGTCAATATGGTCTGTCTGCAAACGCAGCAGCTGTTCGGAAAAATACTTTTCCATGCTGTCTTTACTTTTTATCAGATAGTGCGGCAGCTTACTGGCAATATATACTTTATTGCGAATCTGATTACGGGCAAGAATTTCCCCCAATGCAGCTTCACTGCCATAATAAACGTAAGCCGTATCATAATAATTCACTCCGGCATGGTATGCCGCCATAATCTCCTTTTCTGCCTTCTCCAAATCAATTTTGCCGCCGTTCTGGGTAAACCGCATACAGCCATACCCAAGAATCGACACGCTGTTTCCATATTTATCTGTTCGATAATTCATTTCCTGCTCCCATTCTCATTATTGTCCCGACATTTTGGTCACTATCGATTCGCTTCCTCAATAATATCCTTTAACTCCTCCAATTCGGCTGCCGGAATTTTGGTATATTCCGCCAGCTCCTCCGTTGTCGGAGAATGTCCTGTCTCCTCGGTCAACAGCTTCATTGCCTCATACACCAGACTCACTCTGCCGACAATCGCATCGCCAAGCTCCCGCTCGTCACGGATTCCCGCTACATAGGCAATAATGCCTTCCTCCACGGCCGTGGAAAGCTCCTCCTCTACATCTGTCTTCGCCATACTTCCGCATAATTGCCGCAATTTCAGCAGCAGCGCCATATTGCCCTCCTGTACCAAGTCCTCAACACTGAGCTTTGAATCCAGATATTTTCTGGCTGTTCGCAGCACATTTTCCAGCCACGCAGTAGAGATCATATCCACCATGGCCGTATCCCCCTGCAGCAGCTTCCGGTAAAATTCCGCCTTTTCCTCCGGGGTATAATCCGGCAGCATTTCCAGCTCCTCTAAATACATCTGAAAAATACGGGAATTATCAGACACCTCGTCCCCCGCCTCTTCAAAATTTCCGGAGTCAGACAAAAAATCCAAAACCAACTGTTCCTGATTTGGCTCCAGCTCCAAATCTGCAAAGTATGCCAAAATCTCCTCCCGTGACAGCGGTTCCTCGGCAACCCGCATAATCTCTTTTACCGCATTCAGCGTTTCCATAAATGTATTCTGGTCTGTCATATTTCTCCTCTCTACCTTTCCATGTCCACAGGCTTCTTCAAAATATCGAGCGTATGCGCCCCCGCCCCGATTAAATCCTGCCTTTCACATGTGGCAAGATGATATTGGACAAAAAGCCGGAAGGTCTGCTCGTCCATGGCATTTAATACCGGACGCATGTAGTCTGCCGCCCCGTCCGGAGAAATTATCTTCACCCGCTCCAGCCCTGCTGCCGCATTTAACCGGTCGATATCCTCTATACGGACATAGTCATATAAATCTTTTTCCTCTGCCTGCGAGTGGAAATCTTCCGTCAGCCGCCCTTCCCGGATACACTCGCCGATATGGTTCTCCTTAAAGGCATAGGTCAGCACACAGTACTCATTCATGCAATATGCCACCAATATCCGTCCTCCGGGCTTCGTCACCCGCGCGGCCTCCGTCAGCGCCTTCAGCTTATCTTCAAAACAAAATAAATGATACATCGGACCAAACAACAATGTCAAATCGAACGCTTCATCTGCAAATCGCTTTAAATTCATCGCATTTCCCTGAAAGGCTTTTACCCGGCTTTTCTTCGACTTCAAAATACCCAGATTATATTTTACCAGCTCCACTGCGGTCACATCATATCCTTCCTCCGCAAGTTTCACGGAATATCTGCCCGTTCCCGCACCAATATCCAATATCCGGACTGCCAAATCATCGAGCCTGCCCTGCACTCCCGCTGCTGCCGGTCCTTGAACCTCCCCCTCCTGCAGCTCGTCCAGACATTGATGAATATATTTCATTGAGGTAATGAACTCCACCTGTCCATGGCGGCTTTGCAGACGTTTATCCTCGTTAAATTTGTTATAATACTTTTCCAGCTCCGACATTTCCTTTGCCATTTTCCGTAAAGCCTCCGACTGATAAAAAGCACCGTCATAAAACGATGCTTTTATCCGATTCGTATTTACCCGTTTACTGTATATTCATATCTGCCAGCGATTGAGCCATCTCGTTAAGATTGGAAATAATATCACCCACCTCACTGGTAATGCTGCTGTTTTCCTCACTGCTTTGGAACGTTTCATTAGAATGTGCCGTAACTTCCTCTGTCGCTGCCGAAATCGTTTCAATTCCCTCAACAATAGCCGTGTTCGACTCGGTAAGTTCCCGAACCAATGTCTTTAGCGTACCCATTACCTCATAAACGCTGTCAGCCGACTCATGGATTGACGCAAAGCTCTGCGCGGTACTGTTCGCCGCTACATTCTGCGCAGTACTGTTTTCAATCATATTCTCTACTGCCTCAATCACCCGGCCCAGCTCGTCGGAAATATTTTTAATCAGCATAGTAATGTTATCCGTTGCTCCCTGCGTCTGTGTTGCCAGAGCCGAAATCTCCGATGCGACCACAGCAAAACCACGGCCTGCCTCACCGGCTCTCGCCGCCTCAATGCTGGCATTCAGTGACAAAAGACTTGTCTGCGTGGTAATCTCATCAATCATAAAGATAATCGACTGCATCTGTTTCGTGTATTCGTTTAACTCGTCCAGTTCAGAAGATACACGGGCATTTTCTTTGTTGGAGACATTCACATGGTCTATCAGACTGTCAACCGTCAATTTGGCCTTATCCAGCTCCCGTTTCGTATCCGAAATATTGCTCTCTATCTTCGCCGAAGCCGCCTCCACTTTGGAAATCGTGTTCTGAATCTCCTCCGTCTTCTCCATTTGCAGCTGGATAGACTCTGCCGTATCATTGGTGCCCATAGCCACTTCTTCCATGGAAGATTTTGTCTTTGCCGCAGAGCTCTCAAGCATTCCCATTTTATCCGTCACCAGATTCATGTCAGTCGAAAGCCGCTGGGACGTCGCCAGTATTTCTTTCATCAAATCCTGCGTCTGGCGTTCTTTTTCTTCGATTGCTTCTATCTTCATCTGGTTATTCGTATTGGTCACTTTCGTGGCAACATACATATAGACAGCAAACAAAACCACAGAACCGATACGGATTTCCACATTGGGCAGTTCCTCCGCAGTAAGCTGATGTTTTGCCGCCATTACCGCCACCTGAATAAAATTACTTGCCGCAACGGTACCGGTAAAATATAGCGTTACCCGTAAATCATTATAACAAATCAGGATAACGGCCAGTACCATGGAATACACATAAGCAACCGGTGAAACCGTCGTAAAAATAATAAACATATAGAAGATTCCAAAACCGCTGGCAATAAAGTGCTTTATGTAACCGCTGTCACTGTCACGTCCGTAGGATATCCAGCCCATGACAAGCGGTGCGGCCGCCAGCAGGGTAAAAACAATGAAGTATCCGACTGTCCTGCTCTTTTTCATGACTTCGATCAAATAGCACAAAATCAGAACACAAACCATAATCGAATAACAAACTAATCCCGCCTTGTTGTTGCGTTGCATTTCTGTCATCTTTTTTCTGTTCATAGTAACCTCCAAAATTTTCTGACTTGTACATTATTGTAACGCAATTTAAAAATTAATGCAACGCTGATTTTCTCCGATATTTTTATTCCCCTGTCGCATCCTCCCAAGCGTCCTTTACCTCTTCACGGGCATCCTGCAGCTCTTCTTTCACCTCACGCACGGCATCCCGCAGCTCCTCCTCTATTTCTCTTTCCAGCTCATCATTATCTAGGGAATCATCGTATTCAATGTCATATTTGTCCATTAGCCTTCTAAGGCCCTGCATGTCAATATCTATCCTTCCGTTACTGCCGTCCAAACGTATCAGGTTTTCCCCTTCCTTATCCGCAAAGACCACGGTATCATCTCCCAGCGTGATATGGAGTTCATCTTCATCAAACAACATATCCAGACCGCCCAGTGTCTCCTCCAATGTATTTTCCCAGTCGACATCGCTCCATTCAGATATCCACTCCACAGCATCCCCGGCCATCCGCAGCCCCCCGATAATCAGAAAGGCAACCATAAACACAGACAGGACAATAATCGCCGCCACGGTTGAAAAGAAACCAATCAGTATATTTCTCTGCGATTTTTTAAACGTTTCCTCGTCCTGCGGTGCCCCTGCCTCCGGCACCAGCTCTTCCCCGCAGTTCGCACAGAACCGGCTTCGTCCGTCCACTTTCTCCCTGCAGTTCGCACAGACTACTTTGTTGTAATCTATACGCACAATCAGATAAATCAACAGCCCGATACAGCCCGGCACCAAAATAACGACTGCTGTCCACAACCAGCCATTCATTCCTTTATAGCATGCATCACGATAGGTCCACACGCCCAACAGGACAGTCAGGGCAAAACCGGCAATCACAATTAATGCCCCCATTAAAATCGAAACCACCATATGTGTCATATCTCATTCCTCCTAAAACAATCTTGCATTGCTTACCAAATCACCCTTCCATACACCGACAAGAGTGATTATCCAACTGATTCCTATTTCCAGCACCAGCGCTGCCAAATGAATAACCAGCCATGTGCCGCTTATCCGCTGAAACAGATTCGGCATCCACGAAGAAGCTCCACCGATATTCATCAAAACATAGAGCAGCAGGAAAACAACAGCCGCCGCCCCCGACAGCACGGTGGCCGTCACAGCCGGAAGCCACCACAGGGAAACACCGTCCCCCTTCACTGACCGCCGACAGACTAATTGATTTCTTAACCGGATATTCCACTCTTCCGGAACACGCTCCGAAGCATATGCCTGCCGGAGCAGCTTTTCTATGCCGTCTTTTTCTTCTATATTCCGGTCCATTCAACACCCCTCCATTTCCTTTCGCAGCCACTCCTTAGCCGTATGCAGCCTGCTCTTCACCGTCCCCTTCGGAATCTTCAACATTCCCGCAATGTCTTCGATAGAAAGCTCACCCGCATAAAACAGCAAAATCACCTGCCGCTGTTTGTCCGGCAGCCGCTCCACACAATCTCTCAAGCGGGATATCTGCTCCCGTTTTACCACTTCCTCTAAAACGTCTGTTCCGCCCTCGGCATCGGCAAGCCGGTCTCCTTCGGTTTCACCGGATACGGTTGGGAGAATCCGTTCCCGTCTGGCATATCTGCTTTTATGATTCCTCCAGATGTTGGACGCAATGGACATCAGGTATGCCCGCGGATTTTTCTTAAGGGATATCTTTTTATGCAGTTCGCATGCCTTTAGAAAAGTCTGCTGGTATAAATCCTCCGCCTCGTCCAATGTATAGGCCAGACTCCTGCAGTAGCGGTATACGCTGTCGCCGTACTGTTCCACCAGCTGCTCCACTTCATGAATCTCCACAACCTCACCTCCTGCTATGTATTGTTGTAAGCTAACAAAAGGTTCATTCGTTTACGGAAATTTTATTCATCGATAATCTCACCGGTATCCATATTTACATTCCGCACGTTAATCCCGTTCACCTCTACGCTGTCATTGACTTCGATCAGGATATACTGCCTGCCGTCGATTATTTTTGTCTCCACCAAATCCGTGCGCTCAGGCTTTACCTTAATGACCACATCTGGCATTTTGATATCAAAGCTTCTGGTACTTGCCACATTAGCCGCAGCAAATTTGGGCTTTTCCTCGTTGCACACGATACTGTCAAAGGCCGTCTCAAAGCTCTCGATCGCCTCCGCCTTCACTCCGCTGTCCTCCAAAAGCTTTCTCATCTCCATTTTGTCCAGCTCCGGAGGCTCCTGCGCATCTTTTCTGACCTCTACATATTCATTCAGGTTTTCGTGTATCGTTTTTACCGTTTTAAAATCGCACTGCTCCCCAAGCGAATTTTCAATGATGTCCTGAAACGTTTCCTGCTGCGCCTTAAAGGATAACGGCGCGCCACAACCAAGTGCCGCATCGATAAACTCCTCCTGCATCAGCTCCGAATTTTTGGTGTAATAGAGCAGTCCATGCACATCGATATTCCGGTCGTTAAAGGCGGGAAAGAGAAAACCGTGCACAGGAGGTGCCACGACCCAGTCGCGGATACGGCTCTCAATACTGTTATTTTTCTCATTGTAGCACAGCCCGGCATCGGTGAGCTTCACCGGACAAATGCTGCACAGAATGTAGTCGTACACGTAGTCCGAAGCGTCCTCGTTTTCAACGCCGTCCGTCGTCTGTCCGGGCACATCATACGCCGCATAGACAAGAATAATGTAATAATTTTCTCCATAGGCATAACTCTCTATGACCTTGTCATAGAACTGTTCCACGATTGTGCTGTCCTCCAGCTTCGTCTTTTTTAACTGCAGCAGAAATTCCTGCCTTCCCCCCTCCAGCTCCTGCTCTCTCGGAAATTCCATATTGAGCAGATTCTTTCCCAGCGTTCCCGACAATGTACTGCGGAAAATGGTGAAATATTTGAAATTTTCTTCCTCGGTCAACGTAAGAAAGGACTGAGCCAGCTCCGTCCTTTTATTTTTCTCCCCGTCCACATAGCAGCCGCAAATCCTCGTAATTGTACAGTGCTCCGGGGTAAACTGCTTCTTTATCTCATTGATTTCCTTCTTATTCATTACACTCTCCTCTTCCTGTAAAATGATTTCCAACCGTTGTCTATGCTATCTTATCACAGACCCGCAAAAGAATAAACTATAATTTTTGCAGAAGTTTCCCAAACTTTTTTCCATGCCAGGGCAATCGCTTAATATTTTTTATCGCCATGATCCTGAAAAATAAATTTCTGCGCTCTGCCTCGTCATGTTATACTCGCGAACGAAATTGATTG
>JAMPAW010000042.1 GCA_023666975.1 Clostridium sp.
GGTGCCAAAAAACGGCACCTAAGTACCAACGGCTCCAAAGCACCTGCTTATGATATTTGTCTATATTGTACAACTGAACTTTGAAGATTGGAGTTTCACAATTGCCTATTATAGTATAGTGGAACGGAGAGAAATGTCAAGTGATGGATTAGCCGGATGGAAATGCAGCCTGATTTGAGCGGCAGGTTTTATACTAGTTAACCTTAGTATTTGCCTTCGGCAAATGCTTAGTTTAACTGCATATACCGTGGTGAAATGTTGGATTCGGCAATCAATTTCGTTCGCGAGTATAATCCGCAGAAAAATACAGGGAGGATTTACAGGGAGGACTGACAGGTGAGGAAAAACAGTAAGGAGAAAGCGGAGACTGGCAAAGAGCAGTTGAGTGAAAGGTTAGCGCATGATAAACAACGGCTGAATGAGAGGCTGGACCATGACAAGGAAGTGCTAAGTGAAAAAGCGCAGGGAGTGAAAAAGCAAATTGGTGAGAGAAGAAATACATATAGTTTCAAGGGCTTATTTCATGCGGCATTCAATTTGAGTGCGGACCAGGCTGACTATGGAGAAATCAGTGAGCGGATAGAGTCGGGCATAGTGCTTAGGGGAACAAATATGTGTATCCTGATTCTGGCAATTTTTATCGCTTCCGTGGGGCTTAATATGAATTCAACGGCTGTGATTATCGGTGCAATGCTGGTGTCGCCATTAATGGGACCGATTATGGGAATTGGATTTTCCGTGGCCATTTATGACACAAATCTGTTAAAGCGTTCCGCAACCATTTTATTCTTTGAGGTAGTGGTTGCGCTGGCGGCCTCAACGGTATATTTTACGCTGACCCCGATTACAACGGCAAGCTCGGAACTGTTAGCAAGGACAAGCCCGACAATATGGGACGTGATTATCGCTGTGTGTGGCGGCCTAGCCGGCATGATTGGGACAACGAGAAAGGAAAAATCGAATATTCTGCCGGGGGTAGCCATTGCCACGGCACTTATGCCGCCTCTGTGCACGGCGGGATATGGACTGGCGATGAGTAATTTGCGGTATTTTGCCGGAGCAATGTATTTGTTTTGTATCAATGGTATTTTTATCGCCATTTCCACTATGCTGATTACTGTTTTTCTCCGTCTGCCGTCGCGCAATACGGCAAATGAAGAAACGAAAAAGCAGATTACCAAACGGGTTATTCTGGTGGCAGTAGTGGCCATTGTGCCGTCGGTATTTCTGGGAGCCAATATCGTTAAGGATTCTGTGTTTGAAAATAATGTAAACAGTTTTGTAGAGCGGGAGTTTCAATTTGATGATACGCAGGTAGTAAAATATAATGTCGACAGTGAGAACAAAGAACTAAACGTAGCAGTGATAGGAATGACGCTCAGTGAGGACACGATAGCGGGTCTTAGAAATGCGATGAAAAATTATCATATCGACAGTCTCTCGTTGCGGGTACAGCAGACGGAGGTAAAGGCGGGAATCACTACAGATGAGCTGGAGGCTTATGTAAAAAGTGAGACCAGTCTGCTCACGGCCGAAAATGAGGAGGATTACAAAGAACTGCAGAGCCAGCTGATTGCGGCAAGGTCCGAGCTTGCGGAGTATCTTGGACGGCAGATAGATGTAGAAGCGCTTAAGGAGGAAATCACTGTACTGTATCCTGTGGTTACGGAGCTGTATGCGGGCTATTTGGACAGCGGACACAACGAGCAGATGACGGTTGTTTTGGAGGTCGGAGAAGGGTTGTCGAGAGAGGATATGCAGATATTGGAAAACTGGATAGCAAAGCGTCTGGATATAGAAGCACCGGTTCTCTATCAGAGTGTGGAGGGTGTGCTTTATCCTATGGGTATGGACGCTGCAGCGGTGGCAGAAAACAGTACGGAAAAACCGATAGAGACAGAGGATAATGGCGGTGAAAATGGAGATGAGGAAAATAATGCTGCACCAACGGAGGAAGATGAATAAATATTCACTCTATATTGAAAATAATGTATATTATTAATTGATTATTAGTGAAAATAGCAAAATATTCATAATACTGAATATTTTTATTGACTTGTCAATCTGCTGGGAGTATAATACAAAACATTCCAGAAAGGAAAATTGGCTACAAATTAACGGAGGGGACAGAACATGAAATGGGAACAATTTGAGGGATATAGCTATATAGAGGGAGGAATCTGTGCTGCAGGAGGATTTCGCGCAAACGGAGTTCACTGCGGACTGTATGCGGATACGGATAAGAATGATTTGGCATTACTGGTCAGTGATACCCTTTGTGATGCGGCTGCGGTCTATACGACGAATAAGGTAAAAGGTGCACCGATACTGGTGACCAAAGAGCATTTGGCAGCGACGAAGGGAAAATGCCGGGCTGTGATTGCAAATTCCAAAAACGCAAATACCTGTAATGCAGACGGAGAGGAAAAGGCGCAGAAAATGACGGAACTGGCAGCAGAGGAACTGGGAATTTCGGCTGAACAGATACTGGTTGCGTCAACAGGAGTTATCGGGCAGATTCTTCCGCTGGAACCGATCGAGAAGCATATTGGTGAACTTGTGGCAGGGCTGTCCTATACCGGTAACAGGGAGGCGGTCAATGCCATTATGACAACCGATACCGTGCCAAAGGAGATTGCCGTTAATTTTACCATAGGCGGAAAAAGCTGTACGCTTGGCGGAATGGCAAAGGGAAGCGGAATGATTCACCCCAATATGGCGACCACCCTTAATTTCATTACAACGGATGCAGCGGTATCTGCGGATATGCTTCAGAAGGCTCTTTCGGAGGTAACCAAAATAACCTATAACTGTTTAAGCATTGACGGTGACACATCTACAAATGATATGGTATGTGTGCTGGCAAACGGTGTGGCCGGCAATGAGGAGATTCAATCGGCAAATGGGGATTATCAGGTGTTTAAGCAGGCCTTGTATATCGTGATGATGAATCTGACTAAAATGCTGGCAAAGGACGGAGAGGGAGCGACCAAATTAATTGAGTGTGCGGTTTCTGAGGCGAAAGATATCGACACGGCAATCACTGTGGCCAAAAGTGTAATCCGGTCACCGCTGTTCAAATGTGCTGTCTTTGGCGAGGACGCAAACTGGGGACGGATTCTTTGTGCAGTGGGATATGCAGAGGCGGATTTTGATATCCATAAAGTAGATGTAGACCTTGCATCGGACAAGGGGATTCTTCCTGTATGCCGGAACGGTGCAGGCGTTGAATTTTCAGAGGATTTTGCCAAGGAGGTTTTAAGCGCAGACGAAATCATGGTGAACATATCCCTTCATGAAGGAGAAGCAGGTGCCAAAGCATGGGGCTGCGACCTTACCTATGATTATGTGAAAATCAACGGGGATTACCGCTCTTAGGTATTTTTATGATAAATATGGTATACTATATGGAAAACAAATCAGGGACTGGCGAAAGGAAATAAAATTATGGGTATATTGTCAGAATTGGAACCGCAGCGGGTGTTTTACTATTTTGAGGAGATTAGCAGGATTCCGAGAGGCTCTTACCACGAGAAAGCGGTCAGTGACTATCTGGTGAAGTTTGCTAATGAGCACAATCTCGAAGTCCGTCAGGACGATCTGTATAACGTGGTGATGTTTGTTCCGGCCAGTGAGGGAAGAGAATCGGAGGAGCCTTTGATTTTACAGGGACATATGGATATGGTCTGTGAGAAAAATCCTGGGGCGGATATCGATATGGAACAGGAAGGGCTGAGCCTTCAGATAGCGGGGGATTATGTATCGGCCAGGGATACCACGTTGGGAGGCGATGACGGAATTGCTGTTGCCTATATGCTGGCAATTGCAGATGACCGGGAGATTTCCCACCCGGATTTGGAATATGTCATCACGGTTTCAGAAGAGGTAGGTATGGAGGGTGCGAAGGGAATTGACCTGTCGATGCTGAGAGGAAGGTTTATGTTGAATCTTGACTCGGAGGAGGAAGGCATTTTTCTGAGCAGCTGTGCCGGAGGATTGTCTACTGTGTCTATCCTGCCGATAGGGCGAAAGACTTCGGAGGTACTAAACTGGTACGAGGTAACAGTCACGGGACTTTTAGGCGGACATTCCGGCTGTGAAATTGACAAAGAAAGAGGAAATGCAGATTTACTATTGGGACGGCTGCTGTTTGAGATACGGAATAAGGTTCCGTTTGCATTGAGTTCATTAGAAGGCGGTACGAAGGATAATGTGATTCCGTCAGAGGCAGTGGCACAGATTGCCGTAGCCGAACAGAATGTTCCGCTGATGAAAACGATAGGTGAAAGGCTGAAAACGGTTCTACAGTCCGAGTATGCCAAATCAGATGCCAATGTAAATATCAGGATCGTACAACAGAATGCAGAGGCGAGAAGGGTATTGGACGAGGACAGTCTTGACCGGGTGATTACTCTGCTGATGACGCTCCCAAACGGAGTGCAGGACATGAGTATGTCAATTCCGGGACTGGTGGAATCATCACTCAATTTGGGAATTCTTAAGCTCAATGAAGAGCATTTACTATTACAGCATGCAATAAGAAGCAGTGTGACAACAAGGAAATATTATATAGCCTGCAAAGTAGAGAGCCTGGTAAAAAGCCTTGGCGGGGAAGTTCACCGTCAGGGTGAGTATCCTGCATGGGAGTACAGGGAAGAATCCCTGATTAGACCGAGAGTGGTTGAGCTGTATCAGAAAATGTATGGAAAAGCACCTGTGGTGGAGGGAATTCATGCCGGATTGGAATGTGGTCTGCTGGCTGCGCAAATAGAAGGCTTGGACTGTATTTCCATGGGGCCGGATATTCTGGATATTCATACAACATCGGAGAGGTTAAGCATTGCTTCCGTGGGCAGAGTGTATGAATTTTTGCTTGAACTTTTAAAACTGCGCTGGACGAAGTAAGAGAAAATGTTGAAGAGGAGATAATGATATGCGGATAGGAATGGGATATGATGTGCACAAATTGGTGGAAAACAGAAAACTCATATTAGGCGGGGTAAATATTCCTTATGAAAAGGGACTTTTAGGACATTCCGATGCGGATGTATTGACACATGCCATTATGGATGCGCTGCTGGGAGCGGCGGCGTTAGGAGATATCGGAAAGCATTTTCCGGATACCGACGAAGCATACAAGGGCGCAAACAGCATTCAACTGCTGCGCGAAGTGAAGAAGCTGCTGGACGACAGACAGTATATTATCAGCAATATTGACGCAACGGTAATCGCACAGCGTCCGAAGCTGGCACCATTTATTCCGGATATGGTGACCACTATAGCAGAGGCATTGGAAATACAGGAAGGACAGGTGAATATTAAGGCTACGACAGAGGAGGGACTGGGTTTTACCGGAACAGGTGAAGGAATCAGTTCCCATGCGGTATGTCTTTTGGAGACGGTGGCAAATTATGATTACGGTATTATGGAGGCAAGACGGAATTGTGACGGCTGTAAGGGCTGTCCAGAGCGATAAGAATGGCTGACTTTTTAGTTGACAAAAGAAGTGCTTGAAAATATACTTATGGTTAGTTTGCACGATAACATATCTGTGTGGGAAAGGAATGACAATATGAAAATTTATAATACAATGACCAGAACCAAGGAGGAATTTGTTCCTATCCGTGAGAATAAAGTGGGTATCTATGTCTGCGGGCCGACCGTGTATGATTACATTCATATGGGAAATGCACGTCCAATGGTGGTTTTTGATACGCTTAGGAGATATTTGGCCTATAAGGGATACGATGTAAATTATGTGTCCAATTTTACCGATGTAGACGATAAAATTATTAAGCGGGCGCAGGAAGAGGGAGTATCTGCTTCAGAGATTTCGGAGCGCTATATCGCTGAGGTCAAAAAGGATATGGCAGCCTTGAATGTGTTAGAGGCAACCACTCACCCGAAAGCGACAGAAGAAATTCCGGATATGATTGACATGATTAGGGTGCTGATGGATAAGGAATATGCTTACGAAGTAAACGGAACAGTGTATTTTAGAACCAGAAGGTTCAAAAGCTATGGGAAGCTGTCCAAAAAGAATATTGACGATTTGGAAGCCGGGCACAGGGATATCAAGGTGGCCGGTGAAGATGCAAAGGAAGATTTTCTCGACTTTGTTCTCTGGAAACCCAAAAAGGAGGGGGAACCTTTCTGGCAGTCCCCATGGGGGGAAGGAAGACCGGGCTGGCATCTGGAATGTTCGGTAATGTCCAAAAAATATATTGGAGATATTATTGATATCCATGCAGGCGGCGAGGATTTGATTTTTCCACATCATGAAAATGAGATTGCACAGAGTGAGGCGGCAAATGATGTGGAATTTGCACGATACTGGATGCATAACGGCTTTTTGAAGGTTGACGGTGAGAAAATGTCCAAATCCCTGGGCAATTTCTTTACGATCCGCGATATTGGGGAAAAGTATCCGTTACAGGTAATCCGCTTTTTTATTCTCAGCGCACATTACCGAAGTCCGTTAAATTTTTCGGATACATTGGTAGAGTCGGCAAAAGCGTCGCTGGAGCGTATTTTGACGGCAATGACAAGGTTGGAGGATGCCCAGAAGACAGCAGAAGACAGGCAGATGACGGAGGAAGAGGAAGAATTACTTTCCCGTTTTCAGGAGTATGTGAACAAATTTGAATGTGCAATGGAGGACGATTTGAATACAGCGGATGCCATTTCGGTTATCTTTGAGATGGTAAAGTTTGCCAACAGCAGCATTTCGACCGAAAATGCCGAAGGATTAATTCGGCAGGTGTATGACACAATTGCCGGTTTGTGCGATATTTTGGGAATTGTGACGAAGGTGGAGGAACAAATTCTTGATGCGGATATTGAGGCGCTGATTGAAGAGCGGCAGGCGGCAAGGAAAGCGAAAAACTTTGCAAGGGCAGATGAAATACGGGATTTGCTGGCTGCACAGGGAATTATTCTGGAAGATACCAGAGAGGGTGTAAAATGGAAGAAAGCATAGAGCGGCATACAACAATGAAAAAGGATATGGTTAAAAGAGGTAGATAATGGAAGAGCAGTTTAACAGTTTTCAGTATTTCAAAGAAAGTTTTCAAGTGGAACATGCTGCTCCGGAGAGTTATTCCCCACTGGCTTTGGCATATATCGGAGATGCAGTTTTTGATGTGATGGTGCGTACAATTGCGGTCAGTAAAATTAACAAGCAGGTAAATAAATATCACAGAGAGGTGAGCCGGATTGTATGTGCTACTTCACAGGCGGAGATGATAACCGCTATCTATGACCGGCTGACGGAGGAAGAGCAGTTGATTTATAAGCGGGGGAGAAATGCCAATTCCTATACTAAGGCTAAAAATGCTTCCCGTGCGGATTATCGTAAGTCGACCGGTTTTGAGGCGGTTTTGGGATATCTGTATTTGAAGGAAGATTTTGCAAGACTGACGGATTTGGTTCATATGAGCCTGGAGATATTGAAATAGGTAATTGTTTAACGAAAGGAACAGAGAGAGGGAAATTCAGATATGCGTTATGAAGAGTATACAATAGAGGGAAGAAATGCGATTACTGAAGCATTTCGTTCCGGCAAAACGATTGATAAGCTGTATGTGTTGGACGGCTGCCATGACGGGGCAGTGAACACGATTAAAACGTTGGCGAGAAAACAGGATACGATTGTCAACTATGTGACAAAAGAACGTCTGGACCAGATGTCTTCTACCGGCAAGCATCAGGGGGTGATTGCCCAGGCGGCTGCATATGAGTATGCCAAGGTGGAGGATATCCTTCAGGTGGCGAAGGATAAAGAGGAACCGCCGTTTGTTATTGTGTTAGATGAATTGGAGGACCCTCATAATCTGGGAGCGATTATCCGGACTGCCAACTTGTGCGGGGCGCATGGTGTGATTATTCCCAAGCGGCGGGCAGTAGGGCTTACGGCTTCTGCAGTGAAGGCATCAGCAGGAGCGGTCAATTATACTCCGGTAGCCAAAGTAACTAATATAGCACAGACGATTGAAGAACTGAAGAAACAGGGATTATGGTTTGTATGTGCGGATATGACAGGTGAAGTGATGTATCGTCATAATCTCACCGGACCTATCGGGTTGGTGATTGGCAGTGAGGGAAGTGGAGTCAGCCGTCTGGTCAGGGAAAAATGTGACTATGTGGCAGCTATTCCGATGAAAGGGGATATAGATTCGTTAAACGCTTCTGTGGCAGCGGGAGTGCTGGCATATGAGATTGTGAGGCAGAGAATGGGGGCAAAATAGAAAACGGAAAAAGATGAAAAAAATACTTTACAATAATAGTATTATTTGATATTATAGACAAGTCGTGAAGACAAGCTGGCGTGGCACAGTCGGTAGCGCACCTCATTGGTAGTGAGGAGGTCACGGGTTCGATTCCCGTCGCTAGCTCGAAAGAACAATGTCGTAAAATGGAAAAGGGCGGAAAAAACCAAGTAAAATAAGGGTTTTTCCGCCTTTTTGTATAAAGTCATTGACAATGTATATACTATTGTATATACTGAATTGTAGGAAAGGAGATGATTTTATGCAGGCAACAATTCAGAAATGGGGGAATTCACAAGGGATAAGAATACCAAAAGCATTTCTGGAAGCATTGGGAATGATGGAAAACGATCTGGTGGAACTTAACAGGGTTGATGACAATATTGTGATTACGAAAGTGAAAAAGGAAAAAGAAATTACTTTAGAAGATATATTCAAAGACTATGATGGAGAATGTATCACTGAGGAATTTGATTGGGGTTCGCCTGTTGGAAAGGAAGTGTGGTAATGTACAATCCGAAGCGAGGTGATATAGTATTTTTAGATTTTAGCCCACAATCTGGACATGAGCAAGCAGGAAGAAGACCAGGTGTAATTATCAGTAATGAGCAGTTTTTTATAAGAACTAAATTTGCGGTGGTGTGCCCAATCACAAATACAAGTAATAAATTTCCACTGCATATTCCATTAGACAATAGAACAAAAACAACAGGTGTAATATTGACAGAACATATGAAGTGTTTGGATGTTATCAGTAGACATGTTCAGTTTGTTGAAAAAATGCCAGAAGATTTATTGGATAAGACATTGGCATATGTAAAAGCATTTTTCTAATAGCAAACCTTACATGCCCTCGGCTTTGGGCAATCCGATACAGAACCACTGTATATTGTGCGTGAACGGCTCAAGGTTGGGCAATTTCTCGTTTTGTGGTATACAGACCCATTTGGAGTCCAATATACGGTTCCGCCGGCTGTGCTGTGATTCGAGGTTGTTTTCTTTTTGGCAGATACGGTTATTTTGCATGTTGCCTTCTTGCCGGACGCCAGTATAACAGAAATCTTTGCGGTACCGCAGCTTTTAGCTTTGATTTTACCGCTTTTTGATACTGTGGCCACTTTCTTATTGCTTGATTGGCACTTTTTAATCGAGTCTCCTTTGGCATACTTTACTTTTAAGGTGTAAGTCTTGGATTCCTGTATTTTAATCGTCTTTTTAGAAAGTTTAATATATGGTTTCAGCTGAGGAATTATCTCTGTCTGCGTTTCATCACAAACAAAGCATTCGTGCTCTCTTAGACCGGTTTCGGAGATGGTTGCCGCTTCTGTTACATACCAGTCGTCCCATTCATGTTCACCGGTAGCGGGGATATCGGCATATTCCTTTTCATCACAGTTCGAGCAATATCGTTCCTGTTTTCCGGGTTCGCCACAGGTGGGTTCAATATAGGTTTCCCAAGAACTCCAAATGTGATTACAAGTACTTTCTGCAAATACCTGTGGTGGAAAACAAGACAATGCTAAAGTAATAATTAGAAAATGAAAAATACCTTTCTTCATTTTGTGTCCTCCCGATCGTTTTCTTTGTTAAATTATACGATAAACTTCTACATTAGTCAAGATGCCTATGATATTTCCGCATCTTTACATTGTTTTCCGTCTGGATAGCCGTTTCCTTGTAAGTCCGTAGTCTCGGATAGAGGAGAGTTTTTGGCTTTTCCTTTATCCGGACGCTCGCTTTCCCACACACCCTTAGGCATGGTCTCTACAGGTTTCTTTTTATCTGTCAATTTCATAAAATTTATACCTCCATGTTTTCAATATATGTTAAAAATAGTATGTCGATTTTTTCGGGAAATATGAATTTTTAATGACAATTTTTTCAATGATTTGATTATTCTTATTTTTTGTTGTATGATGAAGAAGAGTAAGCTGGTAATGGTAATTAGTCATGCGCAAAACTCTGTTTTCTCAACTGACCGTTGTACAATAGTGAGTTTTGCGCATGACTAAATGGTAACACGTGTGGAGGTAGCACAGGAAGGAAGAACTGCCCGTTTGGCAGTAACGAGATATTATGGACAAGAATTCAAATAACACGGAAGAATTTGATATTATTGATTTTGATTTAAATGAATTTGACGAGGAGTTTGAGAAAGAGGAAGAAAAACGCAAATTAAAAGAGCAAAAGAAGATTGCGGCCGCAAGGTCCAGAGCGGAGCGCGTCGGGCAGCAGGCAGGGCGGAACCGGCAGGATAATCGGATTATGCCTAACCGTGATATGCTGAAGACAATTTTGTTGATATTGACGGTTATTGTGATTGCGTGTCTGTTTCTGGGTGTGATTACGTTTATTGTAAATAACGCAGGCGGAGGAAACTCCTCGCAAAAAAAGAACCGGAACCGGGTGAGTACGGAGGAGGCCGCTACCGACGGGCGTTTTTCCGGTTCGGATACGGATAAAGCCACAGAAGCCGGAGATGAGCAAAAGCAGAGAAATGAGGAAAAACAGAAACTGGAAGACAGTATTGATGAAATCACCAACAAGGTGCGAGATGATGTGAATACACAGCCGACGACGCAGGAGAGGACGACCACAGAGAATACAACAGAGGCGACGACGGAGGCAGTGACAGAGGTACAGGAAGAAGTTCCGACAGAGAGTGATGTATACGCTCAGCCGGAAGAATAGAAAACGGAGAGTCTAATGGATTACAGACAGTGCAGCGATGAGGAAATCATTGCGTTGATTCGACAGGGCAATGAGGAGGCAATTGAATATCTTTTGAAAAAATATTCCCCATTGGTCAAAAAATCAATCCGTACCCTGTATCTGATTGGCGCAGATAC
Organism: Clostridium sp.; assembly: GCA_023666975.1. Next base: position 11,117 of record JAMPAW010000042.1, read on the forward strand.
GGAAGATTTATCCCAGGAGGGAATGATTGGGCTGTTTAAGGCAATCCAGAACTATCAGGGAGATAACTCTGCTTCTTTTTATACCTTTGCAAAGATTTGTATTGACCGGCAGATTTATACGGCGATTAAGGCGTCCAATCGCAAAAAGCATTCCCCGCTCAATTCGTATATATCCTTTTATAGCAGAATGAATGAGGAAGAGGCTGAACTGATTGAGAATCTGGAGGCGGGAAATGAGTCTAATCCGGAGCATGTCGTGCTGGACCGTGAAAACACCATGCATATTGAAGGACTGCTGCAGGAGCATCTTAGCAAAATGGAAAAAGAGGTGCTTTCTCTGTATTTGGAGGGAAGAGCATATGCGGATATAGCGCAGACGCTTGGAAAACCGATAAAATCAGTTGACAATGCTGTGCAGAGGATTCGGGATAAAGTGAAAAGATTGTATGTGAGGTAACCGGAATATATCGAAGAGCGTTTTTATACATGAACAAAATGATGGCTTTCATTGACGTAAATTGCTAAATATGTTAAAGTAGTTAAGACAGCAAATATTTTAGGACGAGACGTAAAAGGAGTCAGCATAATGGAAAGCGAAACAGTATCTAAGAATTTTATCGAACAGATTATTGATAAAGACATAGAAGAGGGGAAATATAACAAAATTGTCACCCGGTTTCCACCGGAACCTAACGGTTATTTACATATTGGACATGCAAAGTCCATTCTTTTAAATTCTGGTCTGGCAAAGGAGTATAACGGAAAGTTTAATCTTCGCTTTGACGATACCAATCCGATGAAGGAAAAATCTGAGTATGTACAATCGATATTAGATGATGTAAAATGGTTAGGAGCAGACTTTGGAGATAAGGTTTATTATGCATCGGATTATTTTGACGCAATGTATGAAGGTGCGGTTAAGCTGATTAAAAAAGGCAAAGCGTTTGTCTGCGACCTGACGGCTGAAGAAATCCGTGAGTATCGCGGAACGCTGAAGGAGCCGGGGAAGGAAAGCCCTTACCGCAACCGCAGTGTTGAGGAGAATCTGGATTTATTTGAAAGAATGAAAAACGGTGAATTCCCGGACGGTACAAAGGTTTTGCGGGCCAAAATTGATATGGCTTCGCCGAATATCAATATGCGTGACCCGGTCATTTACCGTATTGCCAGAATAACACATCATAACACCGGAGATAAATGGTGCATTTATCCGATGTATGATTTTGCGCATCCGATAGAGGACGCTGTAGAGGGAGTGACACATTCCATTTGCACGTTGGAATTTGAGGATCACAGGCCTTTGTATGACTGGGTGGTCAGGGAATTGGAATTTGAATTTCCACCTAAACAGATTGAATTTGCAAAGCTGTATCTGCAAAATGTCATTACCGGTAAGCGGTATATCAAGAAATTGGTTGAGGACGGAGTAGTGGACGGCTGGGACGACCCAAGGCTGGTTTCCATTAGTGCACTCCGGCGGAGAGGGGTAACGCAGGAAGCGATACAGATGTTTATGCAGCTGTCAGGCGTTTCTAAGGCGAATTCCGTTTCGGATATGGCTATGCTGGAATATTGTATCCGGGAAGACTTGAGAATGAAAGCCAAACGTATGATGGCAGTTCTCGATCCGGTTAAGCTGGTGATTGACAATTATCCGGAAGGTGAATCAGAACTTTTGGAAGTAGAGAACAATCAGGAGAATGAGGCACTGGGAGTACGGCAGGTATCTTTTGGCAGAGAATTGTATATTGAGCGGGAGGATTTTATGGAAGAACCTCCAAAGAAATATTTTCGTCTGTTTCCCGGTAATGAGGTGAGATTGAAAAATGCGTATTTTGTTACCTGTACAGACTTTGTAAAAGATGAAAACGGACGAGTTGTCGAGGTACATTGTACTTATGACCCGGCGACAAGATCGGGTTCCGGTTTTGAGGGGCGCAAGGTGAAAGGGACTATTCACTGGGTGGATGCTGCTACTGCGGTAGACTCAACGGTCAGATTGTATGAGAATCTGATTCAGGACGGTGACGAGGAATTAAAAGAGGATTATTCTAATCTGAACCCCAATTCTTTAGTGGAGATGAAGAACTGCAAGCTGGAGGCTGCATTTGCGGGAACAGGCAAGGGGATACATTTTCAGTTTTTAAGAAATGGATTTTTCTGCACGGATATAAAGGATTCCACGGAGGACAAGCTGGTGTTTAACCGGGTTGTATCACTGAAGAGTTCATATCGTCCGAAGAAGGATTAGACAGCTGGTGTAAGGCAATGGAGGGGAGATTTTATGGATAATTTGCAAGAAGAGGATATTGTATTTCAAAAGACATATGACTGTCCTGTCTGCTATAAGGAATTTAAGACATTAGCAGTGCGTGCGGGTAAAATATACAGCAGGGATATGGCTGAAGATTTGCGGCCGATATACAAGGGGATTGACCCGTTGAAGTATGAGGCAATTGTCTGTCCGCATTGCGGATATGCAGCACTGTCGAGATATTTTGACCAGTTGATGCCAATGCAGATAAAATATCTGCGGGAGTCGGTGCAGTCAAAGTGCAAGGGACTTCAGTATAGTGAGGACAAGTATTCCTATGATGAGGCGGTTCGGCGCTATAAAATGGTGATTATTTCTGATGAAGCAGAAAATGCAAAGAACAGCCGGAGGGCGTACACCTATTTAAAATTGGGGTGGCTTTTGCGGAGCTGGCTGGAACATGAAGGCGAGACACTTTCGGAAAAGCGAAAGGAACAGTGTCAACAGGAGGAGCTTGAGAACATAGAAAATGCTTATCACAGATATATGCTGGCATTTTCGTCTGAGACATTTCCGATGAGCGGAATGGACGAATTGACGATGACGGTTTTAGTTGCTGAACTGGCATATAGAATTGGAAAGTATGATGAGTCACTGCGGACACTTTCCAAAGTGTTTGAGAATAAAAGCGCACCGCGGAGAGTGAAGGATAAAGCGTATTATCTGAAGGAGAGGATACGTTCGCGGCAGAAGGAACAGAAGGAAAAGGAAGAAGCAGAGCAGAACACAGAAGATTGACAAAAGGAATAATGAAAAAACTGGCTAGGGGTGTTACGATTGATGAGAAAATTAAAAAAAGATCAGAAATACATATATGTATTATTAAGTAGAACGCATACCGTACCGGCGAGACTGATTCGCATGTTTACCAGGGAGCCGTATTCTCATACTTCCATTGCATTGGATATTGAATTGAAGGATATGTACAGCTTTGCAAGAAAACATATTTATAATCCGTTTGACTGCGGGTTTATTGATGAGGACATTGAGACCGGCATATTTGGCAGGGACAAAAATATATCCTGCAGTGTCTATGCCGTACCCGTGACCGAGGAGCAATATGAAGCGGTTAAGAATGAGCTGAATGTTTTTATCAAGAACAGGGAAGAATACAGTTATAATTATACGGGTTTGTTTACGATTATGTTCGGAAAGAACGTAGAGGACGGAAAGCACTTTTTCTGTTCACAGTTTGTGTCGCATATTTTTTATAAGAGTGGAATCAAGCTGTTTGCAAAAGAAGAGGGATTGATAAAGCCCTATGATTTCCATGTTCGGCTGAAGGATAAACGGATTTATAAGGGGAAACTTTGCGAATACAGAAACTTTCTAAAAGTTCATCAGTCGGATACCATTACCTTCATGCAGGGAGATTATCCGCAGGCAATCTGATTATGTATACAACCGATTATCTATTAGGACAAAGCCAGACATTTGTTGTCTGGCTTTGTCTGTCTTAATGATTCTCGGCAGAGTCAGATGTGATTGTGCTATGGGTTTTGATTACTGCCCGTGGCAGTGCATCCTTGGCGTTTTTCCATGGTTCGTTCTGGTAGCGGTAATCGAATTTGTTGATAAACCATTCGATATCCTCCTGCATGCGTTCCATATTGGAGAAATAAGCGGTATTGATATCGGCTATGAATGTCGTCAGCTGGTCTTTGCTCAGAAATTCTCCTGCCCGGTCATATAAAAGCGCATAATGGTAGGTGCAGAATCCCTTTGATTTTTTGATTTTGTCGGAAAAATCGGCATCCTTTTTGTACAGGTGGAAAATGGTGTCCACATAGCGGTTAAACGTATTATCGATGCGGCTGCAGATAAAGCAGTTGTGCTCTAACTTGGCAACGTAAGCGGAAAGACTGTTTGGCTCAGCCTTTTTAAAAAGGGATTTTCCGGACGGTGTATTCTCATGGGAAAGCTTTTGTAAATCCTTTGTCACTTTCGCCATATGTGTACTCAAAATCAGTGCAAGCCCTAAGCGGTTCTTTTGCACGTACAAATCCTGAATATGCTTCTGGCAGAAACCGCTTTCGTCGGTCATTGCCCGGTTATCGTCTTCCATATAGCTGGGACCTAAGGTGTATTCGATGGCGTTCTGCTCCAATTCCTGTTTCATTTTGCAAAGGGGACATTCACAGCCGCTTTCAAATGCATCGTTTACCGGAATAGTATATAATTGTTCCTTCATCTGATTACCTCTCCTTTAACGTTATTCTGTTCATATATGGATTAGTTTATCGGATTTTCAGTGCGATTGCAAGTCCCGGAAACCCGTACATGGTTTAATAAGGTAAATATTTGGTAAAAATCTTAGTATTTAGGAATAGAATGGCCGGAAAATAAATACATTTAACAGAATCAACACAATTAATTTGATTTTAGGGGTTGATTTTTTGTAAAAAATGGTTAAAATAATAAATGTGTTAGCACTCGAATTAAGCGAGTGCTGACGACAAGTAAACTGATGGCCGTATGCGAGGCTGAAAAAAGGAGGACATTAATTATGAAGTTAAAACCGTTAGGTGAAAGAGTTGTATTAAGAGAATGTGTGGCAGAGGAAACAACGAAATCCGGTATTGTTTTGCCTACTTCCTCTCAGGAGAAACCACAGTATGCGGAAGTGGTAGCCGTTGGACCGGGGGCCGTTGTAGATGGCGAGAAGATTGAGATGCAGGTAAGTGTTGGGGATAAGGTTATCTATTCCAGATATGCAGGCAATGATGTGGAGCTGGACGGAGACAAGTATATTATTGTTAAGCAAAGCGATATCCATGCGGTAGTAGAATCATAAATATGTACATGGTTAGCAGGAGTCTGACACAGAAAATAAATGAAATATATAATGGAGGTTTTTAGATATGGCAAAGGAAATTAAATATGGCGTGGAAGCGCGTAAGGCATTAGAAACAGGTGTAAATCAGTTGGCGGATACGGTGAGTGTTACATTGGGACCTAAGGGAAGAAATGTAGTGCTGGCAAAATCTTTTGGCGCACCGTTGATTACAAATGATGGTGTTACGATTGCCAAAGATATTGAATTAGAGGACGAATTTGAAAATATGGGAGCACAGATTGTAAAAGAGGTTGCTACCAAGACAAATGATGTGGCCGGTGACGGTACAACGACAGCAACCGTTCTTGCACAGGCAATGATTAACGCAGGAATGAAGAATCTTGCAGCCGGAGCAAATCCAATCATTCTGAGAAAGGGAATGAAAAAGGCCTGTGATACAGCAGTGGACGCCATTACGGATATGAGCGAGACGATTAACGGCAAAGACCAGATTGCGAGAGTTGCTTCGATATCTGCCGGTGATGAGAGTGTTGGAACGATGATTGCAGACGCAATGGAGAAGGTTTCTAACAATGGCGTTATCACCATTGAAGAGTCAAAGACAATGAAGACAGAACTTGACCTGGTAGAAGGTATGCAGTTTGACCGCGGTTATATATCTGCTTATATGTCAACCGATATGGAAAAGATGGTTGCAGAGCTTGATAATCCATATATCTTGATTACCGATAAGAAGATTTCTAACATACAGGATATTTTACCGATTCTGGAGCAGATTGTTCAGAGCGGACAGAAATTGTTAATCATCGCTGAGGATATAGAAGGTGAAGCACTGACCACATTGATTCTCAACAAGCTTCGTGGAACGTTCCAGGTGGTAGGCGTCAAGGCTCCTGGCTATGGTGACAGAAGAAAGGAAATGCTTGAAGATATTGCAGTTCTTACCGGTGGCAAGGTGATTACCGATGAGCTGGGACTTGACCTTAAGGAAACTACATTAGATGATCTCGGCCGTGCAAAGAGCGTAAGAGTGGAGAAAGAGAATACGATTATTGTTGACGGTGCAGGTGCGGCTGATGCTATCGAGGGAAGAGTGAATCTGATTAAGTCACAGATTGAAGAGACTACTTCAGAATTTGATAAGGAGAAACTGCAGGAGAGACTGGCAAAACTGGCCGGTGGTGTTGCAGTTGTCCGCGTAGGTGCTGCGACGGAGACAGAGATGAAAGAAGCCAAGCTGAGAATGGAAGATGCTTTGGCGGCTACCAGAGCTGCAGTAGAGGAAGGAATCATTGCAGGTGGTGGTTCTGCTTATATTCATGCAAGCAAGGAAGTAGCAAAACTGACTGAGTCTTTATCCGGAGATGAAAAGACCGGTGCAGAGATTATTTTGAAAGCATTGGAGGCTCCTTTGTTCCATATTGTGGGAAATGCCGGTTTGGAAGGTGCGGTCATTATCCATAATGTCAGAGAAGCAGAACCGGGCGTTGGCTTTGATGCGCTGAAGGAAGAGTATGTCAATATGATTGAAGCCGGTATCATTGATCCGGTAAAGGTTACCCGTTCAGCACTTCAGAATGCAACCTCTGTTGCTTCTACGCTGTTGACTACAGAATCGGTAGTTGCAGATATCAAAGATGAGAATGCCGCTGCTGCGGCTGCAGCAATGCAGGGTGGTATGGGCGGAATGATGTAATTATTCCGTATACCGCTTAATCAAGAAGGGAAAATGCCCTCTTAGAGCAGATTGGTAATATATACCATTTCTCTAAGGAGGGCATTTTTAAAACCATTTATAACGGGCTTTTTCCTCATCAAATATTTTCCAGCGGATTAAATCGTCCACAAAAATGCAGACCAGTGACAGCATGAGCCATATGGAGGAATAGGCAAGGCAAATTTGACCGTATAAGTTGTAGGGCATTCCGGAGTAATCCCATACATTCCAGTGGAGCCTCAAATTTACGATATATCCGGTTACAAATTCCAGTCCGGTGATGATGACGGCAGATATTATCATTTGTGTTAAGACTGATATTCGGAAATTCATGAGTTGGTTAATCAGACCGCAAAGTATCAGGGCAAGACCGCCGCAAATAATCATGGAGAAATGCGAGTAGCCGCGAAAAAGTATTTCAATATAGAAATATGCAAATCCTCCGACCAAGAACAAAAACAGATATTTGTATACTGCCGGAGAAGATTTCTTTTTTGGTAGCTGCTGATCCATTTGTGTACCTCTTTTCTCAATTTATAATGAAAATAACGGTAGTAGTATTTGTGGAAAAGTGCTGTTTTATGCGGGAAAAATGATATGGCAGACAAAGAAAAAGACTGGTGAGAAAACGCCGTATGAGGCAGAATTATCACCAGTCGCAGAGTCGCTAAATAAGTAAATTAAGGCTCAAGCGGGGTCATTTTCAGACCCTTGTACATCTTGGTGTAAAAGCTGATCTCGTCCTGATATAAGACATATCCGCGGGAACCGTCTTTTACAATATAAGCATATTTGTTTTTCTGGACATTCATGTATAATACTTCGTCCACATTAAGTTCTTTCGCCTTTGCTTTCGCTGTATATACATTAAGTGGTTCGAGTTTATATTTCTTAACTGCCTGCTCGACTGTCATATGAGACACCTCCTAATAAAATATGGATTGACAAAATGCCACAATTTGTACATAATTATACATGTTCTTTTAATATTAGTATATTGTTTGTTGTTCACAAAGTCAATTAGTAATGTTGCACAAAAAGATACAAAAATACGTCATATATTACCAAATTTAATTGTGAGGTTTGAATAAAGGAATCGAAAAAATGGGAAATAAATCTAACTTTCAGCTAAAATTGGATGGAATTTTACAGGATATAGAGCAGAGGACAAAAGTGGACGGCCGTGTTCCTGCGCTTTTGCTGCATAGCTGCTGTGCGCCTTGTTCCAGTTATGTATTAGAATATCTGAGCCATTATTTATCGATTACTATTTTTTACTATAATCCCAATATATCAGCGTCAGAGGAGTATCAGAGAAGAGTTGCGGAGCAGAAGAGATTGATAAAAGAGCTTCCTGTTGAGAATCCCGTGTCTTTTGTTGAAGGACGCTATGATAATGATGACTTTTTGACTGCGGTTAAGGGATTAGAGCATTTGGGGGAGAGGAGTGCCCGCTGTTATGCCTGTTATCGATTAAGGCTTGCCGAGGCGGCAAAGGCGGCAAAGGAGCGGGGATTTGATTATTTTACGACAACGCTTTCTATCAGCCCGTACAAAAATGCGCAATGGATAAATGAAATCGGAGAAGAGCTGCAGCAGGAATACGGAGTGGATTATTTATATGCAGATTTTAAAAAGAGGAACGGTTATAAGCGTTCCATTGAACTGTCAGAGCAGTATCATTTGTATCGGCAGGATTACTGTGGCTGTGATTACAGCCGGGTAGAGGAGGAAGAGCGGAGAGAGAAAGGGAAAAATTGATTAGTTTTCCGGAAAAAGGGGTTGTCAAAGAGATAAAAGTATGCTAGGATAGTCACAATTAATATAAAAGAAAAGTTATGAAAAAAGCCCAACCTATAGCAACGGTGTGATAGGTCCTGTTTGTGGTTTTTTTTTTGGCAAAAATCAGAAAGGAAGGTACATATGAAAGCATTTCTAATTCTGGAGGATGGCCATGTGTTTGGTGGAAAAAGCGTCGGAAGCACGGAAGAGATTATCAGTGAAATTGTTTTTAATACTTCAATGACCGGTTATCTGGAGGTCTTAACAGACCCTTCTTATGCCGGGCAGGCCGTGTGTATGACATATCCGTTAATGGGAAATTATGGCGTTTGCTTTGAGGATATGGAGGCAAAACGGTCATGGCAGTTAGGTTTTATTGCCAGAGAGATTGCTAAACTGCCCAGTAATTTCAGAAATCAGGAATCCTTGGGGGATTTTCTTGTGGCAAACCGGATTACAGGAATAGAGGGCGTGGACACCAGAGCGATAACCAAGCTGTTGCGTGAAAAGGGCACGATGAGAGGGATGATAACCACGGACGAGAATTATGATATGGCGCAGATAATCCCACGGCTTAAGGAGTATGAGATTGGTGATGTGGTAAGTCTTACCACTTGTAAGGCAATCGAGCATTATGAGGGAAGCGGATACAAAGTTGCTGTGCTGGATTTAGGAGCAAAGAAAAATATTATACGGGAGCTGTCCAACCGTAATTGTGAAATCACGGTTTATCCTTCGTTTATTAAAGCGGAAGAGATTTTAGCAGATAAACCGGATGGCATTATGTTAACTAATGGTCCGGGAGATCCCAAAACGAATGTCGGAGTGATAGAAGAGGTAAAGAAACTGTTTGCGACGAAGATTCCGATTTTTGCTATTTGTCTCGGACATCAGCTGCTGGCACTGGCAAATGGTGCAGATACCGAGAAGATGAAGTACGGGCATCGTGGAGCGAATCATCCGGTAAAGGATTTAAAAACCGGAAAAGTATACATTTCTACCCAGAATCATGGTTATATGGTGAAAGAGGGAACCATTGACAGGGATATTGCAGAGGTGAGTTTTATCAATGTAAATGACGGAACCGTGGAGGGTGTTCATTATCTTGGCAAAAATGTTCAGACTGTGCAGTTTCACCCGGAAGCATGCGCAGGACCTCTTGATACCAATTATTTATTCGATGAGTTTATCAATATGATGGAGGTGTCTAAATAATGCCAAAGAATCCCAATATTAAAAAAGTAGTAGTGATAGGTTCCGGTCCGATAGTGATCGGTCAGGCTGCAGAATTTGATTATGCAGGTACCCAGGCGTGCCGTGCGTTGAAGGAAGAGGGGATATATGTCATCCTGATTAATTCCAATCCGGCAACGATTATGACGGATAAAAATATTGCGGACCAGGTATATATTGAACCTTTGACCCCGGAGATTGTGAAGAAGGTGATTGCAAAGGAAAAACCGGATAGCATTCTGCCTACTCTTGGCGGTCAGGCAGCATTGAATATTGCTATGGAACTGGAAGAGTCCGGTTTTTTGCGGCAGCACAATGTGCGTTTGATTGGCACTTCGGCAAGAACGATAAAAAAGGCGGAAGACCGGGATGAATTTAAAAAGACTATGGAGAAAATAGGAGAACCTATAGCACCGTCCAAGGTGGTGACCAATGTGGCAGACGGTCTGGAATTTGTCAAAGAAATCGGTTATCCGGCTGTGCTTCGTCCTGCATATACTCTTGGCGGTTCAGGCGGCGGAATTGCAGCGGATGAGGAGGAGTTTATTAAAATTCTCGGCAATGGCCTGCGTCTGTCCCGTGTAGGTCAGGTTTTGGTGGAACGCTGTATTGCAGGATGGAAGGAAATAGAGTATGAAGTAATGAGAGATGCGAACGGTACAGGCATCTGTGTATGCAATATGGAAAATTTAGACCCTGTGGGAGTGCATACAGGAGATTCTATTGTGGTAGCACCTTCCCAGACTTTAGCCGATAAAGAGTATCAGATGCTGAGGAGTTCGGCACTTAACATTATTGCCGAATTGAAAATTACCGGCGGATGCAATGTACAGTTTGCATTAAACCCGACATCATTTGAATATTGTGTGATCGAGGTGAATCCGAGAGTGAGCCGTTCCTCGGCTCTGGCATCGAAGGCAACCGGCTATCCGATTGCCAAGGTGTCTGCGAAGATTGCTCTGGGTTACCATTTGGACGAGATTAAAAATGCGGTTACCGGCAAGACCTATGCCAGTTTTGAACCGGCACTGGATTACTGTGTGGTGAAGATTCCCAGACTTCCGTTTGATAAATTTATTAAGGCAAGCCGTAAGCTCACGACGCAGATGAAAGCGACGGGGGAAGTGATGAGCATCTGTACCAATTTCGAGGGAGCCTTGATGAAGGCATTGCGCTCACTGGAGCAGCATGTAGACAGCCTGATCTATGAAAATCTGAGTCAGCAGTCGTTGGAGGAGATTCGTCAGGAATTGTATCGGGTGGACGACCGCCGTATTTTTGTTGTGGCAGAGGCGGTCCGACGGGGAATTACATTAAATGAAATACATGAGATTACAAAGATTGATATCTGGTTTTTGGATAAAATTCATAATCTGGTGAAGATGGAAGAACGTCTGGCACGGGAGGAACTGACAAGGGATCTTCTGGCGGAGGCAAAACGGTTGGAATTTCCAGACGAGACCATTGCGCACATAGCTGGCAGTGAAAGGCAAAAAGTCCATGATCTCCGCTTTGAATTTGATATTCATCCGGTTTATAAAATGGTGGATACCTGCGCTGCGGAATTTGAGGCAGGTACACCGTATTACTACTCCTGCTATGACGGAGAAAATGAGGTGGACGCAACCAGAACAAGAAAAAAAGTTATGGTGCTGGGTTCGGGACCGATACGTATCGGGCAGGGGATAGAATTTGATTACTGCTCTGTGCATAGTACATGGGCATTGTCGGAAAGCGGTTATGAGACAATTATTGTTAATAATAATCCGGAAACGGTGAGTACGGACTTTGATATTGCGGACAAGTTATATTTTGAACCGCTTACGGCGGAAGATGTTGAGGCGATCGTAAATCTGGAAAAGCCGGACGGAGCGGTAGTGCAGTTTGGCGGACAGACAGCAATTAAGCTGACGGAGGACCTGATTAAAATGGGAGTTCCTATACTTGGCACTTCTGCAGAAAATGTAGATGCGGCGGAAGATCGGGAATTGTTTGATGAGATTTTGGAGCAATGCTGTATTCCGAGACCGGCAGGAAAAACCGTGTTTACCTGTGAGGAGGCACTGGCAGCGGCTAATGAGCTGGGGTATCCGGTACTGGTAAGACCCTCCTATGTACTGGGCGGGCAGGGAATGCAGATTGCAATCAGCGACGAGGATATCGTGGAGTTTATGGAGATTATCAACCGTACTGTTCAGGAACATCCGATTCTGGTAGATAAATATCTAATGGGAAAAGAAGTTGAGGTGGATGCGGTCTGTGATGGTGAAGACATTTTGATTCCGGGAATCATGGAGCATGTAGAGCGGGCAGGTATTCATTCCGGTGACAGTATATCCGTGTATCCGGCGAGAAGTCTTTCGGACAAAATTAAAAGGGTGCTGGAGGATTATACGAAAAAGCTGGCGACAAGCCTTCATGTCATCGGCCTGATTAATATTCAGTTTATCGTCTATCAGGACGAAGTCTATGTAATAGAAGTAAATCCTCGTTCTTCGAGAACTGTTCCTTATATCAGTAAGGTAACCGGGATTCCGATTGTGGACC
>JAMPAW010000043.1 GCA_023666975.1 Clostridium sp.
TTGTATCTATTACTCATTTATTATTAACACTTTGCGGCAGACAAAAAGGTTTCACTTTACTTTAATTTTTTTAATATTTTTATATAAGTTCCTTTTATGGAACCGATTCAATGTAATATTAGATAGTGCCAACTTTGTGATTTGTATCAGAACTGGTTGAACCTAAGACTTTGTCAGAATGTATGGTATAGGTGCATCTCTTTAACGAAAAATGACATCTATATGGTACATACATCTTAGAAAAACAAGACCGGACAAGGAGTAATATTCTTAAAAACTTGACAAAACCCCTCATTTCCTTAGATAATCTTCATAGCCCTTTATTGTAATCTCAGAAACATCTTTTATCCGGCATATCCTGCCGGAACACCAAAGCAACCTGATTATACACACGCTGAGGTTGCATTGACATGGTGATTATAATGACACCTACACTGAATATTATAATCCCCACAACCACAACTATCAAACCAAAGGGCTGGTTTTTATTACTCCTTCCATTTTGTTTGTCATTTTCATTATCTGATTTCTTCCTACTATTTTTCTGATGAATTCTTCTGATTGTCAGCTCAATTAATGCCTCCGGGGCATGCTGTGAATCAATATCTCTCTTAAATCTCTCCATCACCATACTCTCCCTTCAATTGTTCATTTAACAATCTACGTCCCCTTGCCAAACGTGTTTTTATCGTTGCCTCAGGACAATTTAAAACATTAGAAATCTCTTTGATTTTCATTTCTTCATAATAATATAGATAAATTATTTCCCTATATTTTTTAGATAGTTGCTTTATTGCTTTATATAAATCAGAATAGTCTTTGTATTCCGATTCTGCCTCCATTCTTTCTGCAAACTTTATCGGTACAATATGCCTATTCCATGCAGACATTGACATACTTTTACATTGATTGAGCGTAACCCTGATCAACCATGCCTTCAAATGTTGTTCATCATTTATCTTATCACTATGTATATATAACTTTAAAAATACTTCCTGAAAAGCATCCTCTGCTTCACTTATAGTTTTTGAATTTAAGCATGCAATACGATATACCATATCAGCATATTTTCGCACTGTACCTTCCACATCAATTTTATAATTGTGATTATTCTTCATAGTCTTCCTCCAATGTACATAACTAAGCTAATCATATCACAATTATTCTTTCTTTTCTACCTAAATTTGAAGTGAATCAATTTTGGTGCGTGTATTTCTATTCATGATTTTGCCATTTGTATTTAATTTATTAAAGCCCATACGGCGAGATCGGCACCGCAAAAGGATGGTCAAGCCCGATAAATGATATATTCATCAACCTCACTACATCCGGTCTACAAAAAATTCCTCAAAGGCAGTATAACCCTCTTTCTCCATTTGCTCTTTTTGAAATTTTTTATTCTTCTTCATGATGGCTATGTTAATCTGTGCCCCATTTTTCCGCTGCTCGTTTGCTCTCTGCAGAATCGTGAGCAGCTTGTCCTGCGGCATATTCTTCTCCACCAGATATGCCGTTTTCTCTGCTTTTACCGGCACCTGATAATCCCGCTCCAACAGCAGCATAACAATGCGTTCAAACCCAATGGAAAAACCGCAGGCCGGCGTATTCTGCCCTGTAAACCTGCCAATCATCTCATCATATCGTCCGCCTCCGCCTACAGAACCGCCAAACTCGTCCATGGAAATTTCAAAAATCGGCCCTGTGTAATAAGACATTCCTCTTACCAGTGTCGGGTCAAATACAATCTTAAAATCTGCTGCCTTTGTCGCATTTACCGCCTCCAGAATCATCTCCAAGTCCTCGGCCACACCGTCCTCTAAGCTCCCGCCTAATGTCTCCTTCAAAAAACGTACTCCCTGAATATCCCCGCTCGTCTTCTCAAACAAGGCAAGATAGGTGTCCACACTTTCCTTGGAATACCCCTGCCCGATAAGTTCCTCGGAGACACCGTCCATTCCAATCTTATCCATTTTATCCAATGTAATAAACACACTATCGTAATCCTTTTCGTCAAACCCGCTATAGGCCGCCATTGCCTTTAACAGTTTCCGGTTGTTCAGGCGAATGGTAAATTTTTCAAATCCGATTCTCCCCAACAGCGTCGTTGTCGCATTAATCAGCTCAATCTCTGCAAGAATAGTCGGCTCGCCCAAAATGTCAATATCACACTGCATAAACTGGCGGTAGCGGCCTCGCTGCGGGTGGTCTGCCCGCCATACATTCCCCATCTGCAGTGCCTTAAACGGACTTGGCAAATCATTGGCATTGTTGGCGTAATAACGGGAAAGCGGCAGCGTCAGGTCATAGCGCAGGCCTCCGTCTACCAGATCCATTTCCTCCTTTGCTTCTGCAAGCCTCAGCTTCTCTCCACGCTTTAAAATCTTGAAAATCAGTTTTTCATTTTCTCCACCCTGACTGGAGGATAAATTCTGTATATGCTCCACACAAGGCGTCTCCATATTGGAAAATCCAAAAGTTTTATATACTTCTTTAATCTGGCCGATTACATAATCCCGGATTTCCATTTCTCTCGGCAATATATCCTTCATTCCGGTAACCGGCTTTTTTTTCATGCTTGACTGTTTACCCATTATCTTTTCCTTTCAAAATATTTTTTGCAAAACTTAATATACGAGTTTATGCTCCTCCTGTTCGTTTATCCCACGCTGCATAATCTCCTCATGGACAATGCTCTGAAACGGCAGAAAAATCTTCATATCAAAATGCCTTACCTCCTCAATCAACAGCTCCACCGCCGTTTTACTGTCAAAAGCCTTCCGGTATGGACGGTCGGAGGTCAACGCCACAAATACATCACACACCCGCAATATCCTCGCTCCTAACGGAATATCTTCTCCGACCAGATTGTCAGGATATCCCGTACCGTCATAATTTTCATGGTGATGCAGAATCATCTCACATACCCGCTCCGAATAACCTTCGTTTTTCACCACTTCATATCCTAACCCCGAATGAAGACGCACATACCGCATCTTTTCCACATTCAACGTGTCATCTTCACCGCCATACAAATAGGTGCTTGCCCTCAGTTTACCAATATCGTGCAGCATGCCTGCGACCTCAATATCATGGCAGAATGCAGGACTTAATTTCAATTCTCTGGCCAGTCTGCCTGCCAGCCTGCTCACCTCTATGCCATGTGCAATCTCCGTCTGCAAATCCTCGTTTAAATAGTAGGATATTTCATCAACATCAATGTCTCCTCTGTCTACCTGTATCATACAAACATCCTCCGTTTCCTCTCTATCATCTCATCTATGCGCCGAATATAATCATCAACATTTTTGACATTCTCCACCCGTTCAATCCGGTTCTCACTGTGAAACACAAGCTTGGAAGAGGCTCCTGCCCCGACAGCAAGAATATCCATTTTCTCCTCCATAATCAGTATATTATAAAGGCACTCTTTTCCCGGTATTGCATAACCGATATTTTCAAGCTTGCCCGGAATATTTTTCTGCCGATACAGATAATAGGGATTCATTCCCATCTGCCGTGCACATTCGTCCGCCGCTATCAGCATTTCATCTGTGCTTCCTTTTATCAGGCGATGATACCTCTCCATTTCTATATTCAGGTTTGCCGCCCGCTTAATAGCAAGGGAATGCACGGTCAGGCTATCCGGCATCAGTCTGTTGATTTCCGAGAGCGTATGCCGCACATTTGCTATCTCTTCTCCGGGAAGCCCCAAAATCATATCCATATTAATGTTCGTAAAGCCAATCCCTCTCGCAAAGGCAAAGGCCTCCACCGTCTGTTCAACCGTATGTGCCCTTCCGATTAGCTGAAGCGTCTCATCTGACATCGTCTGGGGATTGATACTGATTCTTCCTACACCCAGGCTTTTCAATACCTTCAGCTTATCCTCCGTAATACTGTCCGGTCTTCCGCACTCCACGCAAAACTCTCTCACATACCGCATATCAAAGCGTTCCGTGATTCCGGTTATCAGCGCCGCCATCTGCTCTGCTGTCAACGCACTTGGCGTTCCTCCACCAATATAAACTGCGGTTAATTTTTTATTGCGATAGGTTTCCGAACCCGCCACAAATTCCAGTTCCTTAAATAGCGCCTGAAGATAATCATCGGTTCTGTCCCGATAAGCCGCTATCGGATAAGAGGTAAACGAGCAGTACAGGCATCTGGTCGGGCAAAACGGAATCCCCACATAGAGACAATACTCCTCTTCATAGGTAAAATCTCTAAACAGCTCCTGCTCTCTCTTAGCAACCTCAATACAGATATCCGCCTTTTGCCCCCGTGCAAGATAAACATCTGTATACACTCTATGTATCTGCTCCTCCGTCTCACCCTGTTCCAGCAGTTCCGTAGCGATCTTGGTCGGCCGCACCCCGGTCATGCTTCCCCACGGAAGCGCTTTGCCGGTATATACGGACAACAGCCGATACAACGCTGCCTTTAACGGATTTCTGGCAAGCCGCTTATTGAGAAAATCTACCGTCACCGTGCTGCTCTTTTTGTAACCGTCCTCATCTTCAAGGATATACTCAACATAGCCGCCACTATTCGCCTGTGTCTCCACATCGGTATCCGCAGTATAAACGACAGTCAGTGACAGTCTGGTTCCCTCCTGTTTCTCCACTATCTTTTCATTGTCAAAGAAAGCCTGCAGCATCGCCCGGATATCGTTATTGTAAATTTCCGCATTCTGATTTAAGTATATCATCTCTGCTTCCCTTTTTCATCAATTTTCCCAGCCACTCATCGCAAGCGTCTTCTATGCTCCGCCGCAAATCATATTATTTTCTTTTTCCCAGGCAATCGTCGTACTGCCCATATGCCCCGGAAAGACCTTGGTGTTATCCGGCAGGGTAAACAGCTTCTCCCGTATCGAGCGGATCAATGTACCGGCACTGCCTGTCGGAAAGTCCGTTCTCCCCACGCTGTTGCAAAAAAGCGTATCCCCCGCAATCAGCGACTCCAGCTCTTCATTGTAATAGCACATACCGCCTGCCGTATGCCCTGGTGTCAGAATACAGGTCAGCGTAGTCCCGATAATCTCCACGCTCTGTCCGTCCTCCAAAACTTCATCTGCTGTCAGTGTCATCGGATACCCGAACATGGAAGAAAGATTTACCTCCAGTTTTCCCAGCACCTGTTCATTCTCCTCCTTCGAGGCATACACCGGCACATGAAAAGTGTCCTTCAATTCTTTTACTGCTCCGATATGGTCGTAGTGCCCGTGGGTCAAAAAAATAGCCTGTAACTGAAATCCCGGTGTAGAAAAAATCTCCTTCAACACATCTGCTTCCGCCGCCGGGTCGAATACAATACATTCACCGGTATCATGATTGACCAAAATATAACAGTTCGTCCCCATATCTCCCAAAGTCTTCTGAAATATCTCTAAAGCTGCCATACAGCCACCTTCCCTTTCTTGGCCTCTATCCTTTTCAGCCAACACTTCTTTCCACATCTAATACTCCCGGCACCATCCGCAGCTTCGCAATGACCTGATTAAGCTGGTCCACTGTCTTGATATCAAAGGTCACGGTCAAGGTTGCCTTTTCACTCTTGCTATTGCTCTTCGTGTTCACGGCGGTAACATTAATATTCGCCTCGGTAAACACCTTAGAGACATCAAACAACATTCCCGTTCGGTCTGTCGCATAAATCCGCAGTTCCGAAGAATACGTAATTCTGTCATCTTCATCTGCACCAGTCTGCCATTCCGCTTCAATTAAGCGGGTGCGGTCCATATCACCCATCCGCATCACATTAGCACAATCCGTGCGGTGAATGGAAATGCCTCTTCCTCTTGTCACAAAGCCGACTATCTCATCACCCGGAACCGGTGAACAGCACTGGGAAAAATAGACTGCCACGCCATCTACGCCTTTGACAATGATACCGCCTTTATATTTACTTCTTCGGTGAAGGTCTGCACTGTGATTAATCTGCTCTATCAGCTCGGTATCCGACACTGTGGGCTTTTCGCGTTTGTTATAGACCTCGATGAGCTTATTCATGACCTGGCCTTCTTTTAATGCGCCATGGCCGATTGCCGCCAGCACCGAATCCCAATCCTGAAAATTATATTTCGCCATCACTGCTTTCAACAGCTCCGGCTTAGAATAATCGGAAAGATTATAGCCCTTGGATTTACAGTAACCGGAAAGCAGTTCCTTCCCTCTGACAATGTTACTGTCCTTAAACTCATGCTTAAACCACTGATTAATCTTACTTCTCGCCTGGGCGGATTTCACAACAGAAAGCCAATCCCTGCTTGGACCGGTAGAATTATTCGAGGTGACAATTTCCACCCGGTCACCGTTTTGCAGCTCGTAGTTTAACGGTACCTGCCGGTCATTTACTCTGGCACCTACCATCATATTCCCTACTGCCGAATGGATACTGTAAGCAAAATCAATCGGGGTCGAGCCAGCCGGAAGATTCTTCACATCACCGTTAGGGGTGAAACAGTATACCTGCTCTGCAAACAAGTCAAGGTCGGTCTTTACCGCACTCATAAACTCCTTGTTATCCTTCGTATCCCTCTGCCATTCCAAAATCTGTCTCAGCCAGGTCAGTTTTTCTTCTTCCTTATCTCTGGCGGTTCCGGTCAGATTTTCCTTATATTTCCAATGAGCAGCAATACCGTACTCCGCCGTCTTATGCATGTCGTAAGTGCGGATTTGAATTTCAAAGGGCTGCCCGCTCTTGCTGATTAGCGTTGTGTGCAAAGACTGGTACATATTGGATTTCGGCATAGCGATATAATCCTTAAACCGTCCCGGAATCGGTGTATATTTTTCGTGGATAATTCCCAATGCGCCATAGCAGTCCCGGACGCTGTCCACAATAATCCGCACGGCAAATATGTCATATATCTGGTCAAGCGTTTTGTCCTGATTAACCATCTTTTTGTAAATGCTGAAAAAATGTTTCACCCTGCCGCTGATTTCGGCCTCAATATCCGCCTCTTCGATACACTGCTTCACATCATGGACAATCGTTTCGATAAACTTCTCCCTCTCTTCGAGGCGTTCGTCGATTTCCGCTTTCAATGCCTTGAATTTCTCCGGCTCCAAATACTGCAGGGATAAATCATCTAACTCCACCTTAATCTTACTGATACCCAGACGATGTGCAATCGGCGAATAGATATCCATTGTCTCTCTTGCCTTTTCTATCTGTTTTGCCGGAGACTGATACTGCAGCGTTCTCAGATTGTGCAGCCGGTCTGCCAGCTTAATCAGGATAACCCGAATATCCTTTGCCATGGCAAGAAACATTTTCCGCAGATTCTCCGCCTGTAATTCTAACTTATCCTGCGAAAAATTTAACTGTGTCAGTTTTGTAACACCGTCCACCAACAGCAAAATCTCCGCAGAAAACTCCCGTTCAATCTCCTCGTCCGTCATCACCGTATCTTCAATGACATCATGAAGAATGCCCGCCACAATTGTCTCTTTATCCAATTCCAGCTCTGCCAGAATAATGGCAACACAAAGGGGGTGCATAATATATGGCTCTCCGGATTTGCGCAGCTGTCCCTCATGTGCCTTATCCGCAATCGCATATGCCTTCTCAATCATAGTAATGTCTGTGTTTGGATGATATTCCAGCACCTTCTCAATCAAAGTATGGTAAAGCTCCTCCGGTGGCGTAAAATCCTTCGGTGTGGAAAGCTCCCTGTCTCCGTTGATTAACCTTGCCATATATTCACCTTCTTTCCCTTTCAGTGTACCCTATGTATATCAAAATTACAATACTTCCCTGACCGTGGCCATTGCATATCGCTTAATCTGCAGCTGAATATTTCTGTTTCCGTTAAATTCATTAATAACCGGATAATATACTACATTTAAGACTACATTATTTAACCAGCCATGAAGCATTTTGTCATACTCGTCCTGCCCGAACCATTCGATAATATTTTCCGAGAACTCCTGTGCATCAAAGTAGATGCCCTCTTGCTGCCAGCCTTCCTCATTCTCCAGAGTAACTTTAACTACATTGCGCTCCTTACCCATAATTTTGGCCGAGAGTACGCTTAGATTTTTCTGTGCAAAAAGCGGTTTCTCATTCCCTTTTCCGAAAGGTGCCAGCCCCTCTAGCTGTGCAATCAAATCCTCCGTCACATAGGAAATCGGCATTGGCACATCTATACATACCTTGGGAATAAATGCGTTCTCGTCCAGTTCACAAATTTGATTAATTCTATCCGTAAAGGCCTGCAAATTATCCTTGTCCAAAGAAAAACCTGCCGCCATTGCATGTCCGCCAAACTGAGTCAACAGATCGCTGCACTTTTGTAATGCCTCAAACATCGGAAATTCCTCTATCGAACGACCAGAGCCTTTCAGTATACCCTGTGTATCACTGTCCACGACAACCAAAGCCGGATGATTATAACGGTCCCGGATTCTTCCGGCAATGATTCCTGCCAGGCTCTCATGGCAATCCGGCAGATAAATCACCATAATTTTCATTTCCGGCATACTCTGCAGATATTCCTCTGCCCGCCTAAGGCCGTCCTCTGTCATTGCCCTTCGTTCTTCATTTATACTGTATAAGTTCTGCGCCTTAGCAATTGCCGTTTCCGTATCTTCCTCCAACAGCAGCTCCATGGAAAGGATTGCACTGTCCAAGCGACCGGAAGCATTGATACACGGTCCCAGACGGAAACCTACATGGTGAGAACTGATCGTTACATCGGATAGCTGTGCCGCCGCAATCAATGCCCGCAGCCCCTTATTGTTGGTATGGTTTAACTGTGCCAATCCGTGAACCGCAAAAATACGGTTCTCATCTGTCAGTGAAACCACATCACAGATTACCGCTATAGCTACACATTCCAAAAACAGATATATTTCCTCATGCGGAATATCCCTTTTGGCATACAGTGCCTCCACCAGTTTATATGCCACCCCGGCACCACACAAATCATCAAAAGGATATTGGCAATTCTCCTGCTTAGGATTTAAAATGGCATCTGCCGGCGGCAGGATATATTGCTTCGTATCATCGACCATGATAAACGGTACCTGATGATGATCGGTAACGACCACGGTCATACCTGCTTCTTTGGCACGGGAAAGCGCATCACCCGCGGCAATTCCATTATCACAGGTGATAATCGTATGAATTCCGTCCTCTATAGATTTCTCGATAATTTCCCTGTTAATTCCGTAGCCGTCCTTAACCCTGTGAGGAATCACATAATCCACATCTGCACCGATTCTCCGCAAACCTTTGTATAAGATATAATTCGACATCACGCCGTCTACATCATAGTCCGACACAATACGAACAGTATGCCCCTCTTCAATATCATGGCAAATCACCCGTACTGCCTGATTCATTCCCTCCATCAAAAACGGATCATACATCTTACTTAAATCCGGCCGAAGAAACAAATCAAACTTGGACTCGTCTATTCCCCGGTTCACCAAAACCCTGGCCACCACGGGATCAATTTGAAATTGTTCGGCAAGGGCATGAAAATCTGCCCGTTTTGCCCGAATTATCCAGTTATTATGTTCCACCATAACTGCCTCTCCCACTTTAAGATAGGGACATGGTGATTGACCATGCCCCTATAGCGTTATTTACACATTACCCTTACTTTCAGCATTCTTTTTCGTCTTAGCGTTTTTACCTTTGGACCTCTTGCCGTTTCCGGAACCATTGGAAAAGGTTTCAAAATCCAGCCCTTCCTGGTTTTTATCTTTGGACTTCTTGCCGTTCCCAGAACCCTTTTTTCCCTGAATATCACCGCTTTTACCGATTTTGGTTTTTAATACATACCATAACGGACCCGTGATACATACGGAAGAATATGCTCCGCAGACAATACCGCTCATCAGTGTGAGGGCAAACTCTTTAATGGAGGTCACTCCCATAATGTACAATACAAATACCATAACAAAGGTTGTTAATGATGAGTATATTGTTCTTGTAAATGTCTGGGAAACTGATGCGTTTACAATGTCCGCATAACTCTCTCCTTTACTGCGCATGGTAATCAGGTTTTCACGGATACGGTCAAATATGATAATCGTTGCATTGATGGAATATCCGACAATCGTCAACATGCAGGCGATAAATGTATTACCCACGGAAAGCCTTCCAATAGAATAAATCGCAAACACAACCAGCACGTCATGTACCAGCGCAATCACCGCAGCGGCACCGAATTTGACATCGCTAAACCGGATCGCAATATAAATGAGCATCAGCAATGTGGCGATAATCACAGAAACAATCGCATTCTTCTGCATTTCTCCACTAATCGTCGAGCTGATATTTTCAATGGCAAATTCTTTTACGTTAAATTTATCCCGCAGGGCATTCTCCACGGCATCACGTTGGTCTACCGAAAGCTCTGCCGTCTTAAAGACAATCTCGTTACTGTCCTTAACATTCTGCACCTGAATCATTGCGTCCGATATATCGGCAGCCTCGGCAATTTCTGGTAAAATCTCACTCTCTGCCGCCTGCAGATCATAGTATTCTTCAAAATCCACAGTCATGGCAGTACCACCGGTAAACTCCAATGTATAATTTAAGGCTGAGCCTTCCTTATTCTTAAAAATCGGAAGAGCAACCAGACCTGCTATGATAGCGATAATGGAAATGATATAAGCAATACGGCTGAATTTAACATAGTCATTTACCTTTGCCGTTTTCTTGCTTCCGTAAAGCTTCGGGTCCTTTAGTCCTAATGTATATACTGCCTTTAACAGGTTCTTTGTCACAAACAGTGCCGTAAACATGGAAAGCGCAATACCGATTCCCAGCGTAAGGGCAAATCCTTTAATTGTACCTGTCCCCATCACATACAATACAAACGCCGCAATTAACGTTGTGATATTACTGTCCAGAATAGCGGATAATGCTTTGTTAAATCCCGCATCAATGGCACTTTTCACCCCGTTACCTGCACCGATTTCCTCTTTGATACGGGTGAAAATGATAACATTAGCATCCACTGCCATACCGATCGTCAGCACAATACCGGCAAGACCCGGAAGGGTGAGGCTGGCATTAAAGCCGTTCAGACAGAGCAATGTCAGCACAATATAAGCAAACAGTGCAAATACGGAAATTACACCCGGCAGTAAATAAACAACCACCATGATGACTGCCACAACTGCCATACCAATGGCACCAGCTTTCAATGTCGTGCTCAAGGCGTCTTGTCCCAGTGTAGCACCGACAACATTGGAACGAAGCTCCCTAAGCGTCAGCGGAAGTGCACCGATACGAATAGTCTGTGCAAGATTCTCCGCCTCTTCGTTATCCGCCATACCGTTAATGACTGCACTCCCGCCTGTAATGGCGGTCTGTACGGTAGGTGCCGAAGCAACTGAACCGTCGTAAATAATATAGATACGTTTGCCAATGTTATTTTCTGTGGCTTCTGCAAATTTCCTGGTTCCTTCATCATTAAATGCCAGTTCAACTACATATTCTTTCACTGTACCGGAATTGTCGATACCGGCACTGGCATTTTTGACCTCTGAACCGCTTAACACTACCTCATACTCTTCACCGGCAGCATACTTTGCATAATTATCCTCATCAAGAAATTCCAGTGCTCCCGGCTTACCCATATCCTCCAAAATCTGGTTTGCATCGGTCACACCGGGAATCTCGATGCTGATACGGTTTGAACCTTCCTGATACACGCTGCTGTCTGGTGAATACACATCTGCACGCTGCTGCAGACGATTGATTGTGTCATCCATCTCCTGCTGGGTTGCGTCCTCTTCCTCTACCTCATAGGTAATACTGACACCTCCCGCAAGGTCCAGACCCAGAATAATGTTTTTTGCAGTACCAATCTTTTTGCTGCCAAGACCGATTACCGTCGTGTAAGTACCCAGCGCCAGTGCCACGATAAATATTAATATCGTCAACACGCTGTTTCTCTTTGCTTTTTTCATCGTTTTACTCTCCTTTTTCACTACCTGTCATCTGCCAAAGCAGCTTTTATCATCATTGCACATTCCACTCTGTGACGTTCCAGCTCACATCCCACATCATAAGCATCTAAAATGTTACCATGAAAATTATAGGAATTCGCAGCACATCCGCCACTACAGTAAAATCTTGCAAAACAGTCCCTGCATTTATCCTTTGCATATACATTGCACAGTTTAAATTCGTCTACCAGCTCCGTATTTTCAATGCCTGTGTCCACACTGCCCAGCCGGAAATCCTCCATGCCCACAAACTGATGGCAGGGATACAAATCACCCCAAGGGGTAACCGCCAGATATTCTGTTCCCGAACCACATCCGGAAAGCCGCTTGTAAAGACAAGGACCACCTGTTAAATCTATCATAAAATGAAAGAAATTGAAACCATTTCCTGCTTTTTCCCGCAAAACCATCTCTTTGGCAAGGGCATCATATTCTGCAAACAGCTGCGGTAAATCCTCTTCTCTAATCGCATACGACTGTTCCTCCGATGCCACCACAGGCTCAGCGGAAATCTGTTTAAAGCCCAAATCGGCCAGATGCAAAACATCTTTTGAAAAATCCAGATTATTATGGGTAAACGTTCCCCGCACATAATAGTTCGTCTGATTTCTAAGCTTGGCCATCTTTTTAAATTTGTCAACAATCAAATCGTAGCTTCCCTTACCGTTGCGGGTAGGACGCATCAAGTCGTGAACCTCCCGGCGTCCGTCAATACTCAACACCACATTTGCCATTTCCCTGTTGGCAAATTCCATCACCTCATCTGTGAGCAGCATACCGTTTGTCGTCAGCGTGAAACGAAACTTCTTGTTATGTTTCTCCTCCTGGCTTCTCCCATATGCAACCAAATCCTTTACCACCTGAAAATTCATCAACGGTTCTCCGCCAAAGAAATCCACCTCCAGATTAACTCGGTTTCCGGAATTGGCAATCAGAAAATCCAGCGCTTTCCTGCCAACCTCATCGCTCATCAAAGAACGGTCACCATGATATTCCCCTTCCCCTGCAAAGCAATATTTACAGGCCAGATTGCAGTCATGTGCAATATGCAGACATAACGCCTTGACCACAGTCTTTCTCTTTTTGAAATCTGTCACTGCCTCCCGGTACACATCTTCAGTAAACAGCTGCCCGCTCTCTTTCAGCGTGCGAATCTCCTCACAGGCCTCCGCAATCTCTTCTCTGGAATATTGCGGCAGCCTGTCCGCAATTTCTTCACTATTAAGTTCCTCATACAGCGCAATAACATCATATACTAAATCGTCTACCACATGGACGGAACCACTGCAGACATCTAATACAATGTTATAGCCATTATTTTTATACTGATGTATCACAACTACTCCTTAAGCTGCATAATTTCCCGGACTGCCTCTTACATACGAAAGAGGACAGCCCCCTAAAAGCAGTCCCCTTTACCCTTCCTCACAAGAGTCTAAAACTCCCATTTTACGGCACATCCAAAAGTCCGATATTGCAAACAGCTCCTACTTATTCTCGCAGGTCTGGTTACCAACCGTACAAGAAGTCTTGCAGGCAGACTGACATGAAGTCTGACACTCACCACAGCCGCCTTTCTCCATTGTACTCTTCAATGTCTTATCGGTTAACGTCTTAATATGCTTCATCTTTTTTCCTCCATTAATCTACAATGCTCTTTTGCTTCCGCATAACATATAGCAGATATTATAGCATAAGCATTTTCTAAGGTCAACTACCTTTCAACTGAGCATTCCGCCAAGAAGCCCCCCGCCTATGCAGAGTGCTGCCGTGGTTAAATTGGCCGTGCTTACCACTTGGAATGCCTCGCCGATGATCATCGCCACGGCAGAGATAATCAGGATATACAGAAAGCCCATTAAAAGCCCCCACAAAAATTTCTGTTCCTTTACTTTCTTTCCAATAATAAATGCTCCCAAAAAAGTAACGATCACATAGATCGCAATAATGGCAATATCCGCCACAGACTCTGTCAATTGAAACTGATAAACCAGGAACGCCAGACCTGCCAATAGTATACCGGTAACCGCATAAGATAAAATCAACCCTTTTATCACGATACTAAACTTTCTTCCGATACTCATATCCTCACTCCTTGTCTGTGCTCACCACAGTAAGCCTTTGATAGTGAAGTATATGATTTCGGGCAATGATTTATGCTTTCAGCAAAGCGATTATCTCAAGCAATGAATCAAAAATCTCATCTGCCAGCGGCCTGATCTCTTCTGTCGGCTCAATTAAATCTATCACCATTATCGTATACAATCCTGCGGCTGCCGAAGACTTTACTCCGTTAATGGAATCCTCAACTCCGATAGCATTCTCCGGCTTCACGCCCAAGCCCTTGCAGGCAGCCAGATAAATATCCGGTGCCGGCTTACCATTTTCTACGATACCACCATACATGATATAATCAAACTCCTGCAAAATACCGGCATTCCGGAGATTTCTCCCGGCCCGCTCCCTCTGTGTCGAGGTCGCAAGCCCGATTCGAATCTCTTTTTGTTTCAAGAAACGAAACAATTCCTGTACTCCGGGTTTCAATTCCAATCCGTTTTGCCGGATATCCTCGTCCATGCGGTCCATCGTTTTCTTCCGAAAAGTCATATAATCAAACGAATCCCCAAAATAAGACTTCATCAACTTCTCGTTTCTCTCTTTGGTCGCTCCGGCAATCTGATTACAAATTTCCGCCATTTGTGCCTCCGGGATTCCATATTCCTCTCCCGAAATCATCCAATGTTTGCGGTAAAGCTTCTCCGAATCAAAAATCACTCCGTCCATATCAAAAACAACCGCCTCTATATCCGCCATATTTCTCATTCTGTTTTCTCCCTTCCTATCCCTCCCGGATATCATCAATAGACAACTTCTTCCTGCCAACGGCAATCCGGACAAACATCATAATTCCCATCACAGCCACCAGGATT
This sequence comes from Clostridium sp., assembly GCA_023666975.1. The sequence continues at coordinate 14,906 of JAMPAW010000043.1, forward strand.
CCTACAACTCCGATCACCAGAGTAGCAGTCAGCGGCCGGCTGTAGGTAAAATCCAGCGTTCTGGTGGCAGTATTGCCCGCCTTGTCGACACAGTCTATCTCTATACGATATATCCCATATTGCGAATAGTCAAGCCTCTTTGTGCCAGAATTATACTCTTTCCCATTCACTCTGACTCCGGTAATTTCGTCCCCGGAATCGGCAAGCGCCCATGTCACGCTCCCTCCCTCGTATACCTTTTGCCCGTTCTCCACACTGGTAAAAATCACCTTGGGTGCCGTGTGGTCAACAATGAATTCCACGCTTTTACTGCTGCTATGTCCAAGCTCATCTTCCGCCTCGATATACAGATTATATTTTCCCTCGCAGGTAATGGTTTCGGTTCCGTTATACTCCTCCCCGTTTAATAACATACAGTAAGAAACAACGGTCAAATCCTTAAAAATTTCATCTGGTCCGTCAGCCAGCCGGAATTCCCGGCAATATTTTCCCTGATATGCTTCCGGCCCGTCAATTTGCGGAGCCGTACAGTCAATGACAAAATGAATCTCTTTCTCCGCCTGATTTCCCGCTCCGTCTGTTGAACAGATTTTCAGATGATATATCCCCTCCTCCGAAAACATATGCGATAAGCTGCTGTTTTTTCCGATGTTGGCCGGTCTTGGCAGGGACAGTGCTGTTTCCCGCCCGTCGATATCCCTGCGGGTTCCGGTTATTGTCACACGGTTTTCCCGATAATAAGTCTCTTCCACCCCGAACACCACAGTGACCGCTTCGCTCCACTGCTGATAGTTTTCCGTACCGCTAATGCTGAGCTTGGGTTTTGTGCTGTCAACATAAAAATGAATGGTTTTGCTCTCCGCACGGTTTCCCGCCCGGTCCGCAGCCGTAAATGTTACATCATAAGCTCCGTCCTGAACAAAAGTATGCTGCAGCAAATTCATTGTTCCGTCCGGCACAAATCCACCCAGCCGTTTCTCCTCTGTATCTCCGTCCATTCTGCGCTTCACGTCAACAAACAACTTATCCGAAGCCGGAAAATCCTCCTCACAGGCAAACTGCAGCGTAACGGCAGACGCATTCATCGAACCTTCTTCCACACCGGAAACAGAAAGCTTCGGCGGTGTTTTGTCAATAACAAACTGCAATGTGTCGGACACGGTCCGGTTTCCCGCCCCGTCTGTCGTAATGATATGAACACGGTATTCCCCTTCCTCCGATAATCTGTAGCTGTAACTGCCGCTGTATGCCTCCATCGCCAACTCCGCCACAGGTATCGTTTCAACCCGCCCCTTCCATTTCCGTTTGATGACATATTTTGTAATCGTTCCGGCATAAGACACATCACTGATTTCTGCTTTTAACATCTGGTCCGTATGGTAATGCATGCCGTCCTGAACGCCGTAAAATCTCACCTGCGGCTTTTCCTTATCGACATAGACCCGCCTTTGCATGCGGTTACAGTTCCCACAGTTATTGACAGCCTCCACCTCGACGGTATAACCGATGACCTCTTCCGCACTTTCATCTGCCGTTACATCACAGCTGAAGGTATACACGGGCCTGTCAAATTCTACCCGTTTTACCACCTTTTTATTAACAGTATAAATTATCTCCTTCAAACCGGCAGCATAGTCCGATACCGTGGTGTGGAATGTGACGTCTTCGTTTGTCCACAATGAAAAATTTTTATCGCAGGCCATTCTGATTGACGGGGCACCTTTGCTGTAAATGATTCTGTCCACTGTTTTACTCCCAATATTTTCCAACAAATCCTGTGCCCAGACAGTAAGCACATCATCAAATTCCGATACGGCTGTGTCTGGCGGAATATATACATAATACCGATTGTCCGCCAGTCTGTGCGCTGGATATATTCCTTCATCACCGTTTCGCAGCGTGCCTTTGCCTATAGTAATCTGTATGCCTTTCTCCACCACACCGGAATATCTGTCTTCCGCGGTGAACTCCATACGGATTACCCGATTCCCATATATGTTTCCATACTTTTTTTCCATTAATCCGTCTGCATCGTAATAACAGATATCAAAAATCTCTGGTGCCGTTTTGTCAATGACCAACAGACATGTCTGCTCTGCTTTTATGCCGTCTGCCGTTTCTGCCTCCACGGACACGGTATATTCCCCCTCCGCTGCCAGAACGATTTCCTTCTGATATCGGCACGGATTTTCCGCATCTGCGCTCCAATCTGTCTCCTGCCAAAAAGAATCACTCTCTTGATCCCGCAAAACATGCACTCTGCATTTCCCTGTATCCAAATCTGCGGCCTGCACGTAAACCATCAACCTCTGCTCCTGATTACAGAAATACTTTCCCTCGTCATCGGCATACTGCTCCTGTATACCGGATATTTCAATTATCGGTGTCTGCGGCTCCTCCTGACCTCCCGGCACCGTCTCCGCCATCTCCTCCTGATATCCCCGCACCGTCTGCTTCTGTGCCGCTGCCCGGTCTGCCGGCCATGCGCCGATTAGCATGCCTAAAAGCATACTGACAGCCAGCAGCCGTAATATCCGTTTTCTCCGTTTGGAGCGGCCTCCTCTCTTTCCTCCTGCCGCCAGACTTCTGATGATTCCGGCCACATTGTTCCGAATGAAACAGATCACCGATAAGAGAAAAAATATCACACTGCAAATCATACCTGTATAAAACATTCCACTAAACATCTCCTCCGTCAGCCTCCTTTCGTTCCAGCAGCGGTGCCAGCTTTTGTGTGAGCTGTCTCCACCGGTAATCATTTCCTATGTCCGGCACCTTTGCCGCCTCGGTATACAAAGCCTGCAGCACATCAACATCCCAAAGCTCCACATCACTCGTCTCCCGCTCCTGCATATGACAAAGAAGCTGCAAATGCCCGGTATACAGAGAAATACTGTTTTTATCGTATTCCTGTTCCGCCTTTTCATAAACCTTACAGGCTGCTTCATATTCCTCTAACGCCTCATAGATTTGCGCCTTCTGACAATACTTTGCCTCGCGAAGCTCCAAATCCGTAATCCGGTCAAGCGTTTTCCCCTCTTCGACGGAAGTCATTCCCAGAACAAAATCACAGCACTCCAACGCTTTGTTGTAATATTGCTCTGCCGCTTCCCTGTCCTGCTCTTTATGCGAATCCCCCAGATACTCATAAGCCAGCGCCAGATATTGATTATATGCCGTATAATATTCCGCCTTTATACTGTCATCATCATATTCCGCCAAAATCCGTACTCCTTTATCTGCTGCCTGTACCACTTTCTCTGCTGCTCTATCCATCTGCTGCATCATTCTTGTATAAATGATACACAGCAGTTTATAGTTCGTCAGTCTGTCTGCAGAAACAGTCATATTGTCGTTCAGCTCTTCAAAACGCAGCAGGTTATTCGATAAGCTATCGTAATCCGCATCCAGTTCTCCCATTGCCAGTGCAATGGCACTGTAATAAGCTGCTTCCGGATATTCCCTTACATTTATCTGATTAAAATAATATGCGCTGGACTTATAATCCTTCAGCACATCAAAATATCCTATCGCTACACGAAAAAGAAGCTGCTGGTCCCTGTCAATATGGCTGTATTTCCGGTCAATATAAGAAGTCACCCTGTTCAGCCCTTCCTCTGCATCACCTATATAATTAATGTAAAGTCTTAACAGTTCCAGATAAGCGGTATTCCGCCTTCCGTCCACTTCCGTAATTGCTTTTGCATAAATATTTGCCGCCTGCTCATACTCCCCCTGTACGGTATGAACATAAGCATCGTTCATCAGGTACTCATAATTCTGCCGCCGCTCCCTTTTATCTCCCACATAACCGCCAAGCGCCGTCACCGCCGAAACCACGGTCAGTGCCGCACAGACCAGGAAACTCCTCATTTTTCTCCAACACGCCCGGCGAAAAGCGTCATCAAGCTCCTCAAAATGCTCCAACGCATACATAAGGTCCGCACAATTCTGATACCGTTCCTCGGGATTGTGCATTGTACATTTTTTAATGATTTTGTCCAATCCCCCGGAAAGCATCGGGTTCCAATCACGGATAGATTTCACTACATACGGCGGTTCATCTGGCGGATTGCCGGTCAATACATAATAAAGTGACACACCTAAGCTGTAGATATCTGTTCGGGCATCTGTTTTATGCACCCCCCGCCCCCTGTCATCTCCAAACTGCTCAGGAGCCGCATATCCCCTTGTACCCAGAGCCACGGTATCCGCTGCACTCTCCCGGTCCATTACCTTTGCCGTGCCAAAATCAATTAGTTTGACCCTGCCATCTGGCTTTAACATAATATTGGACGGCTTCATATCCCGATAGATTACCGGCGGATTCATCGAATGCAGATAATTGAGAGCACTGCATAAATCTTTCGCCCACTCGATCACCTGCTTCTGCGGCTGTGCCCCTTCTGATTCAAGCACCTCTTCCAGCGTTCTTCCCTCAATATAATCCATAACCACAAAAATTGTACCTTCGCAGTGTATAATATCAACAATCCGTGGAAGCACAGGGTGATCCACCTTTTTCAACACCTCCGCCTCCGTTTTCAAACTCCTCAGCAATATCTCTGTATCCTGCGTATTTTCCTTTTTTATCTCCTTAACGGCCCACTGCTTGTTTAAGCGGACATCTAATGCAAGATACACTACAGACATGCCCCCCTGTCCGATTTGCTTTAACAGTTCATATTTTCCCTCTAATATCATTCCCACTTTTGTCATATGCTGCGCCTTTCCGACATATCTGCCGTTTTCCTGTTCTTCATCTGCCTTTTTCAATACATCCTGTCTCTAATCTGGCTATCAGCACCTGCTTTACCGCAACAAAATAATGGGTTCCTAAAAAGGAACCCATTGTTCTGCATTCTATATTGGCTTATCCATTCATCACTGCAATTTAAAGATAAATTCTTCATCACCCAGCATAATCTTACTGTCATGGGTAAGCGGCTCATTATCACCTTCATTTAAAATCTTACCGTTCACATAGGTATGGTTTGTCGATTTGTTATCCTTCACAAAGTACTCTCCATCTTTGCTCGTGATAATCGCATGCACACGGCTAACCGCACTATTGCCTTTAACCGTATAATCTACACCCATGCTGGCTTTTCCCATTTTAAATGTCTGCTTGGTAATCATAATTCTCTCTTCCGTATTCACGCGCACAAGATATGGATTCACCTTCGGTGGAGCACTCTTTAAAATACCTGCTATTCCCCCACCACTCTGTTCCGCACCGGTATCCGCTGCAGCTTCTCCATTCTCATCTTTTATATTCTCCGAAGTATCCGTCTTATCTGATTCGGTCTCTTCCTCCGCCGATTCATTTTCCTTAAGCTCTTCCTGTGTGCTCTTTACAATACTTGCACGGTTTACCTTAATATTCTTTTTAATCTTAAGAGAAGATTCTTCGTGGTGGTTTTCCATATTCTCCTGCTCCTCGCGTTCCTTTTCCGCAAGGAATTCATCTAATTCATCAGGAATGACAACTCCGGTGACCTCCTTAGTTTTGAATACGGGCTTCTTCTTGTCTTCTTCGCCTTCGCCTGATTCCTCATTTTCGGATGCATTTGTCTTCTTCCTTCCGCCAATCACCTTACTCTTCAGCTTATTGACAATCTCCTGTGCCGTACTGTCTGCTGCGGCTTCCTCTTTGACATCTGCCTCCACAGCTTCCCCGGCTGTCTCCTCGTCCTCAGAATCCTGTACAGCTTCATCTACAGACGGCTCACCTTTCTGCGATTCATCTTCCACAGGCGGCTCATCTTCCTGCAATTCGTCTTCCAAAGGCAACTCATCTTGAAGTTCATCTTCCTCTGGCTCTTCTTCCGCCTGAGATTCATCTCCGGTCTGCTGCTCCGTCTCCTCAGACAGTTCCTCCTGAGGTTCATCTTCCTCTGCCGCCTCTTCCTCGACAGTTTCCTCGGCTACCTCTTCTTCAACCTCCTCGGCTGCTTCCTCTTCACCGACAGTCTCTTCGCTTTGTTCTTCAGACGGTTCTGCAGCATCGTCTCCAGACTGATCATCTGTCTCCTCCGCAGTTTCTTCCTCTGTGACTGCCGTCTCCTCTTCATCTGGTTCCGGCTCCTTTAAGCTGAATTTGCTGCTCAGACTACTCTTCTTCGGCTTGACTTCCTCCGGTTCTTCTTCCTCATACTCCTGTTCCTCTTCGTCCTCCGTCGGCTGCTTTATACTGAACTTACTGCTCAACCCACTCTTTTTCGGCTCTTGCTTATCAGAAGTCTCTTCTTTCTCCTGTTGTGCAGCTTCTTCCTCCGGCTCTTCCTCGTCAGGAATATTCTCTTCTTCAGCCGGCGCATCATCTATGACTTCTTCAGCCAGCTCCTCCGAATCCTCGGCTTCATCCAGCTCCTCTACCAAATCTACAGCAGATTTCTCTTCTACCTCCTGATAATCCGCATAAATTTCAGAAGAATTATCCTCTGGAATCTCAATCCCATGCTCCTCCATTAATTCTTCTACCATCGTCAGCAAATTGCGAAGATTGAAAAGAGCGGTATTATTGACATATGTAAGCAATCTTGCCACATAACTGACATCTTCCGTAACATCAAAACGGAGACTGGCAATAAAATTTCTCAAAAAACTTTGTATGTTAACCTCTTCCTGCATCTCCTCCAAAGGAATACAGATAAACTCTACCTTATAATCCGAGTCAATATAAATGTAATCTCTATGCAATACCAGATAGGACAATGGAATACGGTATTCTGCCATATCAGTCAATGCAATGGTAATTCCTCGCAAAACCATGAGCACCATCTCTGCATTAATCTCCTGATTAGACAATTCACTTAAATGAATCTTGTTAGTTATATCATATGAAAATGTATCAAATTCTTCGTCGTCATCTTCAAAAATGACGGGAACAATTCCTCTGGGTTCTTCGTCCTCCAGAAAATCCAGCACATCTTCATCTAATTCCGCCTCATTGTCAATATTAAATGTCAAAAATTGTTCTTTATCAAAATTTCTCACTCTGAAGCTTACCATTTTCATAATATAACGTCCCCTTTCGATAACCGAATCCGTATCACATAATTATTTATATTATAGATGATTCTGAAAAGTTACGCAAGTACCATATTATGCAAAAAGTATAAATTTTATCCGATTAGCAGATTATTTTTTTACATTTTTATCCTAATTTGAGCCACTTCCTTTCTCTGTATTGTTACTTATGTAAAAATACTCCTCAAATATACCGCGGCGCCTGCGGTGTATCTATTATGATACTACCATTTAGGACAAAATGCAATTAACGGATTATGAAATATAATGACAACTTTTTGAACATCATCTGAACAAATTTTCATCATTTCTCCAAATTTTATCTCCCGCCATTAATATGTGATCATGCTATACCCTCCAGCAAAATTTTTATACCGATTAAAATGAGAATCACCCCGCCGCAAAGCTCCGCCTTAGACCTGTATTTGGCTCCAAATACACTTCCAATCTTCACTCCGACTGCAGACAGGACAAAGGTGGTAACGCCGATAAAACTTACCGCCTCTGCCAGCCGTACTTTTAGAAAAGCAAAGGTAACTCCCACTGCCAAGGCATCTATACTGGTGGCAACGGCCAGCACGAACATTGATTTTACTGACATGTCCGCCTCCATCTCATCGACCTCTCCAAACGCTTCCTTAATCATATTTCCACCAATCAGCAGCAACAGAATAAAGGCAATCCAGTGATCATACTTTGTTATCTTATCCGCAAAAAAATCCCCCAGATAATATCCGATAGCCGGCATTAACGCCTGAAACCCGCCAAACCATGCACCGGCAATACACATATGCCGCGGTGTAATTTTTCCCATTGACAGTCCCTTACAGATTGAAACGGCAAATGCATCCATCGAAAGACCGACAGCAAGAACGAGAAGCTCTGCAATTCCCACAACCTATTCCTCCTTTTCTCATGAAAAAACCCATAAACAGCAAAAGTTGTCTATGAGTCTCATCGTCTATACAAGCTGTTTCCCATACTGCTCTAAATAAGCAGTTGCCTGTTCCAGTGACAGACCGATTTTGTCCTGCAGTTTTTTCAAAATTGCCACATCAGCCATGCCTTCTTCCCGTCCCATTTCAATCAGTAACTGTGCCTTTCCTTCACGCATCCCTTCACGCATCCCCTCACGCATTCCTTCACTTCTTCCCACACGCAATAATCTCTCTGATTCCGTCTCAATCACTGT
>JAMPAW010000044.1:0-10385 GCA_023666975.1 Clostridium sp.
ATAATTTGGAGGAGGCCGTTTCCGCTGCCAATGATATTGCCAGTGAACATCTGGAAATCGTGACGAAAAATCCATTCGAGGTAATGACCAAAATACGGAATGCAGGAGCTATTTTTATCGGTGAATACAGCTCGGAACCGTTGGGAGATTATTTTGCAGGACCCAATCATGTACTGCCTACAAATGGAACAGCCAAATTTTTCTCGCCGCTTAGTGTAGATGATTTTATCAAGAAATCAAGTATCATCTATTATTCAAAGGAAGCCCTTCGGCCGGTACATCAGGATATTATCGATTTTGCGGTAAGTGAACAGCTTACTGCACATGCAAATTCGATTAAAGTCCGGTTTGAATCACAGGATATGGAGGATTGATATGGAAGAAAAAATGCAGTTTGCCGTGTTGATTGATGCGGAGAATGTAAGTGCAAAGTATGCTTCGATTATCTTTGATGAATTGGAAAAATATGGTTTTGCCTCCTGCAGGCGGATTTATGGGAACTGGTCAAAGGGAAGCGGCTGGAAGGAACAGATTCTGCTGGAGTATTCCATTATTCCAATCCAGCAGTTTTCGTACACAGCAGGGAAAAACAGTACGGATATGGCGATGGTGATTGATGCCATGGACCTTTTATATCAGAATAAAGTAGGTGGTTTTTGTCTGGTGACGAGCGACAGCGATTTTACCAGACTTGCCATGCGTTTGCGCGAAGAAAACAAATATGTTCTCGGTATGGGGGAATCAAAAACTCCGCCGGCACTGACAAGGGCGTGTAACCGCTTTATCCATTTGAACCTGATTGACGAGTCCGGCAAAGAAAACAATACCGGTGACTCCGGCAATCTGCATGATAACAGTGACCCAAGCTATGTTACCAGTATCAAGGATTTAGAGAAGGCCATTTTGACCATTCTCAATGAATCCAGCAAAGGCAGAGCGGATTTGGGGGCTATCGGCAGCCGGCTGAGCGAAAAATATCCGGATTTTGACGTGCGGAACTACGGTTATTCCAAGCTCAGTGTATTTATTCATGAGGAAATGCCGGGATTTCAAATCAACCGTGAAGGCAGTCATAATTTTGTAAAGAAACACAGCCAGTTTGAGCGTGAGGATATCAAAAACGAAGTGATAGAGATGATTAAGAAAAACAATGGCATGATAGATAACCTGTCTATTATCAACGACGAGTTGAAGCAGCGGCATGACGGATTTGACCTGCACGATTACGGTTACAGCCGTATTTCCAGTTTCCTGCGCAGTATCGACCGGCTGGTGGTTGAAGAAAATCAGGTAAGACTGAAATAAAATTGCACAACATATGGTATTTTTGATTAAAATATGGTAAAATTTGCTCTAGGTGTGGAAAACTATATACAAGGAGATAGGAATGGCAGATAGAATTGCTTATATCGAGAGAAAAACAAATGAGACAGATATTAAGTTGGAGCTGCATATTGATGGAAGCGGCAAGACAAAAATCGATACGGGAATCGGCTTTTTTGACCATATGCTGAATTCTTTTGCCCGGCACGGATTGTTTGACCTGAAACTTTTGGTGAAAGGTGATTTGTATGTGGACTCTCATCATACGATTGAAGATACAGGAATTGTATTGGGAGAGGCAATCCGAAAGGCCGTGGGTGACAAGAGAGGAATCAGGCGTTATGGCCAGCGGCTTCTTCCTATGGACGAAACACTGATACTTTGTGCGTTGGACTTATCCGGCAGACCTTATTTTTCTTATCAGATGTCTTTGACCGTGGACCAGGTAGGATATTTTGACACGGAAATGGTACGGGAGTTTTTCTATGCGGTTTCTTATGGTGCAGGAATGAATCTTCATCTCAAGCAGCTTGACGGAAGCAATAATCATCACATCATTGAGGCGGCATTTAAGGCTTTTGCCAAAGCGTTGGACGAGGCTACCCAGATTGACCAGCGGATGAAGGATATGGTTCCGTCTACAAAAGGAACACTTTAGGAGGAAACAGCATGAACCGTCAAACGGAAAACAATGAGTTTGTGGCGCAAAGTTTTACGAGCAGTCTTGACTTTGACACCTTCAAATTAGACGATAACGGATTGATTCCGTGTATCACGCAAGACTATCAGACCAATGAAGTTTTGATGATGGCATATATGAATAAAGAGTCTTTTTATCGGACACTGGAAAGCGGCTATATGACCTATTTTTCCAGAAGCCGCAACAAGCTCTGGAAAAAGGGAGAAGAGAGCGGTCATTTACAGTTTGTAAAGGAATTGATTATCGATTGTGACAAAGATACGATTTTGGCAAAGGTGGCCCAGATTGGAGCGGCATGCCATACCGGTAATCCCACCTGCTTTTTTACTTCGTTGACCGGAGAATAACAGGGTAAGTTACTTTGCAGTAAGCTGCAAAGCATAGCTGGAATATACAGCAGAATATAAGATAATATAACGGAGGTAAGATTATGGCTTTAGTGAATGAATTATTAACCTATCTATTCAAATTTATTGTACTTTTTGTGATTGCAATTGCAGGAGGAATATGCGGTGCAAAAATAAAAAAGAATAAGATTGCCAAGGAGGCAGCTGTCGAGGAACAGACAGAGGCTTAGGCAGAGGAATAGAAAGGATAAAATGGTGCAAATGGTGAAGAAATACGGCTTGAATGAACTCAGAAAAATGTATTTGGAATTTTTTGAGAGCAAGGGGCATCTGAAGATGAACAGTTTTTCTCTTGTTCCGCATAATGACAATTCCCTGTTGCTGATTAATGCGGGAATGGCACCGCTCAAACCCTATTTTACCGGTCAGGAGATTCCGCCAAGAAAACGGGTGGTAACCTGTCAGAAATGTATACGTACCGGCGATATCGAAAATGTGGGTAAAACGGCACGGCATGGTACATTTTTTGAAATGCTGGGCAATTTTTCTTTTGGAGATTATTTTAAGAAGGAGGCTATTTCCTGGTCATGGGAATTTCTGACGGAGGTACTGAAAATGGACCCGGACAGATTGTACCCGTCTGTCTATCAGGAAGATGATGAAGCCTTTGATTTGTGGAATACAATGATCGGCATTCCCAAAGAGAGGATTTACCGCTTTGGCAAGGAGGATAACTTCTGGGAACACGGTTCCGGTCCGTGTGGTCCGTGCTCGGAAATCTATTATGACCGCGGGGAGAAATACGGCTGCGGAAAGCCGGATTGCACTGTGGGCTGTGACTGCGACCGTTATATGGAAATCTGGAATAATGTCTTTACCCAGTTTGACAATGACGGCCACGGAAATTATACGGAATTAGAGAATAAGAATATTGATACCGGTATGGGATTAGAGCGTCTTGCCGTTGTTGTACAGGATGTAGATTCTATTTTTGATGTAGATACGATAGAGGCTTTGCGCAACAAAGTCTGTGAATTTGCAGGTGTTACCTATCATACCGACAGCAATAAGGATATCTCGATACGTTTGATTACCGACCATATCCGTTCTGCTACATTTATGATTTCTGACGGTATCATGCCCAAAAACGAAGGCAGAGGATATGTGCTGCGCCGATTAATCCGCCGGGCTGCCAGACATGGACGTCTGCTTGGGATTGACGGAACATTTCTGGCTGGATTGAGTGAAACGGTAATTGCAGGCTCCAAAGACGGATACCCTGAACTTGAAGAGAAAAAAGAATTTATTTTCCGCGTACTTACTCAGGAAGAAAATCAATTTAACCGAACCATTGACCAGGGACTTGCCATTTTATCCGAGATGGAAGCTGCTTTGGTGAGGAACGGCAAAAAAATGCTGTCCGGTGCAGATGTATTTAAGCTTTATGATACCTATGGATTTCCGGTTGACCTGACAAAAGAAATTTTGGAGGAAAAAGGATACAGTATAGACGAAAAAGGCTTTGGTGTCTGTATGGAGGAGCAGCGTGTAAAGGCGAGGAATGCCCGTAAAGAGACGAATTACATGGGTGCAGATGCTACGGTCTATGACGAGATTGACCCTGCCATTACCACAGAATTTGTCGGATATGACAACGATAAATATACGTCTAAGATTACGGTAATGACGACCGACGCTGTGGTAGAGGCTGTTGCAGAAGGGGACGAAGCGGTTATTTTTGTTGAAAAGACTCCGTTTTATGCCACTATGGGCGGACAACAGGGGGATACCGGTGTAATCGCCACAGACAGTGCAGAGTTTATGGTAAAGGATACAATTAAGTTAAAAGGTGGCAAATACGGACATATCGGTACGGTGACAAAAGGCATGTTTCAGGTAGGTGATACGGTAGAGCTTACCATTGATTCGGCAAAGCGCACGGATACCTGTAAAAATCACAGTGCCACACATCTTTTGCAGAAAGCGCTCAAAATGGTTTTAGGTAATCATGTGGAGCAAAAGGGTTCTCTGGTGAATCCGGAGCGTCTCCGCTTTGATTTTTCCCATTTTTCTCCAATGACACAGGAGGAGATTGCAAGAGTAGAAGCCATTGTTAATGAAGAGATTGCAAAGGCATTGCCAGTCAATATAGCGGAGATGCCGATTGAGGAAGCCAAAAAAACCGGTGCAATGGCATTGTTTGACGAAAAATACGGAGATGTGGTACGGGTAGTGAATATGTCCGATTTTTCTGTGGAGCTTTGCGGTGGTACACATGTTGCAAATACCGGCGTAATTACGGCGTTCAAAATCATTTCCGAATCCGGTATTGCTGCCGGTGTCCGGCGTATTGAGGCATTGACCGGAGACGGTGTGTTTGCCTATTATCGGGAAATCGAATCCCGAATGAACGAAGCAGCACGGCTTTTAAAGACAGGACAGGAGCAGCTGCTGGATAAGATTACCCATACACTGGCACAGGTAAAGGAGCTGTCTTCCGAAAATGAATCGCTGAAGGCGAAGCTGGCAAACGAATCGCTTGGAGATGTAACCTCTGGAATGATTACGGTAGGTGATTTTCATGTGATTGCAACTGCAGTAAGCGATGTTGATATGAACGGTCTCCGTGATTTGGGAGACCAGTTAAAGACAAAGGTTTCCGAGGGAATTGTGGTGATTGCTTCCGAGAACAGCGGTAAGGTCAGCCTGATTGCCATGGCGACCGAAAAAGCAGTGAAACAGGGTGCACATGCCGGTAATCTCATTAAAGAGATTGCGCCTCTTGTCGGCGGAGGCGGAGGCGGACGGCCGAATATGGCACAGGCCGGAGGTAAGAATCCGGCGGGGATTGATGAAGCGATAGCGAAAGCGAAGGAGGTAGCTGCCGGTCAGCTGGGATAGCGTTTACTGTTTCAAAATTATTTTGAAAGGGTATTGACGTATTGGAAATTTATGCTATAATTCTATTTGTGTTTTAAATAACCCAAGGTTGTATGGTAGACACAATATGCAACTGAAGGGAGGTCGGGTGAGAGAATGTCAAATGTTGTTGTAAAAGAGAACGAGACTTTGGACAGCGCTCTTCGTCGTTTCAAGAGAAATTGTGCGAAGGCTGGTATTCAGCAGGAGATTCGTAAGAGAGAGCATTACGAAAAGCCAAGCGTAAGACGTAAGAAAAAGTCAGAGGCTGCCAGAAAAAGAAAGTTCAAATAATAGTAATTTATCAAGGGTTATCGCTTTATCCAAAGTGATAACCCTTTTTATATCCCTTTTTTCTTCTATGTATATTCTGTTTTTTCCGGACATATATTGAATGGAGGAACTTGTAGGTGGTGTGATAGGTGGAGTTACCGGCTGATGTGCTATACGGTGATGTGCTGCTGCGGCTTTCCGGTAACCGGGAGGCGTTAATCGAAAACTATAAAGGAATCTTGTTATATACTTCCGAGGAGGTGGCAATAGCCTGCAAAAAATTTACCCTGCGTATCTGCGGATGCAATCTGAGAATACAGTATTTTTCAGGAAGCGATATGAAGGTAATCGGTACAATTAATACAATAAGTTATCTATCGAATGGAGACCTATGCTGTTAACGATTTTGCGCTATATTTTTGGATATGTACGGGCGGAGATATATGGATTTGCCCCTGAGCGTTTTATGAATCTGATTATCAAAAACGATATTGTCGTCTGGGATGTTGAGGGCACCGGCAAAGGGTATATTTTCTATACCGGAAGAAGAAATTTGATGCTGATGAAGCCCTATCTGCAGAAAACCAATATGAAAATAAAAATTCTGGAGAAGCATGGACTGCCTTATTTTTTAAAACAGCATAAGAGACGGGCTGCGTTTCTTATGGGATTTCTTCTCTTTTGTTTAATGGTGTACGTTCTTTCTCTGTTTGTATGGGAGGTTAAGGTCACCGGTGAGAATAAACTGGTAGCCGATAACCTGTTAAGTGTAATTGAAGAAGAATATGTGCCGCTCGGAACACTTAAGGCAAAAATCAGCTGTCCGGAATTGGAAACGGCACTGAGAAAGCGGTATGATGAGATTTCCTGGATAAGCTGTGAGTTGAAGGGAACCGGACTGACGGTATATTTGGAAGAGGGAATGGCACCCAAAACACAGGATAATCCGGAGGTGACCGGAGATATGGTAGCGGCAAAGGACGCTCAGATTATTAAAATGATTACACGGCAGGGAACACCTGTCGTCAAGGTGAAGGATACCGTAAAAAAAGGAGATATCCTGATTTCCGGTACCATATATATATATGATGATAATAATGAGGTCATGGAGACCAGCTATATTGCCGCAGATGGCGATGTATACGGAATGACTACGGAGAGCTACGAGGATTATGTGGATATTGAATATTATGAAAAGGAATATCAGGGGACACCTAAGACACATATCACTTTCTATTTTATGGATTATTGCCTGACTCCGTATATTCCCCGGATAGATGCAGAGAATTTTGACAGTTATACCCAGATTCACAAAGCAAAGCTTCTGGATAACTTTTATCTGCCTTTTGGATATAAAACGGTTAAACGCACACCCTATCAGTTAAGAAAGGCGGAATACAGTGATGAAGAGGCACAGAACATATTAAACGAGCGGCTTCAGAAAAAATTGCAGGATTTTGAGCAAAAAGGGGTAGAAATCGTTGAAAATAATGTTACAATAGAAAAGAGCAATGGAAAGATGACGGCAAAGGGAACAATCGTCAAAAATGAACCCATTGCAATATTACAGTCCTCCTCCGGTAAACATAAGGAGAAAGAGAAGGATTAGCACAAGGAGAATTTCATGAATACCTGTGAAAAAAATATTACCATTCCGACAGATTATGCTGCCAATGTTTTTGGTGAATTTGACAGCAATATCAAACGCATTGAGAAAGCAATGCGGGTAGCTGTGATTATGCGGGAGGACCAATTAAAGATAATGGGACCGGAGATGTCCGTAAAAAGGACGGTTGATATCATTAAATCACTGGTTGCGCTGGCACAAAGAGGCAACCAGATCACCGAACAGAATGTAATTTATGCCATTTCTTTGTCCGAGCATAATAAAACCGAAGAGGTTGTGGAGCTGGATAAAGATATTGTCTGTCATACGGTCAACGGAAAGCCCGTAAAGGCAAAGACAATCGGACAGCGGCAGTATTTAGATGCGATTGACCGGCATATGGTAGTATTTGGTGTGGGACCGGCAGGAACGGGAAAAACATATCTTGCGATGGCAAAAGCGATTACCGCATTTAAGAATGAAGAGATAAACCGTATTATCCTGACCAGACCTGCTATTGAGGCAGGTGAAAAGCTGGGTTTTCTTCCGGGAGATTTACAGAGTAAGGTGGACCCCTATTTGAGACCGTTATACGACGCGCTTTATGAGATTATGGGGGCAGACAGCTTTTTGAAAAATATGGAAAAAGGGCTGATAGAAGTAGCACCTTTAGCCTATATGCGAGGACGGACGCTGGACAATGCGTTTATTGTGCTTGATGAGGCACAAAATACTACACCGGCGCAGATGAAGATGTTTTTAACCCGTATAGGTTTTGGCTCAAAGGCGATTATCACAGGTGATTTATCACAGAAAGATATTCCAAAGGATGCGGTAAGTGGTTTGGACGTGGCACTCCGTGTACTGAAAAATGTGGAAGATATTGCCGTCTGTCATCTGACAAGCCAAGATGTGGTTCGTCACCCGCTTGTACAGCGTATTGTAAAAGCATATGATGATTATGAAAAGCACAGCCACAAAGGAAATCACTCGTCATCTAAGGATTCTGTGCAGAAATAGCGGCAGCTATCTTGATTTATCCGCTTTTATCGTTTATAATGGACAAGGCTTTTATTACTTTAGAAGAATAAGAAGAGGGTAATATGACAATTCTATTAGAAAAAGAAACAGCTCGGGATATCGATATTGCGTACGAGCAAATCGCACAAAAAGTTATCCGTGCAGCACTGGATTATGTGGAATGTCCCTATGAATGTGAGATTAATATTTTGTTGTCGGACAATGCCGGCATACAGAGAGTAAACAAACAGATGAGGGATATGGATATGCCTACTGATGTACTGTCTTTTCCGATGATAGAATTTGAGAGAGAGGGAGATTTTTCCGAAGCAGGGAGAAATGTTCCTGCCAATTTTAACGCGGATAGCGGGGAGCTTATGCTTGGCGATATTATGATATCCTTAGATAAAGTAGTAACACAGGCTGAAGAATTTAACCATAGTATCAAAAGGGAATTTGCTTTTTTGCTTGCCCACAGCATGCTTCATCTGTTCGGCTATGACCATGTCACAGACAGGGAGCAGGAGAGAATGGAACAGATGCAGGAGGAAATTTTGCAGGGCATAGGATATACAAGAGACATGGTGGAATAAAGGAGAAAAAGATGAAGAAAAAAATATTGACATTAACTGTTTTAGGTCTGGCAGCCATCAGTATGTTTGGCTGTGGCAAAAAGGAGGAAACGACAGAAGAGCCGCCTGCAACAGAGGCTACTACGGAAGAGGTTACAGAAGACCCGCATGAGGGACTTAGTTACAATGAGCTGACAGGAGAATGGTCAGCGGATTTCGTAAGTAAACGACCGGTTGCCGTGATGATTAACAATTTAAAGGAGGCTCTGCCGTCATCTTCAACCAAGAAAGCGGACATTATTTATGAGTGCATGGTGGAAGGTGGAATTACCAGAATTATGCCGATTTTTTCCGACTATGAGGCGTTAGAGAAGATTGGATCCGTCAGAAGTGCGAGACATTACTATATCAATATTGCCAATGAATATGATGCGATTTATGTCCACTATGGACAATCGAAACCGGCAAAAGAGATTCTCGATAAAAAGGTCATTAACAACATAAACGGACTGACCTATGATGCAGGCTTCTACCGTGATAATAACCGGGTTGCACCGCATAACGCATATACAACCGGCGAACGCATTGTACAGGGAATTGATGATTTTGGGTATTCTGCCGACTATGAGGATACACATGAAAAGGTATTGTCTTTTCAGGAAGAAGATACGGACTTGGAAAACGGTACTGCAGCAGAAACGATTCACGTTAATTTCAGTAATTATTCCAAGCCATATTTTATCTATAATGCCGATACGAAATTATATGACCGGTATGAATATGATGCACCGCAGGTTGACGATCAGGAAGATGAAAATAATAATGTGCTGACTTTCAAGAACGTGATTATTCAGGTATCTTCTTATGAGTGCATTAATCCGGAAAATGATTTGCAGGAGCTGACACAGGTTGGTGACGGACAGGGATATTACTGTACGAATGGCAAGTCCGTTCCGATTACCTGGAAAAAGGAGGCAAAAGGAGCCAAAACAAAGTATTATCTGGAAGACGGTTCAGAGCTTTTGCTGAATCCCGGTAAAACATGGATTTCCATTATCGGAAGCGGTGAGAATGCCGGAGTTGCATTTGAATAAGGAAAACCAGCAAAAGGGCTATTGTCAGATAGTCCTTTTGTTATAAGGAGGATATATGGTGACGGATAAAGAATTGATTCAACTGGCTAAACAGGCATATGAATATGCCTATGCTCCCTACTCGAACTATTTTGTAGGGGCCGCACTTCTAGCGGCAGATGGAAAAGCATACACGGGGTGCAATATAGAAAATGCCTCTTACGGGGCTGCGAATTGTGCCGAACGCACGGCTATTTTTAAAGCCGTTTCCGAGGGACAGCGGAGCTTTTCCAAAATTGCGGTAGCCGCTAAAGACGGCTCTACAGCGTATCCGTGTGGTATATGTCTGCAGGTTATGTCAGAGCTGATGCCGGACGGGGAAGTGATTTTAGAAAAGGACGGACAAATCGTGTCTTATTCCGTAAAAGAGCTTCTTCCGTTTGCCTTTACCCTATAGCTGCTGTATAGAATCCGGTTTCTTCGGACATACTCTTTCTCATGAGAAGATTTTCATTTTGCCGGAAACAGATATTCCGGAAACAGGAGGAGTAT
>JAMPAW010000044.1:10485-22970 GCA_023666975.1 Clostridium sp.
CACCTGTCCAACAATAGGTACATTTACCAGTTCACGTCTGGTCAGACCAAAAGAATCGTCCAAAATCTCAATCGTTCTGGGTTTCGTCGGGTCTCTTCTGATATAGCCGTTTTTCTCTAATGTTTCTAAATGAGAATGAACGGAAGAAGTAGACTTTAATTTGACTGCCTCACAAATTTCACGGACAGACGGAGGATATCCTTTCTGCAATATGTTATCTTTGATGTAATCTAAAATCTCCTGTTGCTTTGTACTGATTTTCCCTGGCATTATTCTACCATCTCCTTTATTATTCTAAAATCATATACGGTACAGTATTTATAGAAAAGTTGTTGAATAAATCTTCTATATCATCAATCATAACACACTATCTCCAAAAAAGCAAACATTTATTCCGAACAAATTTTCCGAACAAATTTTCGATAAAAGTATTGACATAAGAACAAATGTTTGTTATTATACAAAAAACGAACAAAGTTTCGATTTAATTGGAAAGGAGATAGGGCAGATGAGAAAATATATTAACAATAATAGTATTATGTTAACTACGATTCTAATTATCTTTTTTAGTCTATTTTTTATAGGAGGAATGCGGCTGGTATTTGCCGACGATGCGATAGAATATGACAAGTCATTTATTACCATAGAGATTAGTGAGGGTGATACCTTGACGTCACTTGCTCAAGAATATGCAGTATCTTCAAACGATTATTCTGACTATATAGAAGAAGTGAAGAGTATTAATAATCTGAAGAGTGATACGATTCATTCAGGATGTTATTTATTGGTGCCGGTTTATGAAGTAGTCCAATAATCCGTATATTTTGACGACCAAATTGTTTGTGGAGGGCGAGTATCTTGTATCACCTAAGGTGTACATTTGGAAAATGCCATGTAAAAGATAATTAATGAAAATAATTCTATCTTGACAAGAACAGGTAACTGTGGCATAATCATAATCACTCTATATTCTTATCTGCACGAAATGTGTTTTAGTTTTATATCATTGTCACGCAAATGATATAGATTTCAAAATCAGGCATAATGTTCTTGGAAAGGACAATTATGTTTCAAACGAATAATCAGGAGTTGTTATCTAATTTTATAAAGGGAGTTGTTTTTCGGTTACTCTTCTATATATTGTTACCGGCTATAATGGCGATCATGTGTATAGGTGTTTTTCCGGGAAGTAAGGTACAGGCAAAGAAAATATCACATTATTCATATGATAAGATCAAGAATAATTTGCCGGAAAAATATCACACAGAAGAATATCTGTTTAACAGCAATAATATTCCCTATATTTGCTTTGCAACCTATAATGGAAATAATTACAAAACCTCCATTAAGAAACCAAGCGGTGATAATGGTTATCTGTATTGTGTTAATTATTCCAAGCATATTGACTTCGGGGATAGTTACTCGGTTAAGAATGATTTATTTAACAATAATCTGCGGGCACGTTTAGGGGCTGCATTTCATTATGGACCATCGGATTGGAAGGAGAAAGCAGGTGCCCAATTTACCACTGGGAATAGCATAATGGATTACTATATGACTCAGCTTGTTGTACATTCCCTGATATACAAATACGGAGGCGGCAAATCGGGGTATGGTATTGACTTTTCCAAGGTTAAGTTTAAAAGCAATACAGGAGATTTGGAGAAGAAGACGAAGGCATTTTATGATTTTTGCTGCAGTATAACGGTCAAGGATACCGATTTTCTCTCCTATGATTTACTTTTTGAAAAACCGCAGACGACCAAATTGTTTGTGGAAGGCGAGTATCTTGTATCCCCCTATGTCAAATGTCAGAGTAATATAGATATTTCGGCAATTGAATCTTTTTCCAGATATCCAGATGTAACGGATAGTCCATTATCAGCCGAGCAGATTATCATTGAAAGTGATGGGGATCAGTATAATTCCAAGTTCAGGATTAAGATACCGATATCTGCCGTGGGACAATTGGGATCAGATGTTTACAATTTCAATGTGACACAGGAGGTAAATTATAAGCGTTATCGTGCTTTTTTCTGGATTTGTGACGAGTCGCAGGAGGTTGGCGGCAGATTGATTGAAGATGGTGACATTAAGGAAAAGATTCCCTTTTCTTTTGAAATTAGCGATATTTCCCTGCGGAAGAGAGATTCCGTTACAAAGGAAAATGTTATCGGTGCCGAATTTCAATTGCTACAATATAGCGATAGTCAGAATGATTATATTCCGTACAAGAATTTTAGCTATGATGCAGAAAAAGCACTATACTTTGTCAATGGCATTATACCATATGTGGATAATTCACAAAAAAATTTCAAAATAATAGAAAGCAAGCCAGCCCCTAATTATATAAACGATTGGGCAGGGACTACATTTAAATTGATGGATAATATGCAGCTTTTTACTTTTGATGTAGAGAATCAGCCGATTCTTGGCAAGCTGCACATTTATAAAACAGGAGAGAAGTATTCTTTTAATGGGCAGGAGTTCCTGCTACAGGAGGATATTCCTTTACCCAACGTTTCTTTTGGCTTATATGCCAAGGAAGACATTTATCTTAAAGGGGAGGTTGCCTATCCGAAGGATCAAAAGATTGCAGACCTGATTACCGACGCCAATGGAGTTGCAACTGCGGAGAATCTGTTATATGGCGAGTATTACTTTAAAGAAGAAGCTACGCAGAGCATCTATGATTTGGACCCGGATATTTATGAATTTGATATTGTAAAAGACAGACAGGATAACGAGGTATCCTTTGCTATCAAAAATAATCTTAAAAAATGTAATGTGTCGGTTTTCAAATATTATTCCAATCCCCAGACGGGTAACGAGGAGAAAATTCCTTTAAAGGGTGCTCAATTTGGTTTATATGCACTGGAAGACGTGATGGGTGCAGACAATCAGGTGATTATCGCAAAGGATTGTCTGATTTCCGAGGGTGTTTCTTCGGAGGACGGATTTTGTCATTTTGCAGCGGAATTGCCGTTAGGTAATTATTACATAAAGGAACTGGAAGCTCCTGAGGATTATATTTTAAATGATGGGATTGTGACGATATCAGAAGAGGATTTTCAAAGGGATACCGCTACCGGGGAATACCGGGTAGTCAAGGATATCGTCAATGAACAGCAGAGCTTTCAGATTCAGATTGTCAAGTATGGCGAGACACTTAACGGTTTTACCAGAGCGAACAGTGATTTTGGAGAATATGCGGTTTATCAGATGGGCGAGGCAACGTTAAAAGATGTGGAGTTTACCCTATATGACGAAAATAATTCCATAGCAGCGATCAGTAAAACAAACGAAGAAGGGGTAGCACAATTTAATGATTTGAAGCCGGGGACTTATCACGCATTGGAGACTTCTGGTCCGGAACAATATTTAATGAATCCGGAAAAGATTACCTTTGTCTGTAAAGCAAATAGTAAGGACTATGATCCCTCCAATCCGCCGATTTTAAAGTCAAGTGTAAGGAATCAGCTTTTTTCCACGGCACTGTCCATTTATAAGCAGGGGGAGAGATTTACTTGCAGCAAAAATGCAATCCAATATACGCTTGCTCCGCTGGAAGGGGTAGTATTCGGAGTATATCAGGGCTTTGACTACCGGTTTGCTTCAGCGGAAATGCTGACAAAGAATAGTTGTGTAGGCTATATTGTTACAGATAAAAACGGCAGAGGACATCTCTCGGCAAAACTGCCGGAAGGCTCTTATTATATAAAAGAATTAAGAACCAATGCCGGGTATGTACTGGATAATAATCTTTATCCCTTTGAGGTAAAAGCGCAGCAAAATAATGATATACAAATTAATTTGGGAGAGAGTAACGAACTGATTAACCAGCTGGCAAAAGCGTCAGTCCGAATTATTAAGACGGATGTAGAAACCGGCAAAGCACTCAAAAATGTTGAATTTACCTTGTATAACAGTGCTGATAAAAAGATTGGCGTCTATAAGACAGACAAGAGAGGTACAATTTTAGTCGAGGATTTGCCTTACGGAAGCTATTATTTCATTGAAACCAAGTGTAAAGACGGATATTATTCCAGTAACGGAAAGTATAGTTTTACTTTGAAATCACAGGAGACGGTTACGCTTAATATTACGAATACACCGATATTAAAGCTTGGTTTTGAAGAGCATTATAAACTGGGACTTGCCATATGTCTTGGTCTGATAATATGCTTTTGCCTGATTTTGTTTACAGGATATAGAAGCAGCAAACCCGCAGAGGGAAACGGAAAACTCACAGAGGAAAATATGGAAAGGGAGAAGAACCGGAGTGATGACCATGTGTAAAAAACGATGTTATGCGCAGGGAAAACAATATCGATATGGCTTAATTTGTTTTATCCTTCTTGTGATTGCCGGCATTGGCATATATTACTGTCATTATTTTTATATCATCATCGGATATGAAAAAACGGAAGAAAAATATTTAGAGAAAATCCATTTACAGCAGGATAATGATGAAGCAGACCGGCAATTGCAGGAAAATATTGGCCACAGTCGATTTTTGGCATGGGAACGGGAAAGTACAGAGTTTCCAGATAATGAAATGACTTCGCATGCTGATACAGGCACAGTCTGGAAAGGGGATTGTATCCTCTCTATAGATGCAATTAATTTGGAGAAAGTGGTCTATAATGGCAGTAATAGAGAAACACACTTAAATCAGTATGAACTGGTCACGGCAACGGACGATATGTCCTATAATAAGGGTGGGAATTATGTAATATGCGGTCATGCCTCCAGATTATATGGGCATTCGTTAAATCGCCTTAAGGAGATTAAAAAGGGAACTGCGATAACAATCACAACTAGGGATCGCACAGATGAATATATCGTCAATGAAGTGTTATTTGAAAATATGAACAAAACAAGTAAATATTGCAGTCAGACACATAATCCTGTATTAACGATTATTTCATGTGCACGTTTTGTCTCTGACGAAAGCTATATTGTTATTCATGCACAGTTAGCGAAAAGAAGTACATTACAACGTGAAAACGAATGAAAACGGATAATTATGATTACAGCGGTCAGGCTGATACAGCCGGCCGCATAATCTGGTTATCAAAATGATATAGTTGAGCAGTATTACATCAAAATAGAACTATTCGCAAAACTCAAGTTTAACGAAAAAAGTATTGAAAAAAAGGTAAATATATAGTATTATTATATTGTGAAGCTTAAGTGTTTCAAGATGTCTGTTGTACAACTGACTTTTGGAAATTAGGAGTTTCGCAATTATACCGGTTAAAAATTTTATTTGAAAGGATTTTCACTATGCCAAATCATACATATCATCAAGACGAAGAAATTCACAATATACTTTTAATGCGTAATATTCTACAGGAAATGCCCAAATATGTTTCCTCTTTCTTTCGTTCCATTGAATATACCAAGGCGCCGCGTACCCGTCTTGGCTATGCAAGGGATTTAAAGTCATTTTATGAATATTTATGTGATAATAATTTTGCATTAAAGGGTAAACAGCCTGCGGAGGTTTCTCTGGAGATAATCAATCATTTAGAGGCTGAAGACATTGAGGAATATTTGGAGTATATGAAGGTTTACGAAAAGGACGGCCGCCAATATACTAATGGTGAACGTGCCTTAAAACGCAAGCTGGCAACAATTAGGGTCTTTTTCAATTACTTATACAAAAACAGGCGTATTGATGCGAATCCGGCAACCATTGTAGACATGCCCAAAATTCATGAAAAAGCGATTGTGCGAATGGATGCCAATGAGGTAGCTCAGTTCCTGGACAACGTAGAATACGGAAATAAAATGAGTAATCATCAGCAAAAATATCATGAGAAGACGAAAGTACGGGATTTGGCAATGATGACTTTAATGCTGGGAACCGGAATCCGTGTATCGGAATGTGTTGGTTTGGATATCGGGGACATCGATTTTGACTATGACCGTATTAAGGTTGTCCGTAAAGGCGGTTATGAAGCATATGTATATTTTGGCGAGGAAGCACGTATGGCATTGCTGGAATATTTGGAGGAACGAAAGAAAATTGTAACTGTTGAAGGACATGAAAATGCGTTGTTTTTAAGCTCACAACGCAAACGAATATCCGTTCGGAGTGTAGAAAATATGGTAAAAAAATATGCGGCAATCACGACACCGCTCAAAAAAATTACGCCGCACAAACTGCGCAGCACATATGGCACATCGCTGTATCAGCAAACCTCGGACATTTATCTTGTGGCTGATGTTTTAGGACATAAGGACGTAAATACGACCAAAAAGCATTATGCCGATATTGATGAATGGCAGCGAATGAAAGCGAAAGATGCGGTAACCCTGCGTGAAAAAACCAATATGCCTGAAGCTTAAGCATGGCTGTTAATATATAATTTTCGTTCAATAATATAAGAAAAAACTTCTTCCGAAAGAAAGAAATGCTCTGCGTCTTTGTCATTTTTCGATGTCCTATTGTCAGTTGTGTTGCTCCGTTGATACCATTCACTGAATTTTTCGCGGATTTCGCTGGAGGAGCAATCCATTTCCGGACATTGAATTAAGTGGAATGACTTGGTATTAAATTGCGTGTTCAATTTGTCAATCTGACTTAACATTTCTTCTGTCGATTTTTGGTTTCTTGTTGCTGCAAGTATGGTGGCATGTGCAACAATCATTTCGGGGTGCTGCCACTTATCAAAATAAAACAGTGAATCCGCACCCATGATAAAGTAGAACTGGTTCTGCGGATATTTTTGACTTAGCAGCAGCATGGTTTTGTAGGTATAAGTTCTGCCCTCGCGCTTTATTTCAAAGTCCGAAACCTTAAAATACGGATATTTCTGTATACCAAGTTGTACCATTTTCAGGCGGTCTTCGGCCGATACTAAATCCTTGTTTGATTTGTATGCAGGAAGGTGGTTTGGCATAAACCATATTTCATCCAGATTAAATTGTTCGTAAGCCGCCTTTGCAATAGCCGTGTGTCCGAGATGAATGGGATTAAAAGTGCCACCCATAATACCAATTGCCGCCATAAAGCACCTCCTGTTTTTTGCAGCCGAGATATATTATCATTTTTCCGATAGTATATGTTTATTTGGGAAGCTCAATTCTGGAATTTTTACTATTCCTTTTATAAAGTACGATTTTTTTGCCGATCACCTGAACAACCTGTGACTTTGTTCTCCCCGCCAGCGTTTCGGCAATCTCTTTCGGGTCGTCCATGCAGTTTTTTAAAACACCTATTTTAATTAGTTCCCTTTTTTCAATAGCTTCACTGATCGATGTTACCACTTCAGGGGTTACACCGGACTTTCCGATATTGATAATCGTGTCGATATTCATTGCCAGACCTTTTAAATAAGCTCTCTGTTTACTGGTCATTTTTCTCTCCTTATTCTGTATATTAATAATGCCTATGCCTGCAAAGCAGCCGTACATTCCTGGAAAAACTGCGTTCATTCATAGTATTCAAATTCCAGATAGTACATGCGGACGATATCGCCCTCTTCCATTCCACGGGATTTCAATGCATCAATAATCCCCTGTTCCTTTACAAAACGCTGAAAAAACTGAAAACCTTTTTCGGATTCCAAGTTCGTATATCCAAGCATTTTTTCGATTTTGGGACCTTCTACAATAAATATGTGTTCGTCCTTTGGGTCGACTTCCACGGTAAATGGATCATCGGAAATGTCAAAGGTCGGAACATATTCTGGTTCAAATTCGATAATGTCTTTGGGGGCTGCCTGTACCAGCTCATACAGGTGCCATAGAAGTTCCTTGACACCGTCACCTGAAACGGCGGAAATAGGATATATCTCCATTCCCTGGGGTTCAAATTCCTCCTTCAGCATTTCGATAACCGTTTCCTGCTCCATTTCATTCATGGCATCCATTTTGTTTGCCGCAATTACCATGGGCCGCTCGGTAATCTCAATATTATATTTCTTAAGTTCTTCCAGAATGGCATAAACATCATTGATTGGGTCTCTCCCTTCTACCGACGCACCGTCGATAATATGGAGTAACACCTTTGTTCTCTCGATATGCCGTAAAAACTGAAGTCCCAGCCCTACGCCTTCACTTGCGCCTTCAATAATACCGGGAATGTCCGCAATGACAAAACCTGCACCGTCTGACAAATCGACAACACCCAGATTCGGATTCAGCGTAGTAAAATGATAATTCGCGATTTTGGGTCTGGCATTGGTCACTCTGGAAAGAAATGTGGATTTACCTACATTGGGGAATCCCACAAGCCCGACGTCAGCAATCACCTTTAATTCCAGTGTTACATATAACTCCTGTGCCGGCTGTCCCGGCTGAGCGTATTTGGGAGCCTGCATAGTGGAGGTTGCATAGTGCATATTGCCATTTCCACCTCTGCCGCCTTTCAGGATAACAACCGGTTCTGTTTTGTTGGACATATCCATAATCACCTTGCCGGTTTCAAAATCTTTGATGACCGTTCCCGGCGGTACTTTGCAGACCACATCTGCCCCGTTGGCGCCATGCTGTCTTTTTTTGCCGCCTTCCTGTCCGTCCTTGGCACAATATTTTCGCACACTTCTAAAATCATTTAATGTATTCAGTCCCTCGTCTACGACAAAAATAACGTCACCGCCTTTTCCGCCGTCACCACCGTCCGGACCACCGGCCGGAACATACAGTTCACGGCGAAAACTGACATGGCCGTCACCGCCTTTTCCGGAACGAATAAAAACCTTTGCTCTGTCTGCAAACATATATTATCTCCTATCAATAGCAAAGGCTGGAGTAACACTCCAGCCTTAGGTTACATATATCCTATTCGTTAACAGATACCGGGTAGATAGAAACCTGCTTCTTATCTCTGCCCTTTCTCTCATATCGAACAACGCCGTCTACTAATGCAAACAGGGTATCATCTTTACCTCTGCCAACATTTGTTCCCGGATGTATCTTTGTACCACGCTGTCTGTATAAAATATTACCAGCTTTGACAAACTGACCGTCTGCTCTTTTCGCACCAAGTCTCTTGGATTCAGAGTCCCTGCCGTTCTTGGTGGAACCCATTCCCTTTTTGTGGGCGAATAACTGAAGGTTAAGTTTAAACATGTTTTATACCTCCTGATTCAAAATTACAATGTACTTCTTACCATACTTCTGTTCTATTGTAGTAATACCAAGCATAAAGGATTGCAATAACAATTCTGCTTCTTTGCCCGGCATATGCTTTAAAATGACATTCTGAAAATTAATCCGAGTACTTCCGTTAATCTCTTTTTCATCATCTGTAAAGCTTTCCAGGGAATTTATCAGATTAATATATAATATGGATACCGCACTACAAACAATATCCTTCCCTTTTTTGCCATATTCGGCATGTCCTTCTACCTGGACGCCGACTATCTGATTGTGCTTATTAAAAACAGTTACTGTAATCATAGCGCGGATTAGGCGTTAATCGCTTTGATTTCAACCCTGGTATATGGCTGTCTATGACCTTGCTTTTTGTGATAGCCGGTTTTTCTCTTATACTTGTAAACAACAACCTTCTTACCCTTACCGTTACCGATTACATTTGCACTTACACTTGAATTGGCAACTTGCTCTCCACATAAGAAATCCTTGTCGTTGTTGATAGCAATAACATCAAATTTAACTTCAGAACCAGCCTCTGCATTCAGCTTTTCTACATTAATGATATCACCTTCAGCTACCTTGTACTGCTTGCCACCTGTTGCAATAATTGCGTACATATGGTTACCTCCTATTATCATTACTCGCCAGGTTTGGTGGTGTCAAAGGACACACTTTGACCTCCCTGTGCGGCACACTAGATTATATTAACAAATCGGCAAAAGAATGTCAATTGCTTTTTTGATAAAATATCGCATTTCCTCATTGCAGGCTTGCATATCATATCGTCACATCAATACTGCCTTCTGCCGCAACCGACACCTCAGCTGTCTGTACCGGTATCTCCTGACCGGAAATTTCCAAGGAGACACCTTCACTGCCGGAACCGCCTTTCGCCGCTTCTTCCTTTTCTTTTTGCAGCTTATTGAAAAAGGCTTTGAGATATTTAAGGTCTGCTTCCAAAATCTCACGGAGTTCCTTTGCCCTGTGCTTTTTCTTGAGACGATCCAAATCATCTTCACTCATATTCTGGTGAACACCTCCGATTAGTTCGTCCGCAGTCTCCTCCATGGAGTCTTTCATCGTTTCTTCCATGAGTTTTTGTAATTCGTTCATTAATTTTTGTAATTCTTCTTCCTTAAGTTCAGGCACCTTATCTTTCTTTGTCTCCTCTAAGCCGGAAAATCCATCTTCCTCTGCTTCCTCCTGCCAGGCTCCACGCTGCCTGGCATTTTCTTCTTCCTGCAGGTGTCTCAGCTTCTTTCTGGCGGCACGTTCGATTTTCTTTGCATGAATGATAGCCAGTTCCACTTCCTTGTCATCAAATTGACCGGTTTTGAGCTTTTTTTGGAGTACACTGATATTCACCTGTGCCGTTGCAAGCGCCTTACCGGCACTGTTCGACGTATTCGACATTAAAATCTTGTTGGAAATATATTTGAAATTATAATTCAGCTTTTTTGGTTTTTTCTTAGCCGATTTCGTAATGCGGATTGTCCCCGCCACACTTCCGTCCGGATTCTTGATTGTATATTCTTTTACATCATAACGATTAGAATAAAATCCAATGCCCATATGATCATCCTCCTTGATTTGGCAGCCGGTTATCATCATCTGCTTAACACCGTTATACAGATAACCGCTGCTGCTTTGGTAAATCCATTTACCGTTTAAACAATATCTTTCTTTTAGGCGGTTGCGAAATTTTGTTTGTGTAAACATCCATTGCGCAATTGCCTGACTATATTTATTATATCGGCAATTCAGTACATAAATTTTATCCATATTGGAACCGATAACGGTTTACAAGGAGGTAATCACTTCATGCAGAGGGCGCCGGATTTTCTTTCTTGTCAGTTCAAAGACACCCAGCTTGGTAATTTCCACAAAATATCCCGGAACCTTATCTTTTTTCAGTTCTTTTTCCAGACACCGGACTACCTGCTGCCGGTCTTCTTCTGTCTGCATATTAATAAAATCAATCATGATAATACCGGACAGATTCCTTAGCCGGAGCTGTCTGGTAATCTCCTGCGCCGCTTCTAAGTTCAGTTTCAGGATATGGACATCCTTGTTCTTCTTGCCAATGGATTTCCCGGAGTTTACATCAATGACAACCATTGCTTCCGTCGGTTCAATGACAAGAAATCCGCCTGATTTTAACCAGACTTTTTTATTTAAAATACGGGAAAGCTCAGTCTCTAAACTGAACAGCTTCGTTAACGGATATTCTTCCTCATAAAAGACCGCTTTTTCGGTACCATAACGCCGGCTTATTTCCTCATACACGTCCGGCAGGTCTGTTTTTATTTCATCTAACCTTGTCATTCCATATTCTTCTAAAACGGCAAGGTATCCGTTGTCTCCTTCGTGGAGCATTCCTATTTTTTTCTCATAGGAAGCCCGTTTTAGGATTTCGTCAAGCTGCCTTGTCAAATCCTGCAATTCCGCTAAAATAACCGTATCCTCCGCTTTCTCACTGGCAGTCCGAAAGACAATGCCGTATTTTTGTTCATCGGCGGCAAGGCTTCGAAGATAATTGCTTCTTTCCTTATCTGTAATTTTTTTGGAAACACCAACGCTTCCCTCTGATAAATCAATCGCCGCATAATCCCCGCTTAAGCTGATATTTCCGGTAACCTTTGCCTGCTTCATTTTCTGCGGTTCCTGTTCTACCTGCACTAAGATATAATCGCTCTCGGCAATTGATTTAAGTCCCTTTGGCAGCTGACGGTTTAATATAACAGCCGGCTTGTCATTTAACGGCAGATATCCCACATGCTCCTTATCCAGACGGATAAAGGCAGACTGAATATTTTTCACGACCTTTTCCACTCTGCCGATGTAAATGCTGCCAATCCGCAGTGCTGCATCCCCGGTAAAGGGGTGACATTCTGCTAATTTATCATTTTCGTATAAAAACAGACAGCGTACCTGATTCACTTCTGTTATCACTGCACGTACCATAAATGCTCTCCTTATTCTTAATCACTTCCTTTTGCCCGTACTTATTACTTTATATAATTTGTGTGGTTTTATCAAGGATTTTATGATAAAAATTATCTGATTAGAATAATCTATATGATGATTTTACCTGCAAGCATAGATATAATAAAAAGGCGCATGGTTTGCATTTTACTGTTTTCCATGTGCCTTTACGCTGTTATTTTTATATTAAATGGTTATTCGCTTATGCCAACTGCATAACCTCTGCTTCAATTTCCTTTAATTCATCAAATGGGATTGAAGGAACACACTCAGCAATATCTTCAAGCGACATTTTTCCTTTTTTAATCAATCTTTCTGCGGTTTCTCTGTCAGCTTCATGCCTTTCACTTTTCAAAGCAGTTTTCATAATCCGTTCATCATCAAATAAA
>JAMPAW010000045.1 GCA_023666975.1 Clostridium sp.
AAAAACCTGCTGTTGTTGACATGTCAGGCGAAAAAATGTAAATTATATAAGTGAAAAAATAGCTTACGGATTTGCCGG
Source organism: Clostridium sp. (assembly GCA_023666975.1). Next base: position 79 of record JAMPAW010000045.1, read on the forward strand.
GAGAGAGCAAGAGGATATATCATGATAGATACATTAGAGGGATTAAATGAAGAGCAGTGTAAGGCAGTGACAACGACGGAGGGCTATGTCCGTGTTATTGCCGGAGCGGGGAGTGGAAAAACGAAGGCACTTACCCACCGCTATGTGTATCTGGTCAATGATGTGGGAATTGCTACCGCTAATATTTTATGTGTTACATTTACGAATAAAGCGGCTAATGAAATGCGAAAGCGAATCCGCAGTATGATTGGCGATCAGGATACAGGCATGGTATGCACATTTCACGGCTTTTGTGTGCGGTTGTTAAGGGAGGATATTCATACGATGAATTATCCGGATAACTTTCTGGTGCTGGACGAAGAAGATGTCAATGCTGTTTTGCATGATATTTATGAGCAGGCAAAGATTGACCCGCGGCAGTATACTTACAGTATGGCAGAGGAAATGATTAGCCGGCGTAAGAGGAAGGAAGAGCATTTGTCCTATATCTTAAACATGGATAATCTTGCCCTGCGGGAGAAATTTTTGACGGCAGGCAATGTAGAGGACCGCATTTTCTATGGTTATTTATATGAGCAAAAGAAATGCTTCGGCTTAGATTATGATGATTTGATGACTTTTGCTTTCTATATCTTAAACCACTTTCAGGAAAAACTGGATAAATGGCAGAAGCGCCTGCAGTATGTTATGGTGGACGAATTTCAAGATGTATCGGGAACGCAGTATGCGATGGCGGAGCTGCTAAGCCAATATCATGGCAATTTGTTTATTGTAGGGGACCCGGACCAGACAATTTATTCATGGCGGGGAGCGGATATTGGCTATATTCTCAATTTTGACAAGGTACATAAGGATTGTATTGATGTCATTATGGACAAAAATTACCGGTCCTCTGAAAATATCCTGAATGCGTCCAATTCCCTGATTGAAAAGAACAGGCAGAGGATTAAAAAAGAGCTTAAGTCCGTGAAGGGAGCAAATGTACCGGTTATTTATAATCACGCAAAGACCACTGCCCAGGAAGCGGACTGGATCGTGAGGCAGATAAAAGCAATTACCGATTCGGAAGCAGTTTACAATGACATTGCAATTTTGTATCGGGCACATCATGTATCCCGAAGTGTTGAGGAAGCGCTCCTCAAAGCAAAGATTCCCTATGTGATTTACAGCGGGGTATCCTTTTATAACCGCAGAGAGGTCAAGGATGCTATCTGCTATCTGCGGATGTTGATTTTTGAAGATGATTTTTCTTTTAAGCGGATTATCAATGTACCAAGACGGAATTTTGGAAAGAAGCGGATGGAATTTCTGAAAGAATATGCGGCGGATCATCAATGTAAGCTCTATGAGGCGTTGAGGGAAACGTTGGATAATCCGCTGATTGCCAGCAGCAAGGCGGCGGATTTTGTCCATTTGATCGATTCCTATCAGCAGTCGTATAAGCTGTTTAAACTGACTGACTTGATAACCGGATTGATGAATGACAGTGGATATGAGGCAATGCTGAGGCTGTCCGGTGAGGACGGGCGTCTGGATAATCTGGCCGAGTTGAAGCAGTCGATATTCCATTATGAAAATGATGCGGGTGAAGAAACCTTCCTTGCGGACTATCTGCAAAATGTTTCGCTGCTGACCAGTATGGATAAAGAAGATAAACAGGATGCAGTGAAGCTGATGACGATTCACACGGCAAAGGGGTTGGAGTTTCCGTATGTCTTTGTCTGCGGGCTGAATGAAGGGATTTTCCCCAGCAAGCATGTGGATTCCGAGGAAAGGTTAGAGGAAGAACGCCGCCTTGCTTATGTGGCATATACCAGAGCAGAGAGGGCATTGTTCTTAAGTGATGCGGAAGGGACTAATTTTGACGGCTCCTATCGGTATCCTTCACGATTTATTTTTAATACGGACAAGACATATCTGGATTATACTGTGGAGCTGGAGCAGCGGCTTTTGGATTCAGCGGTGGAATATATCCGGCGCAATGAGGAAAAGATTAGTGGAGAAGAGCCGGAGCAGCTTAAGGACGGAATGCGGGTGAAGCACAATCTCTTTGGCAGCGGGGTGGTTTTGGCGGTCAATGAGGTGGAGAAGTATTACATCGTACAGTTTGATAAGGTAAAGACACCCAGAAATATCAGTTTCAGAATCCCGTTAGAGCGGGAACAGTAATTGCCGCAATCAGGATAGTCAAACAGAGGGAGACGCACACTGTCTTTGCCGTGTACATCTCCCTCTGTTTTATTGCTCTTATCAGTGGAATTCTTTTGTATATCACTGTTACTCCATGTCTTTTGTCCATAACCAGCCTTAGCTGATTGTGTCGAGAGCAATGAGCTGGTCGTTAATCTTGTCAAATGAAGAAATGTGGGTGTTCAGTTCATTGCAGAAGTGAAGCATTTTTGAGCAATTGATTAATTGCCCTGATTTGACTAAGTCCAGCAGATGTTTGCGGTATTTTGCAATCTGTTTTCCCTCTGCCTCGAGTTGCTGTAGTAACTTTTCTTGTCGTTCTTCCATAGGTTTCCTCCTTTGATATCCCAAAAGCAGTCGTAGATTGGTTTTGGGAATGTTAAAGTAGTTGAACTAGTGGTAGCTTCCTTGTCATAATACCATATCTTGTGCCGTGCTGTGGCAGCGTTAAAACGCATTTTATAATCCTTTTTCGACAAAATGCGATACTTTTAACCGGCAGATTCGACAGGATAAAAGAATTAAAGATAGAAAAAAATGTCGAAAATTATTCCCATGGAATGAAAGTGATTGCATAATTTTCCGAAGTCTGACCGTGGTAAAAATAATATATTTCCGTGTTTTCCGGAATTGTGGAATCAGCCATTTTTAATATGTCATCGTAGGAAACATTCCCTGAATACCCACGGACAATAACGAATACCTCGGAAGCATTTCCGGCTGGAGAATCCCCTGCTGACAGGCTTTCGTATGCGGGAAGCGTCACGGAATCGGTAATTTTTAAAAGCGTAACGGGAATACTGTCAGATGGATACTTGGCGCTGACATAGTTTTTGATGTTGTACTGCAACGAATAAGGAAGACGCTTCGCACACTCAGCGGGACGGTTGTTGCAAATTCCCAGCAGTGTGCCGTTTTCGGTAATCAGGACATTGTGGCATTCATCACTGTTATAACGGTAAAAGGTTACCAGATAGCAGTAAGCAGTATAAGTATGAAAGGTATTTTCTGTGCACTGAAAGCACTGGGTTGACCAGGAATACCAGTTGCCATATCCGGATTGAAAATGATAGGGATATCCGCCGGCCTGATACAGATCCTCCACAGCTGTCCTGGCAAGGCTGACAGCCTGTACTTCGGTAATGTTGGCATGAGAAGAGTCTGCCGGTATCGTTTCGCTGTCCCAGGTTCCGGCAATCAGTTTGATTTGCTCGTATTCGGAAAGTTTTGCGGAGGCATTTCTTGCCATAGCAGAGTTTGGCGAATTATATTGGTTTTTTGACACCGTCTGTATAGTGTCCAAATCTGTTTCAAAAGTGTAGTGCAGTAAAATGCCGGGAAGGAAAATGCCCGTGAGGGTAACCGCCAGAAAAATGCCGATAATAAGCCGTCTGTGTTGTGCTGTATTCATTGTAGTACCTCCTTGCCGTCAATTATCTATAATACAAGAAGAGTGTATCATAAATACAGGGATTCGTAAAATACAATATTTTGAGGAAATCGGCATAGGGAGCGAAAAAATATTTTTGCTCGGATAAAATTTTGATGCAGGGAAGTGGTATGCTAAAATCAGGTTGTTGCAAAGCAAATCAGTTATCAAACGAGGAGGAGAACAGATGAGCAAAAATAGAGCATATCTTTTCGTCTTATTTTTATTAACTGCCCTGGTGGGCTGTCAGAAAAAGGAGGTCGTATATGAGGAGGAGGGGGCTGCCAGCAGGGCAGACAGCATAATGGAAAAAGAAAATGGCGGCTCTTTGACCAATACATTGGGGATTGGTGATGAGCAGATATGGGAAGAAAGTATCCCGTTGGAAAATGCCATGATTGCCGTGGAAGCAGAGGTAGTGGTTCCGGACGTGTCTGAACTCTGTACATTGGAGGTATCCCAGTATTACTATACGGCTGAGGATAAGCAGCGTGTGGCGGAATATTTTTTGGACAGCATAAAGGTGAACCGGGAAAAAGTGCAGACGAAAGAATCAATAAGCCGGGATATGCAAACCGGTGATGCGTTATTGGAACAGGCGGCGGATGATGTCAGTCCTGATGAATCGTATATGGCAGCAGTCCAAAGGGAACAAAAGCGGCTGGAAAATTTACTGGGAAACGCTCCGGACGCCTCATCAGTGACGGAAGATGTGGATGGTTATGAGCAGGATAATTATCTGGGGACAAGGAACGGAATCCCGTATTCACTGGATTTCAATATCTGCCAGGAAAAGAACACGTCCTCGTGGGAGTTAAGAGCGCAGGAGGGGGACAGCTTTATTACTGAAGGGGAGAAATGGCAGGGATTTATACAGTTTGCGAATGAAACAATGCCTGTTGCCGAAGTGAAAGAGAATTTATGTGATAAGGAAAAAGCGGTCGGACAGGCCACAAAAATAGTGGAGGAGCTGGGCTTTAATCTGTGTGTCGCAGAAATATATGATGTATATTGGGGGCTGGAGGACAACCGAACGGAGTGTAACGGATACCAGATTGTCATGGCAAGGCAAATAGGCGGTGTGGCAGTGGACAATGTTTCGTACACGAGATCATATAATGAGAATACCTATCTGGATGCAGAGACAATGAAGCAGGCATATGACAAAGAAAATATAATCATTACGTTAAATGATAAAGGAATCTACAGCGTAGAGTGTTATGGGATTCTCTCCGAGGGAGAACTGAGCGGTCCGGTCAGGTTATTGGGCTATGATCAGATAAAGGAGATATTTCGGCAGGAATTGAACAAGTTCAAAACAGGCGTTGTGGACATCACCTTTCGGGGACTGGAACTGACATATATCCGTATTTCCAATCCGGAAAGGCGGGACACATATATGTATATTCCAGCATGGCGGCTTGCGCAATGGGGGGTTGATAATAGGTATGCCACTGCACTCGTATCAAGCGATATATGGATTAATGCCCTTGACGGCAACAGAATAGACTTGGAGGAGGAAGGTGCGATTTCCTATACGGTGCTGGATATCCAAGACGAGAGCTACCGGTTAGAGGAATAGCCACCCTGCCGGTCAGATGTTTTCATCTGGCCGCGCATACTCACTAAACTGTATGCGGACGAGGGTTCCTTTTCCCGGCGTACTTTGAATCTGCATGGCGGCATGATGCTTTTGGATAATCAGTCCGGCAAGGGACATGCCCAGTCCGGCACCGCCTTCTTTTCGGCTGCGGGACTTGTCCTCCATATAGAACTCATCACATATATGCCGGAGTGTTTCTTCTGTCATGCCGCAGCCGGAATCCTTTACTTCCATTATATAGCTGTCTTTATCAACGTAACCGCAAAGAGAAATTGCGCTATTGTCGCCAGAGGCTTTCCGCGCATTGTCGATAAGATTGATAAATACGGTTTTGAGCAGCTCACGGTCACCATAAATGACTGCTTCCTCCGTCTGTGCTTCCAGCCGGATATGCCTGCGGTCTAATATCGGCTGCATGCTCTCGCAGATCTCGCTGACCAGTGTGCTGGCGGACAATTCGCTTTTTTCCAAATCATGGTCTTTTAGGTAGATTAAGTCGAGGAGCTTACGGGACATATTTTCCAGCCGCTTACCTTCGCTGTAAATGTATTCGTAGGCAAGCATTTGGCGTTCGTTTGTCATTTTCTTCGTGCGGAGGGTGTCCGCATAGCCGATGATTGTGGTCATCGGTGTCTTAATCTCATGGGTGAAATCTGCGACAAACTGCTCGTGCTGTCTAATCATTTGATTCAGCTCCTCGATATGGTCGGAAACGGCGGCCGCCATATGGTTGAATTTTTCTGCCAGCAGGCCGATTTCATCATCGGAATCAATATTGGCGCGTATCTGATAATCACCTTGCGAAAAATAGTCGGAAACCGAGTTTAACTGTTCTATCGGCTTCGTGAGGTGTGTGCTGATAAAATACATAAAAACAGAGCAGACAGTCAGAACAATAATGATCAGAAGGAGAAAATATCGAATCTGACGGTAGAGCAGCTGATAGGTATCATTGGCACTGCGCTTTGTGACAATGTACAGATTGGTATCTTCGATGATGTTTTTGGAAGCGACATAGATATAGTATCCCTGTGGTTCCCTTGTCGTAAGGTGCTTTTTCTCTCCCAGCGATAACGTGGCCAGCAGAGTTTTTGGGATTCCGTTAATATCGGCAGTCTGTTCGTCGCTGCTATAGATCAGTGTCTCGCCGTACAGGATAAATAAAGCCGTGTTGTTTGAGAGGACGAGCGTTCCGGTTTCCTGTCCGGCGCGTTCAAGACTTTCAGGAATATTGGGATTTTTCTGGTTGATGACATCAAGCAACCGGTATTCAACAGATGACTGAATCAGGTTATTTTCTTCTATGGCATAGGAAACTTGTATATCCGAGGCCTGACGAAAATTCCGATGAATCATCGCAAAGCTGAGAATGCCAAGTGCAACGGAAAGAAAAGCGATATTCATCATAATTACCTTGTATCGGAAACGCATATATTTACTCCTTTACTATGGCTCTGAATCTAAACGGTATCCGGATTTGTAAAGCGTCTTTAAGTGATGCTCCAATCCGGTTTTTCTGCGCAGCCGTTGAATGTGGAGTTCGAGTGTCCGGGTATTTCCGTCATACTCGGTTTCCCAAACGGCCTCATAAATGGCATCTCTTTGCAGAACAAAATCCTTATTGCGGACAAGATAGACGAGCAAATCAAATTCCTTTGGCGTCAGATTGATCGCTTTGCCGCTGCGGTGGACGGACTGCTTATCCAAATCGATAATCAGGTCGTGGAAGGCAAGAATTTTTTCGTTCTTGTGAAACCGGCGGAGTACAACATTAATCCTTGCCAATAGTTCGGAAATTTCAAACGGTTTGGTGATGTAATCTTCAGCTCCGAGATTCAACCCCTTCACCCGGTCCTTCGTCGCTGATTTGGCAGTCAGGAAAATAACCGGTATATTGAGGGGACGGATATAGTCTAAAAGCTCATATCCGTCAATATGTGGCAGCATGATATCCAGCAGGATCAAATCAAAATCATGATCCTCTAAAATATCTGCCGCCTCCAGACCGTCATAAGCGCAAGTACAGTGAAATCCGCAATCTTCTAAATTCATTTTTATCAAATCGGAAATAGGACGTTCGTCCTCTACAATGAAAATATTTATCATAAAAGTCACCCGCTATTAGGATACCAGATAATTGTATCAGAAATGCATAGCTTCGTAAAACAGAATCTTGAATAGATGGAGCGGATAACAATTTGATGCAGGAGAGGGATAATATATTGTCAGGCGATTGCCGGATATATAGGTCGGGGAAGGGAGCGTTGAAGATGAGAACAGCTAATATAGGGAAAAGCGTTTGCGGAATATTTGTTCTATGGTGTACGGCGTTGATTTTGTCTGGCTGTAACGGTGTGGAGCGTGTCAGCACAAGTGAGGCAGCGGTTACGATTGGGGAGTATCAGAAAAAGGTATACCGGACGGCATATGTTCAACGGGGAGACATGGAACCTGTGCTTACGCTTAAACTGCAGCCAGATGAGTATGAGATCAATGCCTATTCCATCAATCAGGATTTGCTGGAGGTGGCGGAAAACAATGTAGAAAAAGGGGACAGGGTTGAAGAGGGTGAGGTAATGGCAGCCTTTAAAGCAGAGGATATCGAAGAGACCATTGCCAAATATCGCGAGCGTAAGACCGAGGATCAGATGTTGATTGACCACTATACAAAGCTGATGAACATCAGCGGGAACAAGGATTATACAGCAGATGTGGAGAAATTGAAAAGGGATATTCAGGTAGCCGATTTGTATATCGAAGAACAGGAACAGCGCCTTTCCGAATACCGGCTGATTGCAAAGCGGGGCGGAATCGTGACGCAGGTCAGTGAGGAGTTGTACAGGGGTTATGCCACGGCGGGGGAAGCATTGATCAGGGTAGCGTCCGGCTCGTCAAATTATATGGCGGCTACATCAGATGATTTTGCGTTTCAGGTTGGAGATATTTATGAGGCGCAGTTTGGAATAGCCTCCTATCAAATGGAAGTTGTCGGACTCGAAAGACAGGGAGAAAAAAACGTGATTACGTTCCAGCCGGTTTCCGATATGGCTGGTGTGGCAGAAAATGATGAGCTGACGATGGAAATTCATAAGCCGGTCATTTACGATGTCGTCTATGTTGAGGAAACGGCAATCGTGGCTGTAGGAGAGCAGCATTATGCCTTTTTGCTTGATGAGGCCGGATTCCGGCAGGCGGTTCCGGTAACCGTTGGGGACGTGATTGACGGATATGCCATTATTTTGGAGGGACTTGAAGAAGGGGAGAGGGTGACATTGAATTGAAGGGAAGAAAAAAAGTCAGCGTATTTTGCCTCGCTGCAGTGCTGCTGATATCCGGCTGTGGCAAAGAGAGTGAGGTTCCCGTCCTGCTGGAGCCGGTCGCCGATAATCAATCCTACCGGCCTGTGGAGAGGGGAATAGTCGGAAGGACGGAGATTAAGATTGCAGATGTAGTACCGGAGGAATATTGTCATTTTGCTTTGAATGCAGCAGAAATTTTAGAGATAAAGGTAGATTTGGGGCAGTATGTGGAGCAGGGCGAGGTGCTGGCAGTAACCGATGTGGCAGAATTGGAGACTGAAATAGAAAATAAAAATGCAGAACTGAAGCTGGCGGAGGAGCTTCTCCGCTTAAAGAACAGCATATATGAAGAGCAGATGAAGGGGCTGAAGCTGGAAGCTAAGCGATATAGGCAGCAGGGAGACGTTAGCGGACAAAAGCAGTGTGAGGCAGAGCTGGCAATGGCAGAAGAGAACAAGCGGTATGATGAGATGCTTGTCAGGCATCAGGTGACCATGCTGCAGGAGGAGATGGCAGAGCTGCAGGACAATATTGAAAAAGGAACGATAAAAGCAAGGCATGCGGGATATGTTACCTATGTCAAAGATTTATCTGCTGCAAATACAGTGGAGAGCATGGAAAATATTGTCATCGTAGCAGATGACGAATGTCTGCATTTGGAGCTGGAGGAGGATTTGTCGTCGTCATTCTATTCGACGGATATGCCGCTTTTGGACAAGATGTATATTAGCATTGGCGGGACGGAATATGCCGTAGAGCCGTATGCGTATACAAACGAGGAAATGCTTGCCATGCAGAAGATGGGGAGCTATCCCAGAATAAGGCTGGAATTAGGGCAGCAATCCGGCGATATACAGCCCGGTGAAAAAATTCCGGTTTATTTTGTTTCGGCCCAAAAAGAAAATGTGTTAAAAATCGGACAGGATTCGCTGTACAGTGAAGGTGACAAATATTTTGTATATGTAAAGAACAAAGAACAGAAAGAGAAGCGGGAGGTACGGCTGGGCTTTGTCACCGAGATGGAGGCGGAGGTAGTAGACGGACTGCAGGAGGGAGAATGGGTGTTTTACTCTTCAAATGCGGTTATGCCGAACAGCTATGAGGAGTATACGGTAAAGGAGGAGGTATACAGCCCGCAGGGTGGTGAGGTAGGGTTAAAGAGCCGGTATGTATATACAAAGATGTATGCCTACACGCAGCAGGAGAGTGCGACAGTGGAGAGTCTGCATTTTTCAACCGGTGACAAGGTAAAAAAGGGGGATTTAATCTGTGTGTTAGATACTGACGCCGGTACTGCCAGACGAAAAGAAATAGAGAATGACCTCTATAACCGGAAAGTGGACTATGAGAAAACGAAAAAGGATTACGATGAGCAGATGAAAAAACTGGAAAAGCAAATTGCGAAAAAGAAAGAAGAACTTTCCGTAAAAATGCAGACAGAAACGGCTGTGAAGGCAGAAGAAGAGGAGGAGGAAGAGGCAAAACCGGAGGAAGTGGAAGCAGGAGGAAAGGCGGAATTGGGGGAAGAGGAAACAGAAGTCATGGTACCGGGAACAGTCAGGGAGGACAGCACCAAAGAGACGGACAGGGAGGACGGTGCTGAAAAGACGGTCAAAGAGGACGGCACCGAAGAGATGGCCATGGAAATTGCGCAGCTGGAATATCAGCAAAATATTGCCGCTTGTGAAAGAGATATGCTCACCGTGCAGTATCAATATGACTGCAAAGTCTTGCAGCAGGAGTATGAGCAGGCTGCCCAAAAAAGTAATGGAGACGGCAAGACAGAAATTTATGCGGCGCAGAGTGGCGTGATGGGGAATATCCGTATATATCAGGGCATGCGGATTAAGCCAGATGAGGATAATCGGCTGTTTCAGATTTTTGATGAGGGCAGTAGGAAACTTGTCATTGATACAAAAGAGGATTTTGTGGGAGCGGGAAATCAAGCATCTTTTACGCTGACAGGAGAAAAAGCAAAAACGTTTACCGGGCGGGTCGTGGGTAATTCCGCTGTGGCAGGGAAATTTTATTTATCCAAAGAGGGAGAGAAGATATATGTGACAAAAAGCATTGCGGCTGCAAATGGCAATTATGCATATGCCGTGATAGACGATTCGGCGTTTGCGGATATGGACGAGGAGACATTTTATTCCCATGTACAAAGTCAGGAGGTGCTTAGCTCTTATGCCAGGGCAAGACTGCAGGACGTGGTGGTTCTTCCGGCATATATGGTAAACGAGGAAGCCCATAAATGGCAGTCCGGCATCAAGTATTACTATGTCTGGAAAATCGTAGACGGTATATTGGTAAAGCAATATGTAAAAACAGATGAAGCGTTGAACACGGTAGCCGATACCTGTGTATTAGAGGGGCTGAAGGACGGTGATGTTGTGGCAGGACAGGGTTTAGATAAGGAGTAGGCGTATAATGGATAAATGGATAAAGAGAAAATTGCAAAACAAAAAATGTTTAAATGGCTGTCTGTTATTGGGAATAACTTTGTTTATTGCCATAGCCGCATGTACGCCGATGTTTAAGCGTGGCTCGTTAGACAAACTGATTCAGAGTAAATTTGAGCATTATATAGAAAGCTGCAATAAATATCCGACAGTGATAGAGCGGAGCGCTTCCGTGACGGCAGAGGGCAGCGTGGATTTCAGTAAACTGACAGACAAGATAGAGAGTTATCAGCGGACATGGAAAGAATATATGGAAATTGCTGAGCGGGAGACAGAAGTGCATATATGGGTAAAGGGGTCCATGGTTGAACGGCAGTATGGAACGGAGGTGAACTGGACAGATATTGCCTGCATACCGGAGCTGGAGAACCATGCGAAAATATTAAAGGGAACATTTTATCAGGACGGGCTGTCCGGACAGACAGAAAATGCAAGCGATAAGAATGGAGTATATCCGTGTATCATAACAGAGAGCGTTATGGACGAGCTGGGACTGGTGGCAGGGGAACAGATACAATTTACGGGCTGCACGGATACAGAGGGGAATATACTGACCATGCAGGTGGCAGGGATTTTTGACGAGCTAAACAGCCGGGATATCTTCTGGCATGTGGAGGCCGATGAATGGAAGAAACAGGTTTTTGTCAGTGAGGAGGCCATGGGGGAAATCATCAGGAGATTTTCCGTAGATGAGGTATCGTATGACATTTATATGCTGCTGGATTATGCGGAGATAAATAGTAGAAATATAACGGATTTGGAATATTATATAGGGCAGTTTCATGAAAAAGACGACAAATTTAACGATAATTTTACTCCGTTGATAAAAGAATACAAGGAGGATAAGCGGTTTGTGGACACGATATTCCGGGTGCTGGAGCTGCCGGTTTTTGTCATGCTTTTGGCTTTTGTCTACATGGTTTCCGGACAAATCCTTGCTCTGGAGACGTCGGAAATCGCTATGCTTGGCAGCAGGGGATTTTCTCCAAAACAGATCGTATGGCTGTATATGTGCGAACAGCTCGTTTTGACCGGAACCGGTATTTTGGCAGGACTGCCGCTCGGATATCTGCTATGCAGGCTGGCGGCTTCTACAGATGCTTTTTTGCAGTTTTCTGCAAAATCGACTGCCGTTTATCAGGCGACATGGGAAATGCTTTTATCTGCTTTTTTTGCCGCACTGATTGTTATGGTTTTTGTGATGATTCCGGTAATCCGGTACTCGCGCTATTCCATTGTAGAGGATAAGCACAAAAAGGCAGAGCGGCAGTCTGCGGATTTTATAGAGAAATATTTTGTGGATATCGTGCTGCTTACCGTGTCGTCCTATCTGTTATACAATTACAATAAGCAAAAGAGTTTGCTGGCATGGGAAGTGATGACTGGTGAGAGGCTGGACCCTGTGGTATTCCTCAATGTATCTGTTTTCCTGCTGGCCTGTGGATTGCTGGGCCAGCGATTGATCAAATATGTGGTTGGCTGGGTTTACCATATCGGAAGGGATAAGTGGAAGCCGCATAAGTATGCGTCCTTTTTGCAGATTATGCGGACGGGCAGGAAACGGAAGTTTATCTCCGTATTTCTGATTGTCACGATTGGTATGGGAATATTTGATGCAAATGTGGCGGGAACCATTAATAGAAATAATGAATTGCGGACCAGATATGAAGTGGGTGCAGATGTGGTGGTGAAGGAGCATTGGAATCCGCAGGCTTACTATGACTCTCAGGCATGGGAGGTGGTGCACTACTACGAAGAACCGGATTATCAGCGGTTTGCCGCTCTTACCGGGACAATATGTAACGGAATGACGAGAGTAGTCCGGGACGATAATGTGTTGGTGGCTGCATCGAAAAAGGTCTTGCCGGAGTGCAGTATGCTGGCCGTGCATACCAGGGAATTTGGCGAGGTTGTCTCGCTACAGGACGGATTAAATCAGGAGCATTGGTACAATTATTTAAATGCGCTGGCCCAAAATAGTGCCGGTGTATTGATTTCACGGAACATGGCGGAGGATTTGGGGGTGAAGGCAGGGGACAGCATAAAGTATACAAGGCAAAATACGCTTTCCGGCAGGGGACAGGAGGATGCGGCAGGCTGCAGCGGAATTGTATGCGGTATCTTTGACGCATGGCCGGGATATGTACAGTACGGTTATGGCGATGACGAAGATGGAAAATGGGTAGAACAGCAGAAATATATGATTGTCGTCAATTATGCGCATGAGGTGGCCGTTTTTGGTGACTGGCCGTATGAGATATGGATGGATTTGGACGACAAAGCCTCTGTTTCAGAGATAAAGGAATTTCTTGCAGAGAAGGGGATACAGACAGATGACGTGACAGGAGCGGACGAACAGATCAGGGAAATACGTGATACGGCAATGATACAGATTACTAACGGATTATTTACGTTAAGCTTTATTGTCAGTATAATCCTTTGTACAGCCGGGTTTCTGATATACTGGATTACCTCAATTAAACAGAGGGAATTACTGTTTGGCATTTATAAGGCGATGGGAATGAGTAGGAAGGAGATAAATAAGATGCTGGTAAACGAGCAGATTTTTTCTTCCTTTCCCGCAGTGCTTATGGGCGGTGTGACCGGTGTTGGGACTACGCTTCTTTTTGCCGGGATTCTCTCTGTCGTATATCTGCCGCAAAGACATAACGTGGGATTGCAGATATTTATTGATGCCGTAGATATGTGCAGGCTTTTTGTTATCGTATTGTTGATGATTGTGGTCTGCCTGCTGGTGCTTCGTTACATTTTGAAAAATTCGGATACCATTCAGGCGATTAAGATGGGGGAGGATTAGCATGGAATATGTGATTAGGGCGGCAAACATAGTGAGGGCGTTTTCCGTGGCGGAGAAAAATACGTTTTATGCATTAAAGGGTATCGATATTGATATTCCGAGAGGAAAGCTGACAATATTAAAGGGGCGTTCCGGTTCCGGTAAAACGACACTGCTAAATATACTGAGTGCGCTGGATGAAGCGACGGAAGGGGAAGTGTTTATCGGGGGAAGGGAGCTTGGCGGAATGAGTACAGGGGAGCGGGAGCGGCTCCGGAGGTATGAGATAGGTTTTGTCTTTCAGTCTGTGGCACTGATTCCGATAATGAGTGCCTATGAGAATGTGGATTATGGACTGCGGCTGGCAGATTATGAGGGGAACAGAGATGAGAGAATTAAGCAGGTGTTAAAAATGGTAGGGCTTGAAGGGCGGCTTAACCATATGCCGGACCAGCTGTCCGGCGGTGAACAGCAAAGGGTGGCTATTGCGAGAGCAATCGCACATAAACCGAAAATTATTTTTGCCGATGAGCCGACTGGGGCGTTGGACACGGCGACCGGTCTTACCGTGGTGAAGCTGTTTAAAGAATTGATTGCAACGGAGGGCATGACGATGATTATGACCACGCATGACTCGGGGCTAATGGATTTCGGGGATGTCGTTTATGAGCTGGAGGATGGTGAGATTATTGGAAGAGAAGAACATGGGTCAGGGAATGGCTGAAGCAGAAGGTGCTCCGGGGGTCTTGATTCGTTGTGATGGCCTGGTCAAGATTTATAAAACGGAGGATTTAGAAGTCGTGGCTTTACAGGGGTTGAGTTTAGAGGTGAGGAGAGGAGAAATGCTGGCGATAATCGGCAAGAGCGGAAGCGGGAAAACAACGCTGATGAATATGATCGGCGGGCTGGAAAGGCCTTCTGCCGGACGTCTGTATGTATCAGGACAGAATTTGTATCGCTTCAATGATAAGGAGCTGGTGAATTACAGAAAGAAAAAAGTAGGGTTCGTCTGGCAAAACGTTTCCAGAAATCTGCTTCCCTATCTGACGGCACTGGAAAATGTAGAAGTGCCAATGTATTTTAATGGCATGAGTTCGGCCGGCAGAAGGAAAAGAGCGGTGGAATTATTGGAAAGCGTGGACATGCTTCACCGAAGGGCGGCTTATCCGGCACAGCTGTCCGGTGGTGAGCAGCAGCGGATTGCCATAGCCGTTGCGCTGGCCAATGAACCGGAGATTCTATTGGCAGATGAACCGACCGGAGCAGTGGACTCCCAAACAGCCGGCCGGATTCAGGACTTATTTCACGACCTGAACAAAAGGCTGGGAATTACGATTATTCTTGTTACGCATGATATCCGTCTTGCGGATAAGATGAAGCGGGTAGTGATGATTTCAGACGGAAGAATCAGTACGGAACAGATACAGGAGAAATAAAAGTGATTGCATAAACCGGCCGAATCATATACAATATTTTTAGAAAAAGGGAAGAGGAGGAACGGGTGGTAATGAGTGGAGAACAAATTTCTTTTGGCAACAAAAAGTTGGGGTTCGGTTTAATGCGGCTGCCGGTATTAAATCCTGACGACCCGGCGGCGATTGATATGGAGCTGACGAAGAAAATGGTGGACGCCTTTATCGAAAAAGGGTTTACCTATTTTGATACGGCATGGATGTATTGTGGGTTCCAAAGCGAGAATGCGGCGAAAGAAGCATTGGTTGAACGTTATCCGAGGGACAGTTATACTCTGGCAACCAAGCTACATGCAGGTTATCTCAAGACAAAGGCCGACCGGGACGATATTTTCAACCAGCAGTTGGAAAAGACCGGCGTGGAGTATTTTGACTACTATCTTCTTCACGATATCGGACAGGACCATTATGAAATCTATACGGAATTAGACTGCTTTAACTGGCTTATCGAGAAGAAGCGGCAGGGGCTGGTCAGGCACATCGGATTTTCCTATCATGACAATGCCGAGCTTTTGGACCGGGTATTGACGGAGCAGCCGGAAATGGAATTTGTCCAGCTTCAGATAAATTATCTGGACTGGAAAAGTGAGGGAATTCAGTCGGAGAAGTGCTATGAGACGGCGGTAAAACACGGTTTGCCGGTAATCGTTATGGAGCCGGTGAAGGGCGGAACCTTAGCGCAGGTGCCGGAAAGCGTTCGGCGGATTTTCAGGGAATATAATGATAAGATGTCCGTTCCGTCATGGGCGATCCGCTTTGCCGCAAGCCTTCCAAATGTCAAAATGGTACTCAGCGGAATGAGCAATATGGAGCAGCTTTTGGACAATACCGGATATATGGAAGACTTTGTTCCCCTGTCAGAGAAGGAGAAGGAAATCATCGGGCAGGCGGTAAATATGATTAATCAGAATATTGAGATTGCCTGCACCGGCTGTTCCTACTGTACGGACGGATGTCCGATGAAGATCGCCATACCGAAATATTTTTCACTTTATAATGCGGATAAACAGGAAATCAAAGAAAAGGGCTGGAAACCCCAGCAGGAATATTATGAGCGGTTGACGAAAAACTTTGGCAAGGCAAGTGCCTGCGTTGCCTGTGGTCAATGCGAGAAAGCATGTCCACAGCATCTGCCGGTTATCGAGCATTTAAAGACAGTCGCAGGACACTTTGGAAGTTGATTCATTGGCGGAAGAGAGGCGTTGCCGTTATCTGCTATAGATAACAGCGGAGTTTGTGACAGAGCTGTTCCTCAATATCAACCAACCGGTTACAGATTTTTTTCGATGTGTCATCGGCTGCACCATACTGGTTAAGGTATTTATAGATGGATTTGATTCCCATATTACAGCCGTCTGTCATGACATCTGCAATCATGGCATCGCTTTCTTCCATGCCGATTTTTACGTTGGTTTTTAGCCAGGACATACCCTTTGCCATTGGACTGGGGTCTTTCTCCTCGCTGTGGTGTTCGATGAGTTGGTTGTGGATATCGTTGCCTAATTTTTCGTGATGTTCACGGCTCTCTGTCAGCAGCTGCCGGAGCTCGGAGTCTTCGACCTTATCCAATACCTCGTCGATAGAGGAGACCGCCATTTTTGTTCCGGCATCACATTCTTTTAATAATTTGACTGTATCACTGTTGTCCATGTTTTTACCTCCATTTATATCATGCTAGGTTTTAGTTTTTGCATATAAGCGGAAATTATACATTGTGCATTGGTGGGATGTGCATTTGAACTGTGGACGAGATATAACCATTGGCAGAGCGGGGAAAGGAGAGTGGACGCTTATGGCGAGAGGAGCAAATCAAAAGCTGAAATTGCTGTATCTGATGAAAATTTTATTAGAGAAAACCGATGACCGCCACTGCATGACTATGGCGGAGATTCTCGCTGCCCTTCAAGGCTATGGAATTACCGCCGAGCGCAAGAGTATTTATGCGGATATGGAAGCACTGCGGCTGTACGGGCTGGATATCATCGGGGAAAACAGCGGTTCGCAGAATGTGTTTGCCTATCATATCGGAAGCAGGCAGTTTGAATTGGCAGAATTAAAGCTGCTGGTAGATTCCGTACAGTCCTCCAAATTTATTACTGCCCGTAAGTCGAGAGAGCTGGTGCATAAGCTGGAGCAGTTTGCCAGTGAATATGAGGCAAAGGAGCTTCAACGGCAGGTGTATGTGTCCGGACGCATCAAAAACATGAATGAGAGTATCTATTATAACGTGGATTTGCTTCATCAGGCAATCACGCAGGATGTCAGGGTAAGGTTTCACTATTTTCAGTGGAATGAGCGGAAAGAAATGGAACTGCGGCATGGCGGGAAATATTACTATATCAGTCCGTGGTCTTTGCTGTGGGACGCCGAGAATTATTATCTCGTCGGCTTTGATGACGAGGCGGACAAGATAAAGCATTACCGGGTAGACCGGATGCTTAGGCTGTCGATCACGGAGGAGAAACGTGCCGGGGCAGAGTACTTTGCGCAGTTTGATATGGCAGCGTATACGACGAAGGTATTTCGGATGTTTGCAGGAACGGAGGAGGCGGTTACCCTTCGCTTTCAAAAGCATTTGGCGGGAGTGGTCATCGACCATTTCGGAAAAGAGGTCCCGTTCTATTCTGTCGATGAAGACCATTTTGATATTCATGTAAATGTTGCTGTGAGCGGACAATTTTTTGGCTGGCTTTTTGCCCTTGGCGATGGTGTAGAACTGCTCTCACCGGACACGGTGAGGGAACAGCTCCGGCAGGAGCTTCAACGGCTGCAGCAGCTTTACGTGGAAAAAAGAGAGGATTGACTGTCCATCTTCAGGGAATACTTAAATAGCACAATGCAGACAAAAATGCGGTCAGGCTTTAAGGGGCTTGACCGCATTTGCAGTTTATTTCTCTTTTATTTCACTGTGCAGTGTCTGTAGCGATTTGATTTCGCCTGTGTGGTGCGTCTTGATGTAGTGGATACCGTCGGCAGTGGCTTTGGCAGCGGCAATCGTAGTCATGTAAGGAATCTTTGCCTTGATGGCCGCTTTTCTCAGATAACTGTCGTCGTTTACGCTGTCTTTTCCGACCGGGGAATTGATGATTAAATCAATATCGCCGTTCGTAATCATATCCAGAATATTCGGACGTCCCTCGTAAAGCTTTTTCACCTTTTTGGCAGGTATGCCGGCTTCGTTGATTAACTCATACGTGTTGCCTGTGGCAATAATATCAAATCCGTCATCGGACAGGCTTTTTGCAACTTCAACCACTTCTGCCTTATCCTTGCGGTTCACGGAAATCAATACGGTTCCTTCAAGCGGAAGTTTAGACTGGACACCCTCCTGTGCTTTGAAAAATGCTTCGCCATAGGAAGGGGACAACCCCAATACCTCACCCGTGGAACGCATTTCCGGTCCCAGTACAGGGTCAACCTCCTGGAACATATTAAACGGGAAGGCAGCCTCCTTTACGCCATAGTATGGAATATCCTGCTCTCTAAGTGCAGGAACGGGAGACGGCCTGCCGGTCAGTTCGCTCGTGATAATTTCCGTTGCCAGAGGCACCATGCGGATGTTGCAGACCTTGGATACCAGCGGAACCGTACGGGAAGCTCTTGGATTGGCTTCCAATACGTATACCTTGTCATTTTCAATGGCATACTGCATATTCATCAGTCCCTTTACGTGCATTTCCTCGGCAATCTTTCTGGTATATTCCTTGATTACCTCTACGTTTTCGGCAGAGATATGAACGGAAGGGATAATGCAGGCTGAGTCTCCGGAGTGCACACCGGCAAGCTCAATATGTTCCATGACTGCGGGAACAAATGCATGGGTTCCGTCACTGATGGCATCGGACTCACACTCTAAGGCATGGTTCAGGAAACGGTCAATGAGAATTGGACGGTCCGGTGTTACACCTACGGCCGCATTCATATAATCCGTCATGCTCTCGTCATCGTATACAACTTCCATACCGCGCCCTCCGAGCACGTAGGACGGACGAACCATAACCGGATATCCGATTTGCTGTGCAATGGCAGTGGCCTCATCTACCGTGGTTGCCATTCCGGATTCCGGCATAGGAATCTCCAGTTTTTTCATGATGGCACGGAACTGGTCGCGGTCCTCGGCAAGGTCGATGACGGACGGTGAGGTTCCTAGAATACGGACACCATTTTTCTCCAGTTCAGCTGCCAGATTAAGCGGAGTTTGTCCGCCGAACTGTGCGATGACACCTAACGGTTGTTCCTTCTTATATATACTGAGAACGTCCTCCAGTGTGAGCGGCTCGAAATACAGTTTATCGGAGGTATCATAATCTGTGGACACGGTTTCCGGATTGCAGTTGACAATGATGGTCTCGAAGCCCAGCTTTTTGAGTGCGAGAGCAGCATGTACGCAACAGTAATCAAATTCAATACCCTGGCCGATACGGTTTGGACCACCGCCGAGAATCATGATTTTCCGGTTGTCGGAAACAGGATTTTTGTCTTCGGCATTGTAGGTGGAATAGTAGTAGGCGCTGTTTTCCGTGCCGCTGACATGGACACCCTCCCATGCCTCTTCTACCCCTAAGGCGATACGATGATTGCGGATGTTCTCCTCCGGGATTTCCAGAAGCTGGCTCAGATATTTATCGGAGAAACCGTCCTTCTTGGCCCTGATGAGAAGCTCGTCTGCCGGAAGAGCACCTTTTGCCTTCAATAGCTCTTCTTCCTCGTCTACCAGTTCTTTCATCTGCTCAATAAAATAGTGCTTTACCTTGGTTATCTCAAAAATCTCATCAGCGGTTGCACCCTTGCGGAGTGCTTCATACATAATAAAATGCCGTTCGCTGGACGGGGTAATCAGAAGCTTCAGCAGCTCTTCCTTGGTCATCGTGTCAAAGTCTTTGGCGTGACCCAAACCGTAACGGCTAGTCTCTAAGCTGCGGATTGCCTTTTGAAATGCTTCTTTATATGTCTTGCCGATGCTCATGACTTCACCTACCGCCCGCATCTGGGTGCCAAGCTTATCCTCTACGCCTTTGAATTTTTCAAATGCCCAGCGGGCAAATTTGATGACAACATAATCTCCGTCAGGAACATATTTGTCCAGCGTACCATATTTGCCGCACGGGATATCCTTTAGCGTAAGGCCGGTTGCCAGCATAGCGGATACCAGTGCAATTGGGAAGCCGGTCGCCTTGGAGGCCAGTGCAGACGAGCGGGAGGTACGGGGATTAATTTCGATAACGATGACACGGTCGGTGACGGGATCGTGCGCAAACTGTACATTGGTGCCGCCGATGACCTGTACGGAGTCCACAATCTTATACGCCTGCTCCTGCAGTCTCTTCTGGCATTCTTCCGAGATGGTAAGCATCGGCGCAGAGCAGAAAGAATCTCCCGTGTGGACACCCAGTGGGTCAATGTTTTCGATAAAGCATACGGTTATCATATTGCCCTCACGGTCACGGACAACCTCAAGCTCTAATTCTTCCCAGCCTAATACCGATTCCTCGACAAGAACCTGTCCGACAAGGCTTGCCTGTAAACCTCTGGCACAAACCGTCTTCAGCTCTTCCCGGTTATAGACCAGTCCGCCGCCGGCACCGCCCATGGTATATGCGGGACGAAGGACTACGGGGTAACCTAACTCGTCGGCAATCTTTAATGCCTCGTCTACGCTGTAGGCAACCTCACTTCTGGCCATTTCAATGCCTAACTGATTCATGGTCTTTTTAAATTCAATCCGGTCTTCTCCGCGCTCAATCGCATCTACCTGAACACCGATGACCTGAATCTTGTACTTGTCAAGGATTCCTTTCTTATATAATTCGGAACAAAGGTTCAATCCCGACTGTCCACCCAGATTAGGCAGCAGTGCGTCGGGACGCTCCTTTGCAATAATCTGTTCTAAACGGTCTACGTTTAACGGTTCAATGTAAGTCACATCAGCAGTTTCCGGGTCGGTCATAATGGTGGCAGGGTTGGAGTTGACCAGTACAATTTCATAGCCCAATTTTCTGAGGGCTTTACATGCCTGTGTACCGGAATAGTCAAACTCACATGCCTGACCGATGACAATCGGACCGGAACCGATAATGAGTACTTTGTGTATATCTGTTCTGTTTGGCATAAATCTATCCTCCTGTTAATTCTATAAAGTATTATATCGGAAATGAAGAAAATCACAAGGGGTATTTGCAACAGAAGTTAATTTTTCTGTGTGCCAAATGTACAAAAAGTGGAAAATGTATTATAATAGCCCGGTAATGGTTATCGTCATTTGAAACGGGAGGGATTCGATGAAGTACAAATTGGCAATTTTTGATATGGACGGGACAACGCTGAATACATTGGAGGACCTTGCCGGCAGCTTGAATTATGCACTGCGGCAATTTGGATTTCCAGAGCGTACTTTGGAAGAGGTGCGTAGTTTTGTCGGAAATGGAGTCCGGCTTTTGGTGGAGAGAGGGGTGCCTGCGGGCTGTTTAGCAGATGAAACGGAGCAGGTATATGAAGTCTTTAGCCGCCATTATATGGTGCACTGCTGTGACCGCACAAAACCCTATGACGGCATTCTCGAAATATTGGCAGCCTTGAGGGAAAATGGCGTGTTGACTGCTGTCGTGTCCAATAAGCCAGATGGAGCGGTACAGGAACTGTGCACCAGATATTTTGAAAATCTGTTTCAGGTATCCGTTGGAGAGCGGAAAGGCGTGCAAAAAAAGCCTGCTCCCGATTCGGTAAATGAGGTTTTGCGGCAGCTTGCCATACAAAAGGAGGACGCGGTATACATAGGGGATTCCGAAGTGGATATTATGACGGCAAAAAATGCCGGAATGGATTGCATTTCCGTCGAGTGGGGATTTAAGGACCGCACGTTCTTAGTGGAGAACGGTGCAGAAAGGATTGTCTCTTCACCGGCGCAGCTGGCAGAGATGATTCTGTGAAGGCTATTTTTTGATTTCGGTATTGCGGAAATAGAAATTTAGGATTGCTGCTGATGACGGGAATGTAATTGATACTCCTGCAAAGTGAAAATATTGTAGTGATAGCTATTTTTCACATGAGAAAGAATAAAAATTATCCGGTCTGAGGTTTTTTAGCAAAAAGCTGTAAAAAGATTGTAAAAGCATAGAGGGCAAGTATGAATTTTATCAGTGAAGAAATTGAAAATGCAGAGGATATCCAATCTATCCATTCGCTTGGGCTTCAAGACAGCACGGGGAAAGAATATACACCGTCATGGTGGGTGATTGACAGAGCTTCCGGTGTTTTTCTGTTTTTTTGTGGCGGAAAAGCTTCTGGTAAGCTGCAAAAGTATGGATTATGCATAGACAAAGAAATGGTGAAGATAGAAGCACTATGCAAAACGGAAGGAGACAGCTTAAACTCCGGTTTAATTGTATATTGGATGAT
>JAMPAW010000046.1 GCA_023666975.1 Clostridium sp.
TAGCTCAGTTGGTAGAGCAGAGGACTGAAAATCCTCGTGTCGCTGGTTCGATTCCGGCTCTGGGCATTTGTTTATACCTCTTAATTAACAGGCAGGAATTAAGGGGTTTTCTTTTTAATTATTTATATAAAGAAGGATAATAGGAAGCTGGTTTATGAATTTTGAAGTTGGACAGATAGTCAAATTGAAAAAGCAACATCCCTGCGGAGCCAATTCATGGGAGATCATCAGAGTAGGCGCTGATTTTAGATTGCGATGTACCGGTTGTAACCATCAGGTTATGCTGGCACGCAAATTAGTGGAAAAGAATTTCAAAGGTTTTTTAGAAAATGCTTGATTTGTAAGGTTTGTTGTGTTACAATCTAGTCCTGTGATGTAAAGCACAATTTTCCTTGCTCTCTCAGTGATGGGGAGGGCCAGAGACCATAAGGAGGTGGCATAAGATATGAATAAGTATGAATTAGCGTTAGTTGTCAGTGCAAAAATCGAAGACGATGCTAGAACAGATGCTGTTGAGAAGGCAAAAGAGTTAATTGCCAAGTTTGGCGGTAATGTTACTAACGTTGAGGATGCCGGTAAGAAGAGATTAGCTTATGAAATCCAGAAGATGAAAGAAGGATTTTATTACTTCATCCAATTCGATGCGGAGTCTGATGTTCCGGCACAGATTGAAGCTCAAGTTCGTATTATGGAGCCGATCATCAGATATCTATGCGTTAGACAAGACGCATAACGAATAGGAGGAATCCAGATATGAATAAAGTAATTTTGATGGGACGTTTGACAAGAGACCCTGAAGTGAGGTATTCTCAGAATAGAGATGACAATTTGGCGATTGCCAGATATACACTTGCGGTTGACCGCAGATTTCAGAGAAATGGCGGCGATCAGAATCAGACTGCAGATTTTATTTCCTGTGTAGCTTTTGGAAGAGTAGCTGAATTTGCAGAGAAGTATTTTAAACAGGGAACTAAGATTTGTATCGACGGGAGAATACAGACAGGAAGTTATACAAACAAAGATGGCGTGAAGGTATATACCACTGAGGTTGTTGTGGAGAATCAGGAATTTGCAGAAAGTAAAAATGCGGCTCAGAGTAACGGAGGCGCAGATTTCTCCGGCGGAAGCCGTCCTACTCCCAGCGCAGCCAGTGGAGATGGATTTATGAGTATACCGGAAGGCATTGAAGACGAACTCCCATTCCAGTAAAATAGGAGGAAATGAAAATGGCATATAATAAAACAGATAAGCCGGAACGTGGCGATGCTCCAATGAAGAGAAGAAATATCCGCAGAAGAAAGAAAGTATGCGTGTTCTGTTCGGAGGAGAATAATTTAATCGATTATAAAGATGTAAATAAGTTAAAGAGATATATTTCAGAGAGAGGTAAGATTCTTCCTAGAAGAATTACCGGCAACTGTGCAAAGCATCAGAGAGCTTTGACCGTTGCAATTAAGAGAGCACGCCATATCGCATTAATGCCTTATGTAGTGGATTAGTATTTGCAAAGTTTCAGCTGCCACGGTAGCAATACAGTGGCAGTTGAATGACAATAAAGTATTTAATGTGCTTCCCTAGCTCAGTTGGTAGAGCAACGCATTCGTAATGCGTAGGTCGTGGGTTCGAGTCCCATGGGGAGCTTGGATTACATTGCTCATAATGAAAAGGTGGAAAAGCCGGAAAACAGGTTTCTCCACCTTTTTACGTTGAAAATTAATTTAATCTTAAAGAAAGATAGATAAAATTCATTGAAAAAAATATATAAGTATGATAACATGAGTTGAATATGAAGCGTTGCTGATATATAAATCAAGTTATTCCTTAGAAGAATATGTGCGTTTCATTGAGGAATAACAGCAGACAATATGGAACTGTTAAAGGAGAGGGCATATGAGCAAGTATACAAAACAGGATATTATGAAATTGGTAGAAGAAGAGGATATTGAGTTTATCCGGCTTCAATTTACAGATATGTTTGGAACGTTGAAAAATGTGGCAATTACTTCCAGTCAGTTGGAAAAAGCCTTGGATAATAAATGTATGTTTGACGGCTCGTCTATTGAAGGTTTTGTGCGCATTGATGAATCGGATATGTATTTATACCCTGACCTCAATACATTTGAAATTTTTCCGTGGCGCCCGCAGCACGGTAAAGTGGCCAGAATGATTTGCGATGTGTATCGGCCAAATGGCACACCGTTTGAAGGGGACCCCAGGTATATTTTAAAGAAAGTACTAAAGGAAGCGGCAGATATGGGGTATAGTTTTAATGTGGGACCTGAGTGTGAATTTTTTTTGTTCCATACGGACGACGAGGGAAGGCCTACTACAATTACGCATGAGAAGGCGGGATATTTTGATATTTCCCCATTGGATTTAGGTGAGAATGCCCGTCGGGATATCATCTTGAATTTGGAGGCTATGGGATTTGAAATCGAGGCATCGCACCACGAGGTGGCACCTGCCCAGCATGAGATTGATTTTAAGTATACTAATGCCCTGAAAGCAGCGGATAACATGATGACATTTAAGCTGGTAGTGAAGACGATTGCCAAGCGTCACGGCCTGTTTGCCAGTTTTATGCCGAAGCCGGTGTATGGGGTATGTGGGTCCGGGCTTCACATGAATATGTCGCTGTCAAAAGAAGGCGTAAATATCTTTAATGACCATTCGGCACCAAACGGTATCAGCAAAGAAACTTATCAATTTATTGCCGGTTTGATGAGCCATATGAAAGGAATGACCCTGATTGCAAATCCGATTGTTAATTCCTATAAGCGTTTACTGCCGGGATTTGAGGCACCGATGTATATTACATGGTCTGAAGGCAATCGCAGTCCGCTGATTCGCATTCCGTCTACCAGAGGGACTAATATGCGCATTGAACTGCGCTCTCCGGACCCGGCAGCCAATCCGTATCTGTTGTTTGCCACCTGTCTGGCAGCGGGGCTTGACGGGATAAAACGTCAGCTGACAATTCCTGACAGTGTAGACTGCAATGTTTATACAATGACCAAGAAAGAATTGGAGGAGCAGGGAATCGAGGCAATTCCGTCGAATCTCAGTAAGGCATGCCACTATTTTGAAGATGATGAGTTTATGAAAGCCGTATTAGGAGAGCATGTCCATGCAAAATATCTGGCAGCAAAACGCTCTGAGTGGAATCGATTCCGGGAGCAGGTGACCGAGTGGGAGATTGATGAATATCTGTATAAGATTTGAGAACTTTTGGGAGAGTAGATTTGACATAAATGCGCCCATAAAACCGGACGTTAAGCAATGCGGCAGGGTGCGGGGAGGAAGAGCGTGATTAGCGTAATCGTAGTATTTCCTAAGCTGGAAGAAGCCAAAAGTATTAAAAATCTGTTGGTGCGCAGTGGTATTCAGGTGACAGCCGCCTGTACGACTGCGGCGCAGGTTATCAATTTAACAGATGATCTGGACTATGGAATTGTGGTCGGGGGATATAAGTTTGCAGACATGATGTACAGTGAATTGTTGGAATATCTGCCGGACACGTTTGAGATGCTGTTAATTGCCTCGAAGCGGCATTATTCGGAATGCAGTTCCAGTGATATTGTCTGTCTTTCCATGCCGATTAAAGGGGCAGATTTGGTAGAACAGGTTCAACTGATATATGACAGGCTGTATCATAGGATGAAACGGGAAAAAGCCAAACCGGCTGCGCGGTCTGAGGAAGAAAAACAGGTTATTGTTCAGGCTAAAATGCTTTTAATGAGGAATAAAGCAATGAGTGAGGAAGAGGCGCATCGCTATTTGCAGCAAAAGAGCATGAACAGCGGAACCAGTTTGATTGAAACGGCGCATATGATTTTGGATATTTTTTAGGGAGGTGGAGCATGAAGTTTACAAAGATGCAGGGATTAGGAAATGATTATGTTTATGTGAATTGTTTTAAAGAAGAACTTGCAAATCCGTCTGATGTGGCAGTGCAAATCAGTGACCGGCATTTTGGCATCGGATCGGACGGGCTAATTTTGATTAAGCCGTCTGGCGTGGCGGATTTTTGCATGGAAATGTATAATGCCGATGGCTCTCAGGCCGAGATGTGCGGAAATGGAATCCGGTGTGTGGCGAAATATGTATATGACTATGGGCTGACGGATAAAACCGATATTGCAGTGGAAACTCTGGCAGGGATTAAATACCTCAAATTACAGGCCGCCGGCGGCCGGGTGCAGACGGTTACCGTCAATATGGGAGAGCCGGAACTTAGACCGTTTGCTATTCCGGTGAAATCTGACAAGGAAATTCTTGTCAATGAACCGATTGTTGCAGGCGGAAGAGAATATCGGATGACCTGTGTATCGATGGGGAATCCGCATTGTATTGTATTCGTTGAGGATACCGAGCACTTTGAGTTGGAAAAAATTGGTCCGGAGTTTGAAGCGCATGCGTTATTTCCCAACCGGATAAATACGGAATTTATTCAAATCCTGGATAGAAAAACGGTGAATATGCGGGTCTGGGAGAGAGGTTCGGGGGAAACTTTGGCCTGTGGGACCGGTGCCTGCGCCAGTGCCGTGGCATGTGTCTTGAATGGTCTGACAGAAGAGGAGATTACCGTTCATTTGCTGGGAGGCGATTTGCAGATACGCTGGGACAGGGAAGAAAATCTTGTGTATATGACCGGACCGGCGGCAGTTGTGTTTGACGGGGAGATTTCTCTGCCGTAGAGAAGGAGGATATCTAAAAAGATAATGATGACCGGAAGTTCTTGAGGGAAAAGCAGCAATTAAGGCAGCAGAGAGGACTGTGGTTAGGATATGGAGGTTAAGAAATTATGTTTAAGGTAAACGAGAATTATTTAAAGCTGCCCGGAAGCTATCTGTTTTCTACGATAGGCAGGAAAGTGAATGCGTATAAGGAGGTCAATCCCGACAGAGAAATTATTTCTCTGGGAATAGGAGATGTGACGCAGCCGTTAGCCCCGGCAATTATTGACAGTCTTCACAAGGCAGTGGACGAGATGGCGGTAAAAGAGACTTTTCATGGCTATGCACCGGATCTTGGCTATGAGTTTTTAAGAAGTGCCATTGCGGAAAATGATTACAAAAAAAGAGGTGTCGAGATTGCCATTGACGAGATTTTTGTCAGCGACGGTGCAAAGTGTGATTCCGGAAACATTCAGGAGATTTTTGCCATTAACAACAGGATTGCCGTTTGCGACCCGGTTTATCCGGTATATGTAGATACCAATGCAATGGCGGGGAGAACAGGTACATATAATAAAGAAACGGAACTGTGGAGTGATGTGATCTATATGCCGTGCAGGGCAGAAAATGATTTTGCACCGGAACTGCCGAAGGAAGCGGCAGATATTATCTACTTGTGTTTTCCGAATAATCCCACCGGGGCAACCATTAAAAAGGAACAGCTTCAGCAGTGGGTGGATTATGCAAACCAATCAGGAGCGGTAATTATCTAT
The DNA here is from genome assembly GCA_023666975.1 of Clostridium sp. The sequence continues at coordinate 5,450 of JAMPAW010000046.1, forward strand.
GATGCTGCTTATGAGGCATATATCAGCGAGGAGGACGTTCCACATTCTATCTATGAATGTGACGGAGCTAAGACCTGCGCTATCGAGTTAAAAAGTTTTTCCAAAAATGCCGGATTTACGGGAACGCGCTTAGGTTATGCCGTGGTGCCAAAGGAGTTGAAGGCAGAGGACGGGACTTCGCTTAACGCATTATGGGCAAGACGGCATGGCACTAAGTTTAACGGTGCACCGTATATTATTCAGCGTGCCGGTGAAGCGGTGTATTCAGCGGAGGGTAAAAAGCAGACGGCAGAGCAGATTGCTTATTATATGAATAATGCAAAAGTGATTAAGGAGGAATTGGCATCAGCGGGATATACCGTTTCAGGCGGTGTCAATGCGCCGTATATTTGGCTGTCTACTCCTGACGGAATGACCTCATGGGAATTTTTTGATTATCTGTTGACCAATGCGAATGTGGTGGGAACTCCTGGTTCAGGATTTGGACCAAGCGGTGAAGGGTATTTCCGCCTGACGGCATTCGGCACTTATGAAAATACATTGGAAGCGCTGCGCAGGATTAAGGCTTGCACAAAAGGTGCGTGAGTGATACACTAATAGTATTGATGCGGCAATACAACAAATGGAAAAGACAGGTGTTGCAAAACAGCCAAAGAAAGGAAGTTTTTTTGATGAGTAAGAGTATTGATTGGGCAAATCTCGGTTTTTCTTACATTGAAACCGAAAAGAGGTATGTATCAAACTATAAGGACGGGGCATGGGACGATGGAGTGATGACAGATGATGCCACGGTAACAATAAGTGAGTGTGCCTGTGTTTTACAGTATGCACAAACCTGTTTTGAGGGTCTTAAAGCGTATACTACGGCAGACGGACGGGTAGTATGTTTTCGTCCGGATTTGAATGCGCAGAGAATGGCAGATACCTGTAAAAGATTGGAAATGCCGGTATTTCCGGAGGAGCGGTTTGTTGAAGCGGTTGTAAAGACCGTTCAGGCCAATATCGATTATGTTCCGCCATACGGTTCAGGTGCTACTTTATATATCCGGCCGTATATGTTTGGAAGTAATGCGGTTATCGGAGTAAATCCGGCTGACGAATATCAGTTTCGTGTTTTTGTCACTCCGGTAGGACCGTATTTTAAGGGAGGGGCAAAGCCGATTACGATTCGTGTATCGGATTTTGACCGGGCAGCACCTCATGGAACGGGGCATATTAAGGCAGGTCTTAACTATGCGATGAGTTTACATGCAATTGTCGATGCACATAATCAGGGATATTCGGAAAACATGTATCTGGATGCGGCAACCCGCACGAAAGTAGAGGAAACCGGAGGCGCAAACTTTATCTTCATTACGAAGGACGGCAAATTTGTTACCCCTAAGTCCGACAGTATCCTGCCTTCTATCACAAGACGTTCCCTGATGGTGGTTGCGGAGAAATATCTCGGTTTAACTGTGGAGCATAGAGAGGTGGAATTTGCTGAAGTTAAGGATTTTGCGGAGTGCGGACTTTGTGGAACTGCAGCGGTGATATCGCCGGTCGGAAAGATAGTGGACCATGGCGAGGAGATTTGTTTCCCAAGTGGCATGGAAGAAATGGGACCGGTGACCAAGAAGCTGTATGACACGTTGACCGGTATTCAGATGGGTAATATAGAGGCTCCAGAGGGGTGGATTAAGACGATTCAGTAAGATGAATTTGTTCTCTGCCAGAGCACGGAAGAAAAAGAATTCCGGATGGGTATAAGATGACTCATTCGGAATTTTCATTTTTGCACGATATTCGTAATATAATCTTAGATAGGAATTTAGAGGTAAAGGAGGAGAGGGCGTGAAAATAATCGATATGCATTGTGATACAATACATAAACTTTGGGAGGCGGAAAAGCAGGGGATCGATATTGGTCTTAAGAGCAATGATCTGATGATTGATTTGGAGAAAATGAGGAAGGGCGGCTATCAGGTACAAAATTTTGCGCTGTTTATCGAGCAGAAGCCTGAGGAAAGCTCTTTTCGGATTTTTGAGGAGCTGCTGGCAGTATTTCAAAGGGAAATGGAACGGAATGCGGCATTGATCTCGCAGGTGGTGAATACAAAGGATATTTTGGATAACATGGATAATGGGAAAATGTCCGCACTGCTCACGGTTGAAGGTGGAGAGGCTTGTGAAGGAAGTCTGGAAAAGCTGTCCTTTTTGTATGAGCAGGGAGTAAGGATGATGACATTGACGTGGAATTATCCCAACGAGATTGGATATCCCAATGTTGACGGTAAAAGGGATTTCCATACGCCTGATACGATCAGGGGCTTGACGGAGACAGGTATTGCTTTTGTGGAGGAAATGGAGAGGCTGGGTATGATAATCGATGTCTCGCATCTGTCGGATGCAGGTTTTTACGATGTGTTGAGATATACGAAAAGACCTTTTGTGGCAAGTCATTCCAATGCCAGAAGCGTATGTCCATGGGTGAGGAATCTGACCGACGATATGATTAGCAGAATCGGTGAGCGGGGAGGTGTAATCGGATTAAATTATTGTGCTGATTTTTTGGGAGAGCCTGTCGGAACGGAAGCGGGGCACAGCCTGCTGGAGGACAAAAGAGGTATGGCGGATATTGTCAAGCATGCCAGACATATTGCAGACGTGGGTGGAATGGAATGTCTGGGGCTTGGAAGCGATTTTGACGGGATACCACCTTATCCCGGATGTCCGAAGGCAGAGAATATGGAAGCACTTGCGCAGGCATTAGCAGTGGAAGGTTTTCATGAAAGCGAGATTGACCGAATCCTATATGGCAATGTATTCCGGTTGTATCGGGAAATTCTTGGATAGATGATTTTGGCCTGACGATATATATTGTCAGGCTTATGAATTCTTATTGAGTAAAAATGCAAGGAAATCCTCCCCGGCCAGTGGCTTTGAAAAATAAAAGCCCTGAATATACTGGATGCCAAGGTCCCGCATCGTTTCAAACTGCTGCCGTGTCTCGATTCCCTCGGATACGATATCGAGGTTCATTCCCTGAATCATGTGCATCGCGGCATCCATGACGAATCTGGCTTTTTGGTTCTCGAAATAGGCGTTGGTCATATCCTTATCGAATTTGACAATGCTCACTGGCATATCCACGACATAATTCAGATTTGAGTGTCCTGTGCCAAAATCATCGAGTGAAAAGCGGACTCCGTAATCCATCAGCTTTTTCATGTTATCCAGCAGAATGTTTTTAGCGGTCAGGGAAGCAGATTCCGTAATCTCAAAATTAATGCATTTCGGATGGATGCCATATTGTTTCATCATGGAAATAAAATTCTTTGCCAGATTGGCATCGGCACACTGTACGACGGATAAATTTACTTCAATGTAATGCAGTCCGTACATGGATAAATCCAGTGTGGACAGCAGCCGGCACACTTGTTCAAAGACGATCTCCCCCATGCGGATAATCATGCCGTTTTTTTCGGCAATATCGATAAACTGTCCGGGATAGATTAAATTTCCGCCGTCGTCCCGTATACGGATCAACGCTTCTGCGCAGGTAAAACACTGCTCCTTTGTCGAATAAATCGGCTGATAGTAAACTTCAATGCGGTTGTTTTCCACGGCATGCAGGATTAACTGTTCCGTCTCTTTTTCCCGTTGCATATCGTCCACCAACGCTTCGGTAACAGTCAGGAAATAGCTTTCTGCATAATAATTTTTACTGTTTTCCCGAATATAGTGGAAAAGCGCAGAAATATCCTGTACCTTGGGAAAACGGGACACATCGGGAATAAAGATTCCATATGGGTGCAAAATGATGGAACCGCCTGTGCCCCATCCGGCATTAAACCTTACGGTCAGCAGCTTGACGATATCCTCGGCATAGGCGGTATCGTCAAATTGCAAGACCATTTCGTTTTCGGCATTTTTAAACACACGGGTTTCGGGAAGCCCTTTCAGGTATTGCGCAACCTCAATCCCAAGCCGCTCCCCTTCCGCATTCTGAAAGGCCTGCTCAAAGTACAGGCAGAATACGGAAAAAGGCCGCCTCTCGGCAAGAAGCTGTCTCGTATATTCCACAAAGGCATTTTGATTAAACAGGCCGGTACGCTTATCCAGATTCTGTTCGGGATTTTCCAGCTTTAAGTACAGTACCATAATTCCGATGGCAAACGCATAGCCGATGACGAGAATGCTTTTGTTGACAAATTGAATCAGTGCAGCAGAAACCCAGACAGCCATCCAGATAAAGACCGCCTGCCGTCTGGACGGGTTAATGCTGTTTTTGTGTTTGGATATGGAGTATAAATTCAGCACAAGAAAACTCAGCGCAAAGCCATAGGTTGCCATTGCACTGGGACCGTATGTATAGACATCTGTACTGCCGCTTTCATAATAAATGGAAATCGGCAGCACATAAATGAGTACCGCACCGGCTCCGGCAATCAGGATATATTTTTTGATAAATGTCCGGTAATTGCCGCTGCGTGTATATAAATCGGCATAAATGTAGGACAGGCTGCAAAGTGCCACGCCGATCATCGTGATCAGATACGTTTTGCATACGAAATGGACAAAATGGATATTCAGCCGGTTCATATTGACAATCGCAACAATCGATAAGATATCCATGGAAATGGCAGCTACGGTCACAAAAAAAAGCCGCAGGTATGCCCTTTCCGTATTCAGATTAACCCGGTCCTGTTTTCGGTAGAACAAAAAAAGAACCAGAAGCACTGCCATTCCGCAGCATTGTGTCTGTATATTCATAAGGCTGTTTATCTCTCCGTTATCAGTATAATCAGTATTTTCATTGTACCATAGTAAAGTGGAAAACACTAGTGTGTATTTGTGCAATGTCTGCTTTTTATCGCTGTCTGTTGTGCAATATAGCCATGTGTTACTCCGGGTTTGTCGGCAAAGGACATGTTCCAGGTGCATTTATCGCAGGATTTGTATAGTAAAAGCGGTGGTCTGGGGAGGGATACTTGCGGTCATGAATGCAGCGTGTTCAACCCGCACACGGAGTCCCGGTACAAGCAGGGAGAACGGAATTCTTCTACCGGAAGAGTTCAAGATTACCGTTTGGGGTGACAGATTAAAACGGACGGCGGAAGCAGGGTTTAAACTACTGAGGGTTATCAGGTAATTATTGCGGGCATTGATTTCCGTGATTCTTCCGGTTGTTGTCCGGTTCATCGACTGCCTTCGTACTATCCGTATCAGAAAGGCCTGTGCCTGAGGTGGAATACTTCTTGTCATAGCGGATGAAAAGACGGCGTCTACGGTCATTCCGCGTTCTAAGTCGTCGACGCGGATATTCCGGCCGCGCTCATCATGGATAATGGTATTTCGGTCTACGACTAAGCGGATCAGATCTTCCGGTCTGGCACATCCGATGCAGTCATTGTAGGAAATGGTGACAAGTGTTGTATTGCGGTCGCGGGTGATCTCTTCGATTCTTGCAGAAAAAACCCGGATAATATCACGGTTAGGAATGGGAAAGGGGGGAAGCTTGTAAGTCGGTTGATCGTTCATAGAATTACCTGTTTAGCTGGATTTTACTATTAAAATATGCAGGGAAAAAGTTATGGTTACCATGTATAACCGGGGAAAATAGAGAGAATGGCCATTAGATACGGTCTCCGATACACATTCAACTGCCGGTCTGTAAACAGATAATAATATTTTTGTCGGATATACTTGAAATAACGGTGAAAATACGATAAAATATAAAAGATTATATGCGCAAAATGTTTCAACTGCGTTATTCATCTATATGATGCATAAAATATTCCGGGAGGTAAAAAAGATTATGAGATTAGTAACACGTTCTGATTTTGACGGACTTGCTTGTGGTACATTATTAATAGAGGCTGGAATTATCGATTCCTGGACCTTCGCACATCCAAAGGATTTGCAGGATGGTCTGGTTCCGGTAGATGAGAATGATGTTCTGGCAAATGTACCGTTTGTAGAAGGATGTGGGCTTTGGTTTGACCACCATTCCAGTGAGCATGAGCGTCAGCAGTTGGAGGGTAAGTATAAGGGCGAGAGCAGAATCACCCCATCCTGCGCCAGAATTATTTATGAATATTATGGCGGTCATGAGCGGTTTGCCCATTTTGATGAGATGATGATTGCAGTTGACAAGGTAGATTCGGGTAATCTGACGATAGATGAGGTGCAGAATCCGACAGGCTGGATTCTGGTCGGATTTTTGATGGACCCAAGAACCGGTCTGGGAAGGTGGCGCAATTTTACGATTCCCAATTATCGTCTGATGGAGGAACTGATGCAGGCATGCAGAACGATGAGCACGGAAGAGATTTTGGAGCTGCCCGATGTGAAGGAGCGTATTGACGTATATTTTGAGCAGGCCGAGAAGTTCAAAGAGATGGTTAAGGCGCATACCAGAGTGGAGAAAGACGTGATTATTTCTGATTTACGTGGCGTTGACCCTATTTATTCCGGAAATCGATTTATGATATACAGTATGTATCCGGAACAGAACATTTCTGCATGGATTGTCAATGGTAAAGGAGGTAAGGGATGTTCTGCGGCAGTGGGATACAGTATATTGAACCGTACCTCGACCGTGGACGTCGGAAGTCTGATGCTCAAATACGGCGGTGGCGGTCACAAGGCTGTCGGTACATGCCAGTTCACCGATGAGGATATGGAGACCGAGCTGCCCAAAATGCTGGACGAATTGGTAAACTGGGTGAAATAACGATATATACGGAGGATAGGGAATGAAGAAAATTTTTACAAAAAATCTTTGCATGTGCATGGTTATTGCTCTGGCGATTACGATTGTGGCAGTGGCAGTGATTCAAATGTTTGTCTGCCAGAACAATAATACGCAGAGCAGTTATGATAAACTGGCATCGGTGGAAGAGAAGTTGTCAGAAAATGACGAGCAGATTGCACAGTTGACAGAGACTTTAGGACAGAATAATCTTGCCAAAAGCCGTGCCTTTGCCGATATGATAGCCGCTGATGCAAGCATTATCGATGATAAGGCAAAGCTGGACGAAGTGAAACAGCGTTTGATGGTAAATGAGCTTCACATCATTGATGAAAAAGGAATTATTACCCACAGTACAGTTGATTCATATGTTGGGTTTGATATGAACAGCGGGGAGCAGTCGGCTGCTTTTATGGTGATTGTGGACGACCCCTCAATTGAGATTGTACAGGAGCCGCAGGAGAATGCAGCTGAGGGGATATTAATGCAGTATATCGGGGTAGTGAGAAAGGACGCTCCGGGACTGGTTCAGGTTGGTATCCGTCCGGAGGTTTTGGAGGAAATGCTTACCGGAACGCAGATTGATGTTGTTCTCAAGGAAATCGAGTTTGGCAGCACTGGCTTTGTCTATGCGGTTGACAGTGCAAGCGGTGAGATTCTCGCTCACCCGGATTCTTCTCTGATTGGTTCTGCTGCGCAGGAAGCAGGAGTTCCGGTGAAGGCGGGAAAGGGTTCAGCCAAAATAAATGGCAAGCGTGGTAAATATGTTGCGGAAGAATATGAAGGAATGGTTATCGGAACATTTTTACCGACATCGGAATATTATAGTGAACAGGTTAGTCAGACCCTGGTTGTATCCATTAGCATGTTCATTATTTTTGCGATTCTGCTCTTTATCATTAATCAGATGATGGATGTGAAAATCGTCAAGGGGCTGCACAACATTACAGATTCCGTTGGCAAGATATCGGAAGGGGATTTTGATATCATTGTCGATGAACATGGAACACCTGAGTTTTCTCTTCTGAGCAACAGTGTGAATAAAATGGTAGAGGCAATCTGCCAGAATATGCAGGAAAACGAAAATCTGCTCGTTAAGCAGAAAGAGGATATGGAGAATAATCTGGATTTGATCGATAATATCAAACAGGTTTGTGCAAATCTAAACAGTGTTTCCCAGGAAACGCTGTCCACGGCGGATGCGATTCAGAATGGTACGGAAGAGCAGAAGCAGGCAGTTCGGAATTTAGAGGAGATTATGAGCAGTCTGGCAGGCGAGTTAAATGTCAGTGCCGATGTCTCTGTCAGCGCAGCCGCAGCTGCCGAAAATGCAGCACAGAAGATGGAGAGTACCGGAATGCAGATGAAAACGCTGGAGGATTCTATTCAGAAAATCAGCGATATGTCAGTGGAGATTGAGAAGATTATCGGTGAGATTGATTCCATTGCCCAGCAGACGAATATGCTGTCACTGAACGCTTCCATTGAGGCGGCCAGAGCAGGAGAAACAGGTAAAGGATTTGCCGTGGTTGCCACACAGGTCGGTGATTTGGCTGCCAGAAGCGCAGATGCGGCAAGGCAGACGAGTATGCTGATTACCAATACCATTAATGCTGTGGAAGAAGGGCAGATGATTACCAAGAAGACGACAGAGGAATTTGCTGCCGTAGTCAAGGAGATCGAAGAGGCAAGCCGAAGCGTGAAAGAAATTACCAATATGGTAAGGCAGAATGTCGATACGGTTTCTCATGCGGTAGAGGGTCTTGGCGTGATTTCCGATGTGGTGGAGAAAAACGTTGAGATTTCCCAAAGCAGTAAACACGTTTCCACCAATATGGCTGATGAGGCAGGCAAGCTGTTGGAGTTGGTAGATTAGCATAAGGAGGCTGTCTCGGTTGAAGTTGTTGCCGAAAGGGTATATCGCTTAAAGGAAATTGAATAGTACAATGATTGCGATTATGGCAGATAAGGCATTAACTGTACATGGATATTCCAAAATCTTCAAGTACGTTAATGCCTTTTATTGATTCATCTGTTTTTATTTGCTATACTTTAAGGCAGGACAACAAAGGCAGGGTATGGTCTGCACAGGAGGAGATAATGGATACAAGGTATATATTTCTCGATATCGATGGTACACTTGTGGGAAGAGATGCGGTAATCCCGGAAAGTGCAAGGGAAGCGATATATCGGGCAAGAAAAAATGGGCATAAGGTTTTTATCTGTTCGGGACGTGCCAGATGTGAAATGCATGAAGATATTTTAAGCGTTCCGGTAGACGGCATTGTTGGCTCGGCAGGTGCATATGTGGAGCTGGACGGCAAAATGATTTATCATCGGCCGATGACGGAGATGATGAATGCAAAACTACTGGAGTATTTTGGAACCAAAAAAATGGCGGTTTTTCTGGAAACGAATGAAGAACTGCTGGTAAATGATATCGGGCTTGACGCCATACGCAGATATATAGAACATTGTGAGGCTGATCACGAGCCTTATGACAAGGCCTTTTTCGATCTGGCAAAGCCGCTGTCACAGATAGAGGAGCCGCAGAAATTAGCGGTAAACAAGCTGTTATATGTGACATGGGAGTATAATCCTGAAGAGATTAAGCGGGATTTACAAGCTGAATTTACCGTGGTGGACAGTGCGATTGCACTGCCGGGAAACAGTGGAGAAGTGTCGGAGCTGAATATGCACAAAGGCAACGGTATTGATATTATTGTCAGACATTTTGGCGCGGATTTAAAGGATACCATTGGCATAGGAGATGGGGAAAACGATTTGGAAATGCTGCATACTGCGGGAATTGCTATTGCTATGGGCAATGCCAATCCTATACTCAAGGACATTGCGGATTTTGTGACTACTGATGTAGACAAGGACGGTATCAAAAATGCGTTTATCCGCTGTGGGTTGATTGAAGCGTAAAATAAGGAATTGCCTAATCTAATATAATAGAAGGGAGAATAGATGATGAACATATGGCATGATATTGATGAGGAGCGGATTTTTCCGACAGATTTTATTGCTGTTATTGAAATCAGCAAGGGCAGTAAGAAAAAATATGAATTGGATAAGAAAACGGGAATGTTGATTTTGGACCGTATTTTGTACACGTCTACGCATTACCCGGCAAACTACGGTTTTATTCCGAGGACTTACGGAGATGACAAGGACCCGTTAGATGTGCTGGTGCTTTGCTCTGAGGATATTGAGCCGCTGACGCTGGTGCGCTGTTATCCAATCGGTGTGATGAAAATGCTGGATAACGGAATGGGTGATGAAAAAATTATTGCCATTCCTTATAGTGACCCTACATATAATTGTTACACAGATGTCAGTGAGCTTCCGCAGCATATCTTTGAGGAGATTAAGCATTTCTTCAGTGTGTACAAAGCATTGGAGGATAAAGATACGGTTGTCGATGAGTTTGATGATGCAAAAGAGGCCGTGCACATTATTGAAAAGTGCATTGCCAATTATAAGGATAAATTTGTAAATGTTTAATGGGTATTTTATGTTGAACTCAGGTGAACCGGTATGAACAGATGAAGTGAGTAGTTGCCGATATTAGGGGGGATTGTATTATGTTATTATTAAAAGAGATGAAGCAGGTACAGGGACTAACCGAACGGGAACAGGATATTTGTAACTATATTTTGGAACATCCGGAGGAGGTGGAACAGTTATCCTCCAGAGAGCTGGGGCATAAGACATTGACCAGTGCTGCCTCCGTGACCAGGTTTTGCCGGAAGATAGGGTGTAAAGGCTATCCGGATTTCAAGCTGCAGTTTGTCAGCGAGTTAAAGCTCTGGGAAGCGGAGGAAGAAGAAAAGGAGAAGATACGGATTGAAGAAAGAGAGAGCGTAGTGTCTCTGGTGAAAAAAATCAGCGAACTGGAACGGAAGGCCGTGCAGGAGACCAAAAAGGCATTGTCGTTAGAGCAGATGCTTAGAATTGGCAAGATGATTCATCAGGCGGAATGTGTGGATTTCTATGTCTATGATTTAAACGTACATTTGGCCCAATACGGATGCAGCCAGTTTTTGCATGCAGGGAAAATGGCATACACCCATATAGCCACCAATGTGCAGCATTTACACGCCTTAATCCCCAAAGAGAACCATGTGGCGATTGTCATCAGCCATACCGGAGAAAATGCCAGATTAGGGGAGATTATCCGAACGTTGAAAAAGAAAAAGACCAAGGTAATTGTTATTTCTTCTTATCGGCAGCGCACATTATCCAGCATGGGTGACGAATTTATCTATGCGGCGGGGACAGAGGTGCTCGATGAATTTTGGACGGCGATGTTTTTTTCGGCCGTGAAATATCTGTTGGACGTCATGTACGGTATGGAATTTAGCGCAAATTATGAGCAGAATATGAAACTGAACGGGGAATACGAAAAAAGCGGAGGAGAGATGCTTTGGGCGTTAAGTGATGGGATATAATGGAATAGGAACAGCAATATTAAGGACAAGGGGCAGCTCTGCCGGCGGATAACCGGCGGGGCTGTCCCTTGAAACATTGTTTCAAAAATCGGCGGACTAGGGAAAATTTTTTTGAAACAAATCACCAGCGTTTGATAAATTGGTTGTAAAATTGTTAATTTTTGATATATTGGAAACACTAAGAAATATAAGGAGTACTTACATGCGCGCAAAAGGACTCATAAAAGGAAAGGAGTGTTTACATGGCTCAGGTAAGAGACTATGAAAAGTTGGCAGGGGACATTATCAATGCTGTTGGTGGAGAAAACAATATTGTTAATGTCACACATTGCGCAACCAGATTAAGACTGGTGTTAAAGGAGACACCAAAGGATGCAAATGCCCAAATTTCAGAGATGCCGGGTGTTATCACGGTAGTAGAAAATGGTGGGCAGTTTCAGGTAGTAATTGGAACCCACGCAAAAGATGTCTATGGCTATGCCGCACAAATATTGAATTTAGGCGAAAATGACAGCGGCGAAGACGCACCGAAGCAGAGTCTGCTGAATCGGATTATTGCTACAATGTCGGCGGTATTTGCACCGTTTGTCTATGTGCTGGCTGCAGCCGGTATCCTGCAGGGCTGTCTGATTATCATCAATTTGTTTGCACCAAGCTTTGCCGAAACCGGAACGTATGAGGTGCTAAGTTTAATGTCATGGGCACCATTTACTTTTTTGCCGATTCTCATTGCGGTAACGGCTTCAAAGCACTTTAAGTGTAATACGTATGTTGCACTGGCATGCTGCGGTGCGCTGGTAAGCTCATCATTTACCGATGTTGCAACGCGGGTCGCAGAAGGCGAGACAATTAAGTTTCTTGGCATATCCCTGTCGGAGACAACGTATACTTCGTCCGTATTGCCGCCGCTGTTTTTGGTATTAGTGCTGTCCTATTTGGAGAAGTTTTTGGAGAAGCGTCTGCCGGATGCAGTCAAAGCATTATTTACCCCGTTTCTCTGTATATTGATTATGGTTCCGCTTACCGTTCTGATTATTGGACCGATTTCTACCGGGGTAGCAGGGGCTATTGCAGACGGATATAATACATTGGTAAAGGTTGCACCGCCGCTTGCGGCAGCAATTGTCGGCGGTGTCTGGCAGGTTATCGTTATCTTTGGTGTCCATTGGGGTGTTACACCGATGGTTCTGGCAAACTTTGCAAACCAGGGGTATGATTCCTTCCAGGCATTCCAGACCTGTGCGGTTTGTGCACAAATGGCAGCAGCAATTGGTGTATTCATCAAGACTAAGAATAAAGAAATGAAAGGTGTCGCCTTATCTGCAGGTATTACCGGTATCTTCGGAATTACAGAGCCGGCTATCTACGGTGTAACGTTAAGATTTAAGAAACCGTTCATCTGCGGCTGTATTGCCGGTGGTATCGGAGCAGTGGTGGCGAGCTTTTTTAATTCCGTGTACTATGTATATGCAGGACTTCCAGGCCTATTGACGGTAGTAAATACCATCAACAGTGAAAATATGACACCGTTTATCGGTGAAGTGATCGGTCTTGCCATTTCCATTATCGGCTCTATCGTGTTGGTTCAGATTGTCGGCTTCGATGATCCGGGGATGAAGACAGTGGAAGCGGCAGGAGCAGATGCCGCTATCGATAATGCAGAGGCGGAAGAAGAGGTATCTAAAGACGTGGCAAGTCCCCTTACCGGTTCCGTGATTGCCCTGACCGACATCGAAGATGAGGTGTTTGCCAGTGAGGCAATGGGAAAAGGCGTTGCCGTTGAACCAAGTGAAGGCAAGGTACTGGCACCTTTTGACGGGAAAATTGTCAGTCTGCTTGACAGTCATCACGCTGTTGGTATTGAAGGAGATAATCAGGTAGAGATTTTGATTCATGTGGGTATGGATACGGTGAAGCTGGAAGGCAGACACTTTACCGCTCATGTCAAGGAAGGCGATACAGTTAAGAAAGGTGACCTGCTGATTGAGTTTGACATCGCAGCGATTAAAGAGGAGGGCTATCCGGTGACAACACCTGTGGTCGTAACGAATACAGATGAATTTGAAGATGTCACGGCGGCTGTGTCTGGTGACGTAAAGGCTGGAGAAGAGTTGCTGCATATATCGTGAGATCGACAGATAATGCGGTTATAGACAGAGGTTTTGTGCCACTGCCGGGATCGGTAGAAGCTGGTTCTGGCAGTGGCTGAAGTAAATAGATAGAAGGAGGCTATCCATATGGCAAGGACAGGTTTACCTGATGATTTTTTGTGGGGAGGAGCGGTAGCAGCTCATCAGTTAGAGGGCGGCTGGAATGCAGGAGGCAAAGGTCCCAGTGTGTCCGATGTGCTTACGGCGGGCACCCATGAAGTGATGAGGAGGATTACGGACGGCGTGTTGGAGGGCGAGAACTACCCTAACCATGAGGCCATTGATTTTTACCACCGATACAAAGAAGACGTGGCACTGTTTGCAGAGATGGGCTTTAAGTGTTTTCGTACCAGTATTGCATGGACGAGAATATTTCCCCAGGGAGATGAGGATAACCCCAATGAGGAGGGGCTTCGCTTTTATGATGATTTGTTTGACGAACTGTTGAAATACGGCATTGAGCCTGTGATTACGTTGAGCCACTTTGAGATGCCGTATCATCTGGCAAAGGAATATGGTGGCTGGAAGAACCGCAAGGTAATCGATTTCTTTGTAAAATATGCCGTGACCGTCATGGAACGGTATAAGGACAAAGTCAAATACTGGATGACCTTTAACGAGATTAATAACCAGAGCAATACGAAGGCGGATATTTTTGGCTGGACCTGTTCAGGGGTGAAATTTTCCGAATACGATAATCCGGAGGAGGTTATGTATCAGTGTGCACACCACGAACTGGTGGCAAGTGCTATGGTGGTAAAGAAGGGACATGAGATTAATCCGGATTTCAAGATTGGCTGTATGTGCTCCTTTGTACCGTTTTACCCGTATTCCTGCAATCCGGACGATATCATGACCGCAGTGGAGTCCATGCATGAGCGATATCATTTTTCCGATGTCCACGTCAGGGGGCATTATCCCGGTTTTACCAGAAAATTATGGGAACGCAAAGGTTATCATGTTGCCATGGAACCAGATGATGAGAAAATTCTCGCGGAAGGTAAGGTCGATTATCTTGGCTTCAGCTATTATATGACCAATACGGTCAAGGCAGACGCCAATACCGATACAGCGACAACACTGGACGGAAGTTCAGGAAATTCTGTGGCCAATCCGTATATTAAGGTGAGCGACTGGGGCTGGGCCATTGACCCTGTGGGGCTTCGGTACGCATTGAATACCCTGTACGAGCGTTATGAGATTCCGCTGTTTATCGTAGAGAATGGATTTGGGGCTATTGATGTCAAAGAAGCAGACGGAAGCTGCAATGATGATTACCGCATAGCGTATCTGAAAGCCCATATCGAGGAGATGAAGAAAGCGGTGATTCATGACGGCGTTGAGTTAATGGGATATACCCCTTGGGGCTGTATCGATTTGGTTTCCTTTACTACCGGTGAGATGAAGAAGCGCTATGGATTCATCTATGTGGACAAAAACAACGACGGAAGCGGTACTATGGCGAGGAGTAAGAAAAAATCGTTTGACTGGTACAAAGAAGTGATTGCAAGTAATGGAGAGAAACTCTGTTTTAATTAACATTCGTTGTACAATATAGACAAATCAACGCAGGCACACTTGCGTTGCTTGTCGCACGTAATGGTACATAAGGTGCCAAAAAACGGCACCTAAGTACCAACGGCTCCAAAGCACCTGCTTATGATAATTGTCTATATTGTACAACTGGATTTTGAAAATAAATAGTTTCGTAATTGTTAAAAAATAGTAAGAAAGAGAGGATATAATCAATGAAAGAGTTTACCTATGTTATTACCGATGAAATTGGAATTCATGCAAGACCGGCAGGAATGCTGGTAAAGGAGGCCAAAAGTTTTGCCTCTAAGATTACTTTGGAGGCAAACGGAAAGAGCGCAGACGCTACAAAGCTGATGGCTGTGATGAGCCTTGGAGTTAAGAGCGGTGCAGAGGTTGTAATCAAAGCGGAGGGTGACGACGAGGACGCCGCTATTGCCAAGATAGAAGAATTTATGAAGGCGAATCTATAATCCTGCAGCGGTTACAATCCAAAGGAAAAGAAACACGTTAATCGTGTTTCTTTTTCGCTATCAAGTCAGGGAAGATAGAAGAGGAGGTTAATCATGGAACAGTTTACAGGCAAATCAATATTCAAAGGAATTGCAATTGGCAGAATTTTATTTTACTCCAAAAATCAGCAGCAGGTAAAGCGGGATAAGGTTGAAGATGTAGAGGCTGAAATTGCCAGATATGAAGAGGCGAAGGCAAAAGCGATCGAGCAGCTGGGGGCATTGCATGACAAGGCAGTTAATGAGGTTGGAGAAGCCAATGCCATGATTTTTGAAGTACATGCCATGATGCTAGAAGATGATGATTATAATGATTCGGTCTATAATATTATCCGCAGCGACGAGGTAAATGCCGAGTTTGCCGTGGCAACGACAGGTGATAATTTTGCGGTCATGTTCGCCGAGATGGATGATGAGTACTTTAAGGCGAGGGCCGCTGATGTAAAGGATATTTCGGAACGTGTGATCAGCGTGCTGTCCGGAAGTGATGCGGGAGGCGAGATCGGTGACGAACCGGTGATTATTGTGGCAGAGGATTTGGCACCGAGCGAGACTGTACAGATGGATAAGACAAAGCTGTTGGCATTTGTGACAAGACTCGGTTCGTCTAATTCACATACGGCAATTCTTGCCCGAACAATGAATATACCTGCCTTGATTGGAATTGACATCAAGGAGGAATGGAATGGCAAAATGGCTATTGTAGACGGAAAGAAAGGTCTTTTCTTTGTCGACCCGAATGTAGATACGCTGGAAAAATATATCGAAGAAAAGAAAAAGGAGGAAGAGGCAAAGGAACTGCTGCTGACGTTGAAGGGAAAGCCTGACGAAACGTTAGACGGCCGCCATATTAAGCTGTATGCCAATATCGGAAGTGTGGCGGATGTGGCAAATGTACTTGCGAACGATGCAGAGGGAATCGGCCTGTTCCGCAGTGAGTTTTTGTATTTGGAGAAGGATAACTATCCGACGGAGGAAGAGCAGTTTCAGGTATATAAGACGGTTGCCCAGAATATGGCGGGCAAGAAGGTCGTTATCCGGACACTGGATATCGGAGCAGATAAGCAGGTAGATTATTTTCATATGGAGCATGAGGAGAATCCGGCTATGGGATACCGGGCAATCCGTATCTGCCTCGACCGGGTAGAGATTTTTAAAACGCAGCTGCGGGCGCTTTACCGTGCTTCGGCATATGGAACGATTTCCATTATGTTCCCGATGATTATTTCCGTTAAGGAAGTGCAGGATATCAAGAAAATCTGTGAAGAGGTAAGGGCTGAGCTGGATGCCGACAGTATCGAATACGGTGATGTCGAGCTGGGTATCATGATTGAAACACCGGCGGCTGTTATGATTAGCGACCTTCTGGCCAAGGAAGTGGATTTCTTTAGTATAGGAACAAATGATTTGACGCAGTATACGCTGGCCATTGACCGCCAGAATCCAAAGCTCGACAACATATATGATTCCCACCATACAGCGATTCTCAGAATGATTCAGATGGTTATCGATAACGGCCATAAGGAAAACTGCTGGGTAGGAATCTGTGGTGAACTGGGAGCAGATACCACGCTGACAGAGAAATTTGTAAAAATGGGAATTGATGAACTTTCGGTTTCACCGACATTTGTACTCCCGGTACGAAAAGAGATTCGTGAATCCAGATATCAGGATTAAACTGTCGGTAAAGGGTGGAAAATAGAAGAGCTGCTGTCTTCACGGGATAAGAGG
>JAMPAW010000047.1 GCA_023666975.1 Clostridium sp.
CACTGTCCATGCTCTCCCACCATTCCCGGATAAAATCCGTCTTATCGACATAAAAGCAGTTATTCTGCACCATATATTGAAAATCCTGTATTCCGATTCCAACGGTTCTTCCCATGACACCCTCCTTACCGAAATTCCGGCAGGCAAAAATCCGCCATACCACATGATAGGATACCTGCCAACACAATTCCTGCTGAAATTACAATTGATTAATCATTTCCACGAAAAATTTTTATCACAAAATGCCACAAACCGCAACCCGCATTGTCCAATCTGGATGTCCCCGCCATTATCAAGCAGAACCGGGTTTTCCACAATCCTTCCATTGTACAAAACATCTTTTTTATCCTCAGCTGCCATCAGATAATATTGATTTTTCTTCTTTTCATAGGTAATGCAGGCATGTGCCTTTCTTGAAACGGTAAGTTCTTTGGAGAGTACCACTTCCATATTCGCACCTCTCCCGATATCATTGGGCCCTTCAACAAGAAAAAAGCCCTCCCCTATCATTGCTCCCTTGACGCAAATCAGACAGCCAACTACCTTTCTTCTTCCGACAATCTCATATTTCTGCTGGTTTTCACGCTCCGGCTCCTCCGTGTCCACGTCGTTTTCCATGTCCATAAGAGTTGCTGCAAGCTGTTCTTTCGTCCCCATGCCGGCACAATGGGGACATATATTAAATTTCTCTGCGTTATACTTATGTCCGTTAATACATTTTACCATTTTCATCGCCAAACAACTCCTTTCCCCGGCTCCTATGTGTTCATATTATGCCATGCTCACTAAATTCACCTCTGGCTCATTAAGTGCTCATATTATACCATAAATCTTTTCCGAGGGAAGCCTTTTTGCGTATATTACCCTCCAAATGACATAAACGACACTCTTTTTGCGTATATTACCGTTCAAATGACATAAACGACACTCTTTTTGCCCAAAAAGCCGCCTGCTTAATCGTTCAGATAAAAATCCACGGCTTCATTGCCATCACTTTCCACTTGATAGGAGTCCTGCTCACTCTTTGTTTTCCCTGCCGCAGTCTTTTTGTCCGCCTGCGCAGCGGGCTTTGCCCCGTCGCTTACCGTCAGCACAATTTCCTCAATCGCACCTTCATTATACTGCGTGTCCGGTGCTACATTCTGCGCGATCACGGTATCGCGCGCAACGCTGTCGCTATATTGTCTGATTATCCGCACCTTGATCACTTTATCTATACTGGCAATTCGGGCAGCTGCCGTATCCTGATTCAGTCCGGCAACATCCGGCATCCGGCAAAGCCTCGGTATTTCCTCAGACGCCGCCTGCTGTTCTTCCTTATCAGCAGTACCAGCGATTCCGTTCCCGTCTGCTGCAGCTTTCGTTTCTTCACTGCCTGCCGCAGCTTCCGTTTCTTCACTGTCCGCTGTATCTTCCATTCCATCCGCTGTATCTTCTTCCTCCGCAGCAGGCGGATAAACACTCCAACCGGACAGGTTCAATTTCCCGTCTCCCTGCAGTCCCGTGCCAAAATATACGGCCGCTGACACGATACAGACCGCCAAAACCATTGTCATCGCCAACCGCCCCCGGTGCTTCCGCCTGCCTGTCGGCAAAATCCCTCCGGATTTGTTCAGCTTCTGCAGTTCTTCCTGAATCTGCGGCTCGATTTCCCCGCCTGCAGCCGTTGGCAGTTCCTCGTCCGTCGGCGCCGCCGTCAGCGCATCATACAACGCTCCCACATCCCGAAACCGCTCTGCCGCCCGCATGCTCATGCCCTTGGCAATCGCATCCCACTGCCATTTTGCAAGCTTTACGCCCTGCCCGGACAGCGGAAGCAAATCCTTGCCCTGCAGCCTGGCAACCGCATCTGCCGGAGCCTTACCGCAAAGTGCCGTATAAATGGTCGCACAAAGCGCATATACATCTGTCCATGCCCCAAGCTCTCCGTCATGAAGGTATTGCTCCGGCGGTGCATATCCCGCTTTCAACAATACCGTTGTCGTCTCCCGCTCCATTTCCTTTGCCGCCCCAAAATCAATCAGATACATATGGTTATCCATTCCAATCATCAGATTGTCCGGACTGATATCCCGGTGGATCACCCCATGCCTGTGCAGTGTCACCAGCGACTTCAATATCGGCGACAGCATTTCCATTAATTCCGCATAGTCCATACTGCCATGGCCGGAAATGTATTCCCTAAGCGTAACTCCGTCAATATAATCCATGACAATATATGCCGTATGATTTGCTTCAAAGCAGTCCCATACCCTGACAATTCCCTGTAAATACCCGAACTCTTTTAAAATGGAAGCCTCGTTGATAAAACGTGCCTTTCCGCGCTCATATTCCGCCTTGTTCCCAACAGCCACGGATAATTCGCCGTTCTCCCTCTGCCGGACGGCAAGCCGCAGCGGAAAATACTCCTTTACGGCGACCTGCTCGCCGCTATCCTGCTCCACGGCAAGATAGGTGATTCCAAATCCGCCCTCTCCCAGCACATCCTCCACCACATAGCGGTCATATATCGTTGTCCCCGACTTTAATCCGCGTTCACTTATCATTTCTCCCCCTTAACACTACTTTCCCTTTATCCCAGACGATATACCGTGTCCAAATCTCCAAAACTAATTTCCGTTCCCGCTTTTACGCAGTATGTCGTATCCGGCACCAGCCGCTGCCCGCCGGACAGGTAGGTGCCGTTTTTGGAAACATCCATGACCTCATAGGTATTCTCTTTTTCGTGAAAAATAACCACACAATGCAGACGGCTGACCTTCGGCTGCCGCACAATGATATCGGCAACTGTTCCGTCTCTGCCAATAAATATTTTCTGCTCTGGCCGGAAATACAGGACAGCCCCGCTGCTGGTTCCCTTTACGCAGGTCAGCACCCCCTGCTTTTCCGTCGCCCTGCCCTCCGGCTCTTCGTTAGGCAGTATATAAGACTCGGTACGGAATGCCCGGTAAAACTCTTCCTTATATTTTCTTCCTATGGAAATGCTTATCTGGTCAAGCCAGACTTTCCTGCTGTCATAATTCGTCACAAACCGTTTTGCCACCATATAGCTTTGCTGGCAGCGGACAAAATCATCTTTCTTTAACAGTTTTTCCAGCTCATACAGCTTCTCATAATATTCATAATCTCCCTGCAGGGTATGCAGTATCACCCGGCGGTTACGGCTTTCTATGTATACAATCTGCTCAATCGGAATCAAAATGCGCTTTCCTTCTACCTCCACCACAAGACTATGCGGAACAAAATTCGCACGCTGCCACTGTCTGGTCAGCTCTGTCTTCAAATCCTGCTGCTTCATTCGTTTCACCTGATAAGCAAATAAATGGTACCGGATGCCGGTAATCCCCTTCTCTTCCAAACCCTCCAGAAGGATTACCGAAGCCTGCGGCCGCATACGGCTTAAATAGGTAATCGGCCGCATTCCATATGCCCGCAAAAGCTGTTCATCCAGACAGAACATGTGGTAATCCGGATATGCTCCCTGTTGCCTGTCCAGCAAATCCGCAACCGCTATCCTTTTAATCTGCCATTCATCCTGCCCGCATAACATGCCGCCCAGCAAGTCCTCCGCATAACTTGCAAAATCCTCACGCTCTGTACATATCCCAATCTTAAACATCTCTTCCTCTTCCTGCCTTTACAGCCCTTTTCCCCAAGCCGCAGCCATACACGCTTCCTTACTTCGCCGCATTTAACAGCTTTATGTACTTTTTCTGCGCTTTCTTCGGTGCCGTAATCTTTACCCTTTTCGGCACTTGATGAAGGGACTTCTTGCCAATCTTTTTAATCTTTGCCCCTTTTAAAATCATACGGGTAAGCTTCTTATCCCCGTAAAACACTTTTTTCCCGATTGTCGTCACATTCCTGCCAACGGTAATTTTCTTAAGGCTGCTGCACCCCGAAAATGCTTCATCGCCGATTGTCTTTACATTGCTTCCGATGACAACGGTCTGCAGCTTTTTGTATTTTTTGCAGGCCCGCTTCCCTACGGCGGTCACTTTAAACGTCTGCCCTAAAATGGTAACCTTTGCCGGGACCGTCAGCTTCTTAGCGGTCTTTTTCCCACCGGTAAACGAAACCTCTGCCGCAGAAGTCACCTTGTAGGTAAGACCTTGTACGGTATACGTTTTACCCTGTTCCGGCTTTTGCTCCGGCTGCGGCTGCTCCGTAGTGGAAGGGCTTCCGGCTCCGGGCTGCGTTGGCTTCTCCACAGACGGCTTCTGCTGCTCTTCCGTGGTGCTTCCGGTTTCCGGCTGTTTCGTTCCTTCCCCTTCTGACGGTTCCTGGTTATCACCCGGATTTTCTCCGGCATCTGGATCGGTATCCGGCGGGTAAATAAAGACCTTCACATCTTCGCACTGTTCCAGATAAATCTGCGCATTGCTGCCCGCCACGACATAATAGAAAATATTAATCACATTCGTTACATTTTCTATCCCCAGTGTTTCTATATTCTCCATATCCTCCGGAAGCTTAACCTTTAATATCTTTTCCGTCTCCTCCCCGGCACTTACCACCTGTTCAAAGGCATTCTCACCAATGGTTTCCAGCGAAGCGGGCAAGACCACCTCTTCCACGGATGTACAACCCGCAAAAGCACCGTCTGCAATGCCTGCCACCTTATAAGTGATGCCGTCAACGGTCACCTCATCCGGCACGGTTATGCTGTCTGACTTCGTATCATTTGATTTCACATAGGTTGCTTTCGGTGTCTTCCCGTCATAGGGAAGCACTGTCAACTCACATTTCAACTCCCCGATTGTCACCGCCGTGCCTGCTGCTAACGGTTCGGTGGAAGCATTTTCCGGCATAGCCGCATTTACCACCGTATATCCTGCACCCCTCGCCCATGTATCAGCATAGGAGCCAGCCTCGGCATATACCACCATGCCGGTTGGACAGGAAAGAAAAGCCCTCGGTGCAATATCCGTTATGCCAGAGGGGAGATCGACACTGGTTAAGGCACTGCAGCCATTAAAAGTATCTTCCTCAATGCGGCTTACCTTATCTGGTATCCGAATACTTGCCAGACTGCTGCAGCCCATAAATGTTTCTTCGCCAATGCTGGTTACACTGTCTGGTATGGTAATGCTGGTCAGACTGCCGCAGTCACGGAAAACATATCTGTCAATTTCGGTTACACTGTCCGGTATGGTAACATCGGTCAGACTGCTGCAGCCACGGAAAATGCTGTCACGAATGTCCGTTATGCCATCCGGTATCTGAACGCTGGTCAGACCGCTGCAGCCATAAAAAGCACCGTCCCCAATAAAAGTTACGTTATCTGGTATGGTAATGCCGGTCAAACCACTGCAGCCATAAAAAGCCTCACCGTCAATGCGGGTGACACCGTCAGGAATATCCACTGCACCAGAGGCTTTGCTCCCATCCATCAATGTACCATTGACAACCACCAGCACATTGTTTTCCTGCTGAGCCGCAAGCCACGGTGTCTCGCCAAAAACACGGCTGCCAAAGACGACTATGTACTCCGGTATCTGAACATCTTTCAGGCTGCTGCAGCCATAAAAAGCATAACTGTCAACGAAACTGACACTGCTTGGTATCACAATACTGGTCAGGCTGGTACAGTCACGAAAAGCATCCCATGTTATACCGCTTACTCTTATGCCTTCCAGCTCTGCCGGAATCACAACATCGCCGCCGCTGCCTGTATATTTGTGAATAAGAATGGAGCTGTCACCCCATACTGTACACTTGTAATCCCCATAGGTTCTTTCTTCACCAGTGTCCTGCGCCCGCACATTTGTCCATGGCTGCCCGCTGTTTATCACCCCCGCTGCACACACTGCGATCATTACCACTGCAATTTTCCACCGCTTCATTGATTTTTGCATTTTTCTCCTCCTTCGTACCATTTCCTGCGCATGAAATCCAGATGATTCGGTTTTCACCGAATATGCAGATACGGATACCGCCTGCTATATGCCTTTATTATAGCAAATAAATAACCAATTTTGCGAAAAAAATTGCACGAAGCCTTTTTGCCCTCACAAAATATCATTTCCATGACACCTTTCCGTTCTTCACCTTGATGGTACATCTTCTCTTAACGGAAGTCCTGCAGGGTGTCTTACTTTTCATATAAGAAGCTATCCGGTTATTCACCTCCATATCCGGATCGCAGACATACCATTTTCCATTATCCTTTATCTCCACCCAGCCATGCGGCGTCATGCCCCCATGGCTGCTGGACACATCGCCAACCACTACCCTTGCCTCATAGCCAAGCACCCTTGCAATATAAACAAAACTTGCCGCATATGCATGGCAGTTGCCGGATTTGGAAGACAGCATCTGGTGCGCAAAGGATTTCATATCCTTCGCCTTCGGATACAGGTTGCCATAACTCCTCTTATATTTGTAATGGCGTGCCAGATAGTAATAGCATTTGCTCAGCTTCTTGCTTTGCGAATCCGAACTCTTCGTGTGCGCACGCACAAATTTGACCGCCAGCTTGACCGTTTTGTCCGTCACTTTCACGCCGGTCGAATCCACATAATAGTATCCGGCCTTCTTGCTTCCCACAATCTTATTCTTTTCCAGTTCTCCCTTATTGGAATAATAATTTTGGGAACTTCCGCCGTAGGAAATCTGAATGAATTTTGAACCGGTGTAAGGCGTGCCGGTTCCGCTGCTGTCAAAATAATACACCTTACTGTTTTTGGCACACGGCCTGACCACTTTATAGGTATCCCCGTTTTTCTCAACGGCGACATAGGCATTTTGCAGCGCCTCTTCATTCCGTGTCCCGGTCAGTCTGCCGTCACTCTCTGTCAACTGGTAAACATCTGCCGCCGCTGCCTTCCCTTCAAAAGCCATACACAGGCAAAATGCCAGCATGCAGCCCAGCCATATCTTTCTTATCCATGCTGTGTGTTTCATGTTCGTTATCCTCCTCTTTTTTCACTCTCAAAACGGAGTTCCCGGTTCAACCGAGCCGTCATAGATGAAACCGGCAGGCGGATCAATATCCCTGTTTTTGTCTACTTCCAATGCCTCTACCTCTTCTCTGGTCAGTGTAAATTCATCAGGATATACGATTGTACTTGAATCGTACCAATATCCGGCGGTATATGCCGTAGATTTCCATGTATCGCTGCTTTCGTCATAGTGAAAACGCACATCTCCACATTGCTCCATACCTTTCATATCCACATAATCCATGTTGCGGATTACGATATCCGCCTTGGGATAATCTTCAAATTTGGCACCCTTCTCAAAATAATTCAATTCATTAATATAGCGTCCGTCAACCCACACATTCTGCAGAGAATAAGCTCCATATTGGGTAGCGTGATAGGGATATTCATTGAAGTATTCTCCCTTTGTCACATAAGCGTATACCTTCGGTCCTGCCTTTGAAGCCAGACTGCGGCCCTCTACCCCTACCCGAATCCAGCTGCTTGGGGAAACCGTTTGATTATAAATATCTCCTCCCATCTGGGACTGATAAACCTGTGCATCTGCCACAGAAAATGCTTCATATTCCACCTTTTTATTTGCCAAAAGCTCCAGAGTGGCATTTGCGGCATAGTCGTTTCCAGTGCCGTCAAACAAAAAGAGTTTCTCGGCATGGTCTGCATAGAGCGGATCCGACCCTCCTGTTCCGGCACCTCCATAACTCTTGGTTATTCCGTCCTTCGTCACCACAATAATATAGTGTACCGCCCCCGCTTGTACCGTGCATGAAGGGTCCAGTTGTCTTGCCGCCTGCACCATAAGAGAGGGAAAACCATAAGAATCCAGTGCATAGGGATATAAATTCTCTATCAACAGGTCATCTTCCGAAATTTCATACATTTCATAATGGGTATTCAAGCCAAGCTCCCAATAGGGTGAAACGGCAAAAAACGGATACGGAAAATAACTGTTTCTTTTACTGCGGTCCCTGATATATTTCGGATATAGCGCATGCCTGTCAAGCCCCGACTGAATGGCATCCATCTTTTCAAAAAAATTCATTGTATCTGTCGTATATGTATCCATTAAGTACTGCAATTCACTCTTTACCTCAGGACACTCTACCTGGACTCCCGTATCATTGCCTGTATGGATATCCACCAAACTGAAATACCCTCCTGTATCCGTAATTATCACATAGGAACTCTCGCCGGGAGACATCTGCATCAGATGAAGCATTCCTCCGTCCGAGTAAACCCCCTCTCTTTTAAATATGTATCCTCCCTTTACACGCCCTGTTGCCTTATCTTCATACTCTACATCAAGAAAACGTTCTACAGTAGGACGAAGTTCACATCTTGCGGTACTTTGGGCATCCCGGTATCTGCTTTCCGGGTCCAGGAAATAGAAGCTTTCCGGGTCGGGATTATCTGTTTTCACATAAAAGTATTCGTTAAACGGCGGCAATAAAGGGGTAACAGAATATGTATAAGGCTGCTTCTCTTTTACCGTCACGGTGAAAAAGGCCTTTTTTCCGGAACCATCAATCGCCTTAGCGGTAATCGTTGCTTTTCCTTCACCGACTGCTTTGACAGTCCCCGTTTTACTTACTGTAGCTACCTTTTTGTCCGAAGAGGCATAGTGAAGCGTCTTATCTGCTCCCTTTTCTGCCTGGACGATAGGCTTCAGCTTTAAACTTTCACCTATCGGCAATATCGTATCCTTTTGGTTCAATGCAATCTCTTTTACGGCTCCCTTCATCACCTGAACGGTAATCGTTGCCTTTTTCTTTTTATTCACGCTGGATACTACTGTAATTTTGGTCTTGCCGGCCTTTTTGCCCTTTACCACCCCTTTTTTATTTACCGTTGCAATTTTCTTGTTCTTTACCGAATAGATTACCTTTTTATTTTTCTTTTTGTCCGGTTTTACTTTTACGGTAGTTGTTAATTTGACCGATTTACCTTTTGCCACTATCACTTTCCGCTTGTCTCCGGACAGACTGCTTTCTACCGAAATCTTCTTCACTACTGGCTTTGCGGCATACACCGTATGGGATGCGCTGCCAAGCAATACCGCAAACAGCAGTAAATATATGGCCGTTCTTGAATTTGTCTTCATCCTATCACCTCGTTTTCTTCAATACTATACACCTACAAAACGTGAAGCCGTTTGATTCCTACCGCACTTTTACCTTTTTCGCCTTCGACCAGTCTGTATCATACAGCCAGCCCTTGATATCAAGATATGTGCGCACCCGCACATAATAAGTTCCTTTTTTTAAGCGGGTAACCTTTTGGGAATTGCCATACCCCTGCGGGATATAAAGTTCATACACATTATTGCCAGTGAACTTTTTATTCTTACTATATTGAATGCCATAGCCATCCACCTTTTTTTGTTTTTTAAAGGTAACGGTAAAGGAACGCTTTCCACCCTTTAACTTGGTAACCGAAGTCTTCTTAACAGCCTTATGTGTAATTTTTATTTTGGAAGAAACCGTAACACCGGTATCCGAGGCTGCTGTAATTTGGACACTTCCCTTTTTCTTGTATTTTACATTTCCGTTCTGGTCTACTGCCGCAATTTTGGAATTGCCGGATGACCAGCTAATGTTACCGGGCACGAGCACTCTGGTTCGTTCTCCGTCATCATTAAACCAATAAGCCAAATGGTATTGTTCCGTATCCCCGACCACAAGCTCCGGATCGGACATACCTGCGCGTTTCCCCTCTTCTAACTCTTCATCTGACAGTCCCGTATCCCTGTACAGCATCGGCGCAGACAGATAATCGTTTTTCACTTCAAGAATCTGTATACAGTTGTCAACGCCTTCCATCATACGTTCGTCTATTGCGATAATGCTGCCATCGTTCCCGTGCCACTCCCCGCAAAACTGTGCGGCAGAACATCCATACTCTTTAACAGAAGAAATAAAACAGCCGAGTCCTACATATACATTTTCCGGATCGATCATGGCAGTATAGTGTCCGGTAACAGCATGTTCGTTTTGCTTTACCCAGGAAGACTTTTCCCGATACCATATGTCAATCCCAAACTCTGCCCCTTCCTCATCTGCATAAGATGCACCGGCGATTACTTCACAATAACCCCAAACCCCATTCGGGCTATCGATACTCCCATAGCCTTTTCCATTGGGTCTTATATGTGCAAAGCTGACAAGACACTCCGCCGCCCGAATCCGGCTGATGTATTCCAAGTCCCTTGACCATTTAACCGGCACATAATCTGCCATGGTCAGCTTCCTGGACGGATCTGCCGGATTCGGAACGCCCTCCTGACAGGCTTCGAGACGGATTTTATTAATTTTTTCCAGTGCCTTCTCCGGCTTTCGGAAGGAACCCTCCACACCTACCAAAGTACAGCCCTCCGCGGGCACTGCCACATCCGCAGGCAAAGTCTGCACTTTGGCATCCGCTGCCTGAACCGTGATTCCATCCAGCAGAACAAGCATTAAAAACAAATACATAATACCTATTGCGGAATGCCGCTTCCGTTCACTCCATTTCCTAAAACTTTCCATTGAAATTTTCTCCTTTCTTATCCATGCTGTGTGTTTCATATTCGTTATCCTCCTCTTAATTCCATTTTATTTTACAACATTTTTGCCATCTTGTGTGCATTCTTGCATATTCGACATGTCAAATGTTGTAAACAACACAAAAAAGACAAGTTATCCACAAGAATACCCTTGTCTTTTTTAATCTGCTTCGCTGTTGTCATCTATAGTTGAAAGATTCCAAACACCCTTTCTTCTCGTTCCACTCCTGACGCAGAAGGATATAACATATCTAGTTTCCAACGAAAATTCCGAGTATCGGAGCCCCATTTTGCAGCCTCTCCAGTCTTAATATCCTCCATTTCCAATGCCAGACAAACCGCACCGGAAATACATAATGCCAATTCGCTGTTATATGTATAATCTCTTTCTTTTGTCTCCCATTCATATCTCCTGATTTCATTTCCTGTTCTATCAAAGAAAATAACTCCATACCTCTTTCCTGCATCATCTGTAGCCTGCGGAATCAAACAAATCTGATATTCTCCATTAAAAACAAGAGAGGGACTTGTGGAATTATAAGAATATCCTTTATATTCTTCTTTCTTCCCACCCATAATAACCTCGGGGAGAGAAATTTCACCCACCTTTTCTCCACTCATGTCCATAGCAAGCAATTGTCCCTTATCCCCTTCTACATAAAATAAATCCTTTCTGGCATCAATATATCGGATTCGCTTTAATTTTTTGTCCAAATCAGTCGCTTCAAGTGTCGTTAAATCAATACTCTTCCAACCGTTATCCGTTTTTGCATACAGATACTGCTCATTATATGCACTTTCTGCACTAATAAAGCCAGACCCCAATTCCAGACTTCTATACTCTCCAACCAAAAAAGTTTCAATTTGATTAGCATCGTTTCTATTCTGATAAGTTACGATATATAAGATTTCTCCATTTCTGTTTTTAACCGGATAACTGACAAATTCCACCTGCCATCCGCTTTTCTCCAATCGCTGGGTAATATCCTGCGATGTCTCTTCTTTTGTCTCAAGATTCATGGTGGTAAGCGTATAACTTCCAACATTCGACTCCTTCACAAAATAGATGCTGTCATCAAACACGGAAAAACCGCTATAACAGTGATTAACCCAAATGCCTCCTTCAACTGTTTTTAACTCTCTTATTCTCCGCTCTCCCAACTTCATCTGTGCAATCACAAAGGATTTATCGTCTGCCCGTTCACCCGTAATAACAGAATGTGGCATCATAAAATATAAATTCCCCTTATATTCCCGTACACACTCATTAGTCAGAAATTCACTGCCACACTGGCACCCGCTATTGGCCGTTCCATTATAGTTATAATAACTGATGTAGCTTGCCTGCACAGCAGCCGCTGTTTTACTGACAGACTGCTTTGCAACATCCCGCTCATCTACCGCACTGCCCCCAAAACACAAAATATACTCCGATATATCCTGTTTTTCGCTCAATGCCATAAACATTTTCGCAAATGCCCTATTGTCCTGTAAAAGATTACCACCGACATACACACAAAGGTCTCCGTCCTTGTCCACAGCATATTTACCAGAATTATTATCGGCTCCATTTATTAAGCATTTCGTTTCTTCATCAATAGCATCCACACAGAGCACATTCTTCCATTTTCTGAGTCCTCGGTTATTTCCGTTTTTGTCTACATCATTTCTATCAACTCCATAGACACTGGAACCGATTGCAATTTTTTTATTCACCATGAACCAGAGCATAAATTGATAAAAAGCACGTATTCCAATGGCATCTCCCTCCACGCGCACAAAATCTTTCTCTGTTCCACGTAACGAAAGATATTCCATATACTCTTGTCCATTAAAGGAATATGAGGGTTTTCCTCCGGTCATCCCTTTTGCAGATGGATATTTTCCATGTTCTAATAAATCTTTGCCTCGTACTGTAAACATATTTCATATCTCCTCCCGTTCCTATAGTCTCTCACCGATGGGTAACATGCCCTGCGGCTTCTCTTCTCTTGTCCTCGCCTCAGCTCTTTTTCAACTGCGTTGTATTCCCAAATACATATCCTTCTTCACTCTCCTCGCTTCATCTGTCCTTCCTGTAGCTGCCAAATCACATTTCGATCCTTAACTTTTTCACTCTCATTGATTTCTGGATATGGCAACAGGCACCGATGAATTTTTTCCCTGCTATCCCAAGCAGCGCCGGATTTGGGGACTCCATATTTCCATAGATGCAAAAAATAGAATCTACACCAACGAATATGCTCAAGCTCCGCCAACTCTTCCACTCTTTCCTCATCAAAATTGTCTTGAGCCAGTAGTGCTCTGAGCACATCCTGATAATCCGCTTCTGAAATATTAGATGCCTTTAAAAAGCCGGACAGTTCCTTCCATGCCTTTTGGCTCATCATATCATCCCACGAAGATTCCTCTTGGCATCCTTTTCTCTGTACTTTATCATACGCATCATTTAATTTCTTTGCATCCTTATACAGTACGTCCGTTTTAATATATTTCTCCGTGAATATGTGCCGGTTTCTTCCAAATCCCTGAAGCCTGTCGCCTGCCGCTAGAAACTGCTCGATCTTTTTATCAAAAGGATCATAATAATAAATTCGGGGTTCCCTGCAAAGTGTTAGTAACTTTTGAATTCCCTCCATATCCGTTTCTTCCGTAATGATCACTGCATCCACTTCTGACAATATCTTAAATTGCTGCTCAACAGTACCTTCTACGTGCAAAACCAGTTCATCCTGATTCATTAATTGACAATTTTTATATAATAATGCCACCTCCTCTTCTACGCCAAATACATGATACACAATCTTCTGTTCTCTGGAAAATAAGTTAAGCTGCAATGCATAATTTAAAAGCCTCTGCCCTAAATTGCCAAATCCTAAAAGTGCAATCACCATTGTTTGTGTTTTCTGTTCCCATACCTTGAACTCTTCCTTCCAAAACAATCTCGCAATCACATCATTCATGGAAAAAAACAGAATTTCTCCCTGCTCCCTGACCTCTTCCATGCTTAACTCCTTCAGGCAAATATATGTTTTCTTGCTTTCTAGCTTCTTACGGTTTCTATCATAAAAGCTAAGGCTTTCCATATCATTTTCCAATATGATAATATGATTTTCCCCTTTTAGGCATACGCCATTCTCCACAAGAACTGCATTTTTCAAATTGCCACACAATAACTGTGCGGCTTCTCCTCTGCCGTATATAATATTGCTGCCTTTTTTTCTGCTTACAATGGCTACATATAAAAAATGATACAAACTATTAGCGATTGCCAGCACCGATGCCGCCAATACACATGGAGCCAGCCATCTTGCCAGCTCAACCCACAGATTTATTTTTTCCTCATTTAAATCCATTCCATATAGGTTCAATGCGCTATACATAGCATCTAATGGTGCTTTCCCCATCAAAAGAAAACCGACCGAACCGACAATAAATGGTACAATAATAAGGATTCTCAATGCGCTAAAAATCTTAATTTTCAGTTCTCTTTCTCTCAACCTGTCCACACCCATTCTGCTAATTTATTTTTCCTCATTATAGAGGCGGTATATCCTCAATCCGTCATAATTTTTAATCAGCTTGAGCATCGTATTCATTGGCGCCACATCTTTGTTTTTTTCATTGTCGGAAAGCTGTTCATAGTGCTCCTTGATTCGCTCTGCATTAAGTTCCCCATCTAACATCAACTCATGTTCCCGTAAACGCTCCCTCTCCCTGCGCCTCTCATCATCATTAGGTTCTTTTGTATAACTGTTACCAAACTTCCAGCCCATTTCCTGATGCTCCATAAGCCAGCGGCCATGTTCTAACTCTCCCAGAATCTGCAGTTCTTCCTCCGTGAATACGGTCACTAAATCAAATTCCACTGGTTTGTCTGTATAGAAACACTCTATATCCTCCAGATGCTCTGCAAACGCCTTCGCCTGCCTGATATTCGACAGCTTATACTCCAATGTCAATTCATGAAAGTCCTTTTCCATTTGTTTGCGGCATTTTTCATCAACTATCCCGTATTCCTCAACAGCCCCATCCTTATACCTTGCATTCAATACCACGGCAAATTCATACAAACTTATATAATTGCTTTGCGATAATGAAGGACGTTTCCTGTTATGAATACACGCTTTTTTTCTTAGCTGCACCGCTGTTGTCAAACCAATATCCTCCGTATTAATAAGCGCCTGGATATCCTTTAAAAACTGATTTTCATTCACCATATCCGAATAACTCTTCAGCTTGGGTTGTTGATCCGCTTTCGCTGTTTTATACGCAGCCTCAAATGCCTTCACCTTATCTTCCTCATCCGCATCATAAATGTAATCTGCATGAACCTTACCATCTGAAAATCTAAATTCGCAGTCCATAGGATGTAACTGCCTGCGTGAATTTCTCCCATAAGCAACCCGATCCCAGCACTGCAATTCATCACAGAGCATCAGCATATATGCCAATGGATGATACTCTATCTGAAAAGGTCTATTCAACTGCTTATTTTTATAAAATGAAATTGAAAACTTATAGAGGCTGTTATGCATGAGGATTGCGGTAAGTGCATCCAGCCGTTCCAATGTCATCCTATCCTTTTTCTCTCTTTGGTCTGCCCGCACAAGTTCCTGATACAATATAGCGGCACTAAAATAGGCATGATCCATGTAATAACCGAAATGATTCGGTGCCATTGGCTTCGTTTCCAGCAAAACCTGCATGCTCTCCTTTGTAAAGTGGTACATTCCACCTAACCTCTGCGCCAGATTATAAGCAAACAATTCATTCGTATTTTTAAAATACTGCGCTTTCTTCTGAATCCCATATATCTTACAAAAAGCAGCATCCTCTTCTTCCCTGACAGCAATAAAGTTACCCAAACCCATATATGCCATAAACGGTGCTCCCTGCCTGCTCATGTCCCTGACGTCAAAATAGGACTCCTGCTGTTCAAATGGAAGTTCAAAAGGATATCCTATATCGTGAAACAGAGCACAAAGTCCCCAGTATTCCAAAAAATGATGAGCTGCCTGCAGACCCGTTTCCAGCCCATAAAAAGCTTTATACTTTTTCCGATAGATAGAATTTGTCTCATAAAATGCCAGTCCCAGTGCAAATACATAGACAGAATGGGAATAATGGTCTCTATGCTTCATAAGCAAGGAACTGCCATTCGTCTCAAACTCCGAAAGCATCTCTACCATGTCTTTTGTACTTCCATAACTTCCCACAAACATTTCCAAATAGCAAAAATAAACGTCAAATGCATCATTTGCCGTACCTGAATCCAAAAACCTCCCCAGCGCCTTTTCCAAACAAAGCCTATCCACTTCTCTTTCCTGATTCGTATTGTCATCCTTCTTCCCGTTCATTACAAAACGCAGTCCCTCACACCCATCATGCAGAAACCGAATGGCGGCCTCCTTAAGATTGATTTCCCCTTCTTTTCTTTGATAATTCAATCTACTGTTATCCAAATGTTGATAAGCCATAACCTTCTTCCTTTCCGTTACTAATAACAATTACTTTTTATATCCGTGCTACATGCTACACATCAAGACATGGCCGAATTGCATTATACATAGCCTTAGCGGTCCTCCAAAACCACGCATATTGCTCGTCTGTCGTCATACCGCTCCTTGATGTAATAATATATATCTTAGCCGACCGGACAGCGCCATCCCATGTTATGCTGCCAAACTCCTCTATGGCACTGTCAATACTCTCCCTTGCTTGCTCCGCCTTTGCGAATATCTCAGGTCTGTCATACACAATAAAAGCTGTGCGAAGGCTGTCATTTTGTGTATTAACCGAACACTCAATACTAAACATAGATTTATCCAGATGAATTGCATGCCAATTTCTGTCAGCAGTTTTTGACATCCGCAAAGCCGGATTCGGCTCATTGTTTTCTGTATAATCACAAAAGCCCTGCCAATACTCCAGTCTGGACGTATGTGCGGTTTTCTCCACACCCACTACAGCTGCCTGAGCCTTGCTTTTATCCATTTGCGGTTTATCTACATTGACTTTATCCGCTTTCTTCGATACCTTCTTGATTTCCGGATCGAATACATCCTCTGAACAGTTTGCTATTGTGTCCCTTAAATTGCCATAGAAACTGCTTAACGAAACCTGACTCTTATTTTCTGTAAAAAAATTTCTTTCATGTGTCTTTTCTTTCAAGATAGTTTCTATTACACTGGAAACATCTTCTTCACTCAAGTCCTGTCCCTGCTCCTCCAGTTCTTCCAAATGATCCTTCAGCATTTCCATATTACTCATCAAAGGACATTTTTGGGCATCCTCCAAAATCTTGAGATAATCCTGCCATTCCCTTATGTCTACTTTTTCCCCTGATTTACTGCCAGCGCCTTCTATCGTTCCACTTTCATCCACGATGATCGGAATAATGTCTAATTTGTTTCTATCATGCTTGATATAGGCGGATTTGCCTCGGGCCACCAGCAGTT
Source organism: Clostridium sp. (assembly GCA_023666975.1). The sequence goes on from JAMPAW010000047.1 coordinate 16,947, forward strand.
CCAGCATACAGGCATAACTTACCATATATTTCTTACTGACAAATGCTAAAATGGCACGGCATTTACCCGTTCTAACCGCTTTAGTCATATTATCCACCCAGCTATCATTATCCCGATCAAAATTCTTATCAAAATAAACTCTCAGCCCATACTCATCCACCATGTGCTTAACCACCTTACCCAGCACATTTTCCCAATCATCACTTTTGTAGCTAATGAAAACATAGTCCTTATCTCCCCTTGCATCAAAAGTCTGGATATCCCTTGTTACTTCAGTTCTCTTATTCTTTTGCTCGTCTGTAAGTCCCATTTCCTTCACTCTCCTTCATCATGTTTTTTTAACTTACATTAATTCATTCTTTTACCGCCATTGCTTATTTAAAAACAAAATATGGCAAAATTACTTTCTTTATTATCTTAATATTCCAATAGACAACACAGCAATTTCCGCCACAGTGGCTATACTTCCCAGATAGAACAACACTGTATTTGCGAGTCCATGTGCATGAAACAAGTTCAATGCCATGCCACCCTCCATAGGATACAACAGCCTGACCTTACGCCTGTTAAAAATATCCGTCGCCAAATGGGAAAGAAAACCGACCGCAAAATAAGGCACAGCCTTTTCCCATACTAAGCCAATTGCCATGCATAATAGCAACAGTGCCAAAAAGGAATGCATAAACGAGCGGTGCGGCTGCTCCTTACCAAATGCACATATTCCTATAAACAGGAAAACACCCGCCAGCACCCTGACATACCCACTGCCCACTATTATTCTCGAAACAATTCCCTCATCAAGAAAATAGTCTGCTGCTATGATTCCCAACACCACAAAGGCTGCAAGAACGATAACTTTATCTGCATCCCTATGCGATTTTGAAGTTCCCACATCAATATCACTAATTAATGCTCCTACCGCTCCGCAGCCAACAGCCAATATCATTTCGGATATAGAATCCGGCTTTGTTACGGCCAACGTTGCAGCAATTCCTACCATCATATGTGTCTTTCCCAGCAAAATCATCTCTCCCTATCCGTAATCTGTTCTAATGCATATAAAAACCATACCTGCACATAGATTTCCGCAGGATCTGCATCTTCTTTATCTATCCATCATTAGCCGATTGCAGCCAATGATTAGACCATAATCAGCTAATATTTTTCTTCGTCTATCTTACTACATTTCTTTCGTCTTGTGTGCTTTTCTGCGCATTCGACACACCAAATGTTGTAAACAACACAAAAAAGACAAGTTATCCACAAGAATACCCTTGTCTTTTTTAATCTGCTTCGCTGATTATACCATTCACTTACTAACAGCACCAAATGCAAACTGCCGATTCATTTTGCACTTCACCTGACCAATGACGGATTTTCCCTTTTCATTTCCATTTTACGCTCATACATGGCATCATCTGCCCGCTTGTGGATTTCCTCTAACTTTTCATTCTTTCTATTCATCGTATAGCCCATGGCAATACTCAGTGGGAAATTATATTTTTTACTCTCTGCCTCGCAAACCTGCTCTACCCTGCGGATATCCTCCTGCATTCGGGAACAGTCCTCACCAGTGTACAAAACTACGAACTCATCACCGCCTGTCCGATACACATCCTTTGCCCCCAGCATTTCCTGCTGCATGATTTTTGCCGCTGTCGCAATCATCTGATCTCCCACTGCATGCCCCAAAGTGTCATTTGTATGCTTGAGTCCGTTCAGGTCGCACACGATTACGCCAATTTGTAAATCCTTGCTTCCTTCCTCCGCCAGTCTGTCATCCAATTTCTGGATATCCTCCTCAAAACAGGTTCGGTTCTTGGCACCGGTATTGACATCCACATACGCCTTCTTGTGCAGAAGGTTTGTGTAATTGTAACTGTCCGTGATGTCATTTAAGATGTACATATGTCCATAATTTTCCCCGCTCTTATCAATCTGCTGGTCGTCCAGCGCATAAACCCGTTCATCATGAAACAGGTAGTCCCTGTTTTCCAGCAGCGTATTGATACGCGGTATGTCTTTCTGTGCGGACACTGCTTTTTCTTCGGTTTCCGGAATCAGCGTTTTAGCCTGCCGGTTCAGATAGAGAATCATGTCGCTGTTATTAAACACAACGATACCGTCCTTTAAATTATCGATTGCCTGCTCCTTTGCCAGCGTAATCGTATCAAACAGATGATACCGGAACATCAGCACGGACTGGAGAAGGGTGACAAACAAATATCCGAACAGTGTACAGTCATAGCCTTTGCATACCCCGCTAAAGAACAACAGCAGCGATCCTGCCGCCAAAAACATCATCATCAAAATGAGCCAAATCTGCTTTTTCTCATTCTCATTTTCAATCATGCGGTGCTTTTTGAGGCAGATATAACAAATGATAATACAGTATGTCAAAATGACAACGGTATGGAGATTATAGAAAAAACCATGTCCAAATACGATATGTGGAAACACACCCTCTTCCGTAAACGAAATGCTGCTGTAAAACAGCTTGTGGTGCTCACAGGTATGCACCATTACCGCTATTGATGCCTGATATAAAATAATAACCGTCTCCAGCCATCTCGGAAGCTTTACATGGCAATACTCCAACACAAACAGAAACATAAAGAGCACAATAAAAGGCTTACCCAAATAAGAAATCTTAACAGCCATCAGTGCATCCTCAAGATTCGTTGCCTTTAATTCAAATAAATACCCTACAAAATTCAGCAGCAGCGATATTTCCATCATTGTCAATATATTCTGAATCTTAGATGAATTTTGAAAATAGGTGTATATGAGTTCCACTGCCAAAATTGTAATTCCCACGTATTGAAGCACCAAAAACATTTGATACATAAGTCTTCTCCTCCGTTTTTCCATTGATATCTTCGTCGAGTGATTCATATCATTTATAACCACATAGTATCACGTGCGGCACCTGCAAGTCAACCATTTATATACGCAAGTTTATGACGTTCATCCCTTTTCTGTTATTTTGTATTTTCTAACACTGGATTTTCTCCAACGCTAAGATGTTCGTCCACCACCATTCCTTTAACGGGGCAGTCAATTCCACATAAAACTTTTTATCTAATGTTTCGTCTCACCGGACACTGACGGCTTACCATTCGTGACGTAAGAATGAATATTTTTCAAAAATTCATCTTTTTATCACTAATGGCTTATGCTTTGCCCCAGACGAAAATTATCTTGACAAACCCTTTCTTATAATGTATGTTATATAACAACCATAATAGAAATGAACAAAACGAACAACTACCAAAAAACAGTTGCGAAAACAGCGTTTGCTCATCTCTACAATCATAATAAAAAGGAGGAACCTATGCCACCGAGAGCAAAAATAACAAAAGACATGATAATCCATGCAGCCTTTTCAATTGCCCGTGAAAAAGGGGCTGATAAAATCACCGCCCGCAGCATTTCCGAGCAGTTAAGCTGTTCTACGCAGCCTGTATTATATTATTTTTCTACCGTTGATGATATCAAAAAAGCAGCGTATGAAGAAGCGGATAAATATCACTCGGAATTTATCCTGAACACGGAAAATACTTACCAAAATCCCATGCTTGCAATCGGAATGAACTATATCCGATTTGCGGCAGAGGAAGCCAATCTGTTCCGTTTCCTGTTCCAAACAAATGAGTTTGCAGGGGCAAATCTGCTGGATTTGACAAATGCGCAAGAGTTAGCGCCAATTATGAATGTGCTGCAGCAGGAATTACATGTATCAGAAAATGAAGCAAATGAAATCTTTCGTACATTATTTATCTTTGTGCATGGCTATGCAAGTTTATTTGCCAATAATGCCCTGGTCTATGACGAGGCACAAATAATCAATGACCTTACGAAAGTCTTTAACAATACCGTTTGTACAGTGAGAGGAGAGAATCATGAATAAACTATACCAAAAAAACGAATTACATTTTGCACTTGTGTGGATTGGAATATATGTCGTACTGTTAAGTGTCGGCGACAGCGTTTCCGAGTCCATCGGCGTTACGAAGTCAGCGACCGTATTGCTCGGTATTGCCATGACCGCCTTTTTATCTTTATGGATACATAAAAATAATTTACAGGAAAAATATGGCCTTTGCAAATTTCAGGGTGAATTGAAACAATACTTATACTTTATACCGCTTGTATTATTAGCAGCCGTAAACCTTTGCTGGGGGCTCCGCCTGAATTTTTCCGTTTTGGAATCCCTGCTTTATTTTGTGAGCATGCTGTTTGTCGGTTTTTTAGAGGAGGTCATTTTCAGAGGATTCCTGTTTAAAGCGATCTGCCAGTCCAATGTGAAACGTGCCATTATCATTTCCGGTGTCACCTTCGGCATTGGCCACATTGTCAACCTATTAAACGGGGAAGAATTTTTCCGCACACTGCTGCAGGTTTGTTATGCGGTTGCTATCGGCATACTTTTCACGATTATTTTCTACAAAGGCAAAAGTCTGTGGCCATGTATTATCACGCATAGCGCAATGAACAGCCTAAGCACCTTTGGGAATGAAGAAATGCTTACCATGTCAAGACATATTGCAATAAGTGTCTTTCTTTGTGTGGTTTCCATAGGATATACGGTATATATTCTTCGCAAAACAGGCGGGCAGGACAGTGATTTGGAAAATTAGATAGTCTTTCACAGCCTTTTTAAGTAGAGGTACGAATTTCGGTCAGGAAATTCATAGTGGATTGGCAGCTCTTCTTTCGTGATTCGCACAAATCCATTTCGCTCATAAAATTTATGGGAAGCTGCCGCTACTGCCGGAGTATCCAGCAGCAGCATTTTATAATCGTGTTCCGCACAGAAATCCAACAGGGATAAATATAACTGCAGCCCGACTTTCTGGCTGCGGTAATCCCTGCCTCGCTGTTTTGTATCTCTAAAATCAGTTTGATCACCTGTTCCTTATAACAGTCTTTGTATCTGGTAATTAGCATTTTGGTTCACCTATCCATTACTCTTCCATCTTGTATATATAACTTTCTATCTGCTTTTTCAGCCAACTCCTTATTATGTGTAATCATAATCACGGTCTGCCTGTATTTTCTTGCTCCATCTAAAAGCAGCTTCATTACCAGCTCTCCACTATCGCTATCCAGATTTCCAGTCGGTTCATCTGCTAAAATCACTTTGGGTTTGTTTACCATTGCTCTGGCAATCGCAACCCGTTGCTGCTGTCCTCCCGAAAGCTGGTCTGGCATGCTGTGATATTTATCCTCGATACCCAAAAAAGCAATTAGTTCCTTTACATAAACATCATCTATCTGCCGATTATCTATCACGCTTGGCATCACAATATTTTCATATACGGACAGCACTGGTATCAGATTAAATGACTGAAAAACAAAGCCAATTGTTTTCCTTCTAAACTCTGCCATTTCCATATCATTTTTCCCCTGATAATCCATTTCATTTACAAGTATCGTTCCAGAATCCGCTGTATCAATTCCCCCAAGAAGGTTTAATAAAGTGCTCTTACCCGAACCACTTGGACCAAGTATCGCT
>JAMPAW010000048.1 GCA_023666975.1 Clostridium sp.
GGCAAATATTAAGTGTAACTAGTATGATTGCTTTACGATAAGGAGAAGGTTATGGACGAATTGCTGGGGAAATATAAAGGCTGCATGTTGGGCGGGGCAGTTGGAGACGCTTTGGGATATCCCGTGGAATTCATGAAAGCAGATGAGATTATGGAAGAATATGGACAGGAAGGAATCCGTGAGCACAAATTGTATCAGGGAACGGCATTGGTTTCCGATGATACGCAGATGTCGCTGTTCACGGTATGCGGTTTGCTGAAGGGCTATACCAGATTTTGTTTGCGCGGAATTATGGGGGATTGGGCTTCTTACGTTCATCTGGCCTATCGGGACTGGATGGCAACGCAGTTTGAGAATTATGGTTATCCGGTGAAGGCGGGAGCATCATGGATTTTGAATGTTCCGGAGCTGTATTCCTGCAGGGCACCGGGGAATACCTGCCTGAATGCGTTGGAGACGAATAAATGTGGCCGCATTTATTCACCGCTGAATAACAGTAAGGGCTGTGGAGGTGTCATGCGTGTGGCGCCGGTCGGACTTTATCTGACAAAGCATCTTAAGGAGATTAAGGCGATTGACCAGGTTGGTGTCGAGGTTGCGGCGATTACTCACGGGCATCCGCTTGGATATGTCCCGGCAGCAGCTTTTGTGCATATTATCGCAAGGATCGTCACTACGGAGGATTCACTGGAGAAGATTGTGGCCGAGGCAATCGAAGTGGTGTGTGAAATGTATCGGGATAAGGAAGGGATTGAAATATTCCGTGGACTGATGGAGCAGGCTGTTGAACTGTCGCATGGAGATAAACGGGACGCAGAGGCTGTGTCAGCATTGGGAGAGGGCTGGACAGCGGAAGAGGCGCTTGCCATTGCCGTGTACTGCAGCCTCAAGCATCCAGATGACTTCACTGCGGCAGTCTGTGCGGCTGTGAACCATAGTGGTGACAGTGACTCCACGGGTGCAATAACCGGTAATATTCTGGGTGCTTATCTGGGTATGGAGCGCATACCAGAGACATTTTTGGAACATCTGGAGATGAGAGAATTGATTGAAGAACTGGCAGAGGATTTATACGAGGACTGCAAAATGACGGAGTATGGAGATTATCAGGACCAGATATGGGTGGATAAATATATTTACGGAAGTTATACCGGTCAATATGGAGGCGCATAGAGATGGCGGAATATCAGCATGTCACCCATTCCTTTGAGCCGGTATACGACAAACATTCAACCATTTTGATATTGGGAAGTTTTCCGTCTGTCAAGTCCAGAGAGCAGGGGTTTTATTATGGGCATCCGAGAAACCGGTTCTGGCGGGTGCTGTCCCGCATTTTGGAAGAGCCGCTGCCACAGACGATTGACGGGAAAAGACATATGCTGTTAAAACACCGGGTGGCAGTATATGATGTGATAGAAAGCTGCAATATTATCGGCTCAAGTGACAGCAGTATCCGTGATGTAGTACCGGCAGATATTCGTACAATTGTAGACGAATCGGCAGTACAGATTGTATTTACCAACGGGAAAACAGCGGGCAGATTATATCGCAGATATCATCAGGAGCAGATTGGACTGCCAATGGTGGAACTGCCGTCTACCAGCCCGGCAAATGCAGCCTGCCCGGAGGAAAGGCTGGTAGAGATATGGGACAGGGAAATAAAAAGATACAGGAGAGAAATGATGAATTGCTTACATGTGCCAACAATGATGATGCCATCGAAGGGGACGGACTTATATAAATGGTCGGTAATTGCGTGTGACCAGTATACCTCGCAGCCTGAGTACTGGCAGGAAACAGAGCGGAATGTCGGGGCTGCTCCGTCTACTTTGCGGCTGACACTGCCGGAAGTGTATCTGGGCGGGGCTGATGAGGCAAAAAAGGTAGAAGAGATTCACAAGACGATGGACGAGTATTTACAGCAGGGGATTTTGCAGGAAATGCCGGCAGGGTTCATGCTGGTGAGGCGGAGTTTTGGCAAGCAGTGCAGCCGATGGGGTCTGGTGGCAGAGATTGATTTGGAAACCTATGATTATAAAAAAGGTGCGTATTCACTGATACGTCCGACGGAGATGACCGTGGAGGAGAGAATCCCTCCGCGCTTGAGAGTGAGACAGGCGGCGTCTGTGGAACTTCCGCATATTATGCTGTTGATTGATGACCCGGAGAGAACGGTTATTGAACCACTGGTGGATAGACGGGAGGAGTTTGAGCGAATTTACAGCACGGATTTGATGCAGGAGGGCGGGCATATAGAGGGCTGGCTGGTTCCGGAAGGACAGGATACGGAATTGGTTATGCAGCAGGCAGAGCGGCTCGCAGACCCGGAAGTGTTTCGGGGGAAATATAATCTGGATAAAGAATATCCGTTGCTGAATTTTGCGGTAGGGGACGGCAATCACTCCATGGCAACGGCCAAGGCGGCATGGGAAAAGATTAAGAAAGAGCTGAGCGAGGAACAGCGGCGGGACCACCCGGCACGTTACTGCCTGTGTGAAATTGTAAATGTACATGATGACAGTATAGAGGTGGAACCGATTCATCGGGTTATCTTTCAGGCTGATCCGGATAAGCTGCTGGCAGAAGCGAAGGTTTACTACGAAAAAGCGGGATGCCAGATGACTGTGGAGGAATACGGCGGCAACTGTACAGAGGAGGCCGATAAGGTGCATTGCTTTACCGTGTGCAGTGCGCGGGGCAGGCAGACAATCAGGGTGTTTAATCCCCGATGGGGTATAGCAGTGGCAACACTGCAGTCTTTCCTCGATGATTATCTGGCACATCATCGGGAGAGCAGGATTGATTATATTCACGGTGATGATGTCGTGGAGAATCTGGGAACCAAGGAGGGCAATCTGGGGTTTTTTCTTCCGGAGATTCGGAAGGAGGATTTGTTTATCGGCGTCATCAAGGACGGGGTACTCCCCAGAAAAACCTTTTCCATTGGAGAGGCAAATGAAAAACGCTATTATATGGAATGTAAAAACATTCGACAATAGATCATTTATAATAAAGGAGGATAACGATATGCCATTTATTGATTCAAAGGTTAATGTTTCTGTTAGCGCAGAACAGGAGAAGGAGTTAAAGACGAGACTGGGACAGATTATCTCCCTGATTCCGGGAAAGAGTGAAGCATGGCTGATGACAGGCTTTCAGGACAACTATCATTTGTATTTCAGGGGAGATAACAGCCAGCCTACGGCGTTTATTGAAGTAAAGGTGTTTGGCGGTAATAACCCTGCTGCTTTTGAGGCGATGACAGCGGAGATATGCAAGATTTTTAACGATGTGCTGGGCGTTGCAATGGATCATATCTATATCAAATACGAAGCGGTTTCCGAATGGGGCTGGAACGGGGGCAACCTCTGATCATGATTGACTGGAAAAATTATCATAACGGTGAGGGGTTTGTCCCGTATTATACCAGAAGATTTAAGAAGGATGCAGGCAGTTTTGTGAAGTGGATTTTCATCGCATTTCTGGTTGGCTTTCTGGTTGGCGGCGTCAGTAGTGTGTTCTCATGGGTATTAACCGAAGTGACGGATTTCCGGGAAGGGCATTCATGGATTTTTCTGTTCCTGCCGCTGGCTGGCGTGGTAATCGTTTTTTTGTACCATCGGCTTGGGAGAGATGACGGCGGAACGAATCAGGTGTTTTCTACGGTGCGTTCGCAGGATGAGGTGCCGTTTCATGCCGCACCTTTGATTTTTGTGGCAACTGCCATTACGCATCTGGTAGGTGGTTCCGCCGGACGAGAAGGTGCTGCCATTCAGCTGGGAGGAAGCATAGGCAACCAGCTGGGACATTGGATTAAGTTAGATGATGAGGACCGGCATGTGGTGGTCATGTGCGGAATGAGCGCCGCATTTGCGGCACTGTTTGGAACGCCGATGGCGGCAGCAATTTTTGCCATGGAGGTGGTGAGCGTAGGCGTTATGTACTATACGGCATTGATGCCCTGCGTGATATCGGCATTGATTGCCTCCAATTTTGCTGCCAGCCTTGGGATTCATCCGGAGGTTTTCCATGTGGCGGATATTCCCCGCATGACCATGCTCAATGGGTTGAAGATGGGGCTGATTGCCATTGCCTGTGCGGCAGTCAGTGTTATTTTCTGTGTTGCCCTGAAACAGACAGGGAAGCTGTTTCACCAGCGGTTAAAAAATCATTATGTCCGTGTCATTGTCTGTAGCCTGGCGATTATGCTGATTACATTTTGTCTGCACACGGATGCTTATATGGGCGCCGGAATCGGCATCATAGAAGGAGCTATCCACAAGGGTACGGTTAATTATTTTGCATTTTTTTGGAAAATGCTGCTGACTGTATTGACAATGAGAGCAGGTTTTCGGGGCGGTGAAATTGTGCCGTCCTTTACTGTCGGAGCGGCATTAGGCTGTGAATTAGGGATTTTTATTGGATTATCCCCGTCGCTTTGTGCGGCGGCAGGAATGGTGGCAGTATTTTGCGGGGTGACTAACTGTCCGATTGCTTCGGTATTAATTGCCTTTGAGCTGTTTGGGTTTGAGGGAGCGGCCTACTATTTGATTGCCGTATCGGTCAGTTATGCCGTATCAGGCTATTACAGTCTGTATAAGGACCAGACTATTGTATATTCAAAATACAAGGCAAAATATGTGAACAAACATACAAGGTGAAGAAAAACGATTAAGAAAGGAAGATTTTCATGAAATTAAAGAAAACATCATTACAGGGGATTGCCTCCGTATCACTCCTCCTGATTGCAATTATCATTCTCTTTCAATGGTATACGACACAAAACAGCAATCGTATGGAGGAGCGGAACAAAAGCTATGCGGAAGATTCGGCCAGGCAAACAGCGGAACAGATTGATGATGAATTGAATAATGCATTGAATCTGGTCAATACCTATACCTATTATATCGGAGAAAGCCTGACGAAGCCGGAATTTACGGCAGAGATGCTGGAAAAGGTAGAGGCCAACTCCCTGTTTGATGCCATGATCTTTACAGATTTGAACGGCACGAATTATGCAACGGACGGAAAAACCTCCGATGCAGCCGACCATGACTATTATGTGAACGGGATTCAGGGAGAAAGCGGCATCTCCGTGGTTTTTGATTCCCTCCTTTACGACGAGACAATGCTCTGCTTTTATGCACCGATTCGCTATCGGGGCGAGATTATCGGTGTGCTGCGGGGCGTTTACCTGGCGGAGGAATACCTGAAGGATATGCTGGTTACGACCTATTTCGGTGAACCGGCGGATGTACATATTTGTATGCCGGATGGAAGGGTGATCGCCTGTTCGGACTCCAGGGAGCACGAGGGGAACCTGATTGATGCCCTGACGGAAACAGGCGTGATTGACGGGGAGACGGCCAAAGAGGTAAACGGTGTGTTTGAACATGGCGGGGAGGGCTCGTTTCTCTGTGATGCCGACAGTAAAACAGATAATATCTGTGCGATGTATCTTCCGAATAATGATTATGTTATCGTGCAGACATTTCCCAAAAATGTTACGCAGAATATGATACGTGCGGAGAATCTGGTCGGAATCCGTCTGGAGACGATGCTGATCAGCCTGTTTGTTATCTATATTATCCTGATGCTGATTTATGCCGGAAGGGAGCGGAAGCTGTTAGAGACGGAAAACCGGGAAATGGGTTATATTATCAGCGGTGTCAATACGTTGTTTTCCCGCTTTGCAATGGTTGATTTCGAGGCGGGTACTTATCAATATCTGGCAGGCACAAAGCCGTCAGACAGTAAACTGGATCTGCGCGGCCAATATGAGGATTTGTCCAATTCACTGTGCGCTTGTTCGGTTGATGAGAAAGACGGCCAGGTGCTCGCCGGGCATCTTGACCAGAACTCCATTATCGAGGCCATGAAAAAGCGTGACGATCTGCGTTTTGAATATCATGTGAAGCAGGGTGACAGCGCAGCGTGGGAGCATATCAATATTATCTGCCTGGAACGAAAGGACGGCAGGGCGAGCAAGGTGCTGTTTATCCGGCAGGATATTACCGAGGTAAAGGAAGAGGAGCTGCGCATTCAGGCGGAGATGTCCCTTGCAGACCGCAAGGAACGGCAGTACCGGATTGCAATTACCTCGAATGCTTTTTGTACATTTGAGTTTAATTTGACAAAGGATTGGATTGAGCATGACATTACACGTATCGTAGACGGAAAACCGGTTTCCCTGCTGGAGAAGTCGCAGCTGCAGGCACCGTGTAGCGCATCCGAATGCTTTGAACGGTGGAAGGCATATGTTTTAGAGGAGTCCATGGAGGATTACAGCAAGACGGTAAATGTCGAGTATCTAAAGGAACGGTTTGAGCAGGGCGATACGGAGGTCGTTGTGGACTACTGGGGACAGGATTCTCCGGAAACCCAGATGTGTATCCGGCAGTCCTTCGTCATGACGAGGGATTACGATACAGATGATATCATGGTAATGGTGGTGTCAAAGGATATTACCGAGCAGGTGAGAAAGCAGAGGGAACAGACGCAGGCGCTGCAGGATGCCTTAATGCAGGCGCAGCATGCGAACCGGGCAAAGACGACTTTCCTTTCCAATATGTCCCATGATATCCGCACACCGATGAATGCCATTATCGGGTTTACGACGATTGCTGTCAGTCATATCGAAAACACGGAACAGGTTCGAGACTGCCTGCAGAAGGTGCTTTCTTCCAGCAACCATCTGCTCAGCCTGATTAACGACATTCTGGATATGAGCCGGATTGAGAGCGGCAAGGTACAGATTAAGCTGCAGGAATGCAACATCTCGGAGCTGATGCATAACCTGGTCAATATTATTCAGCCGCAGGTGAAAGCGAAACAGCTGGAATTATTTATCGATACCTTTGAGGTTACAAATGAAGATGTCATTGCGGATTCCCTGAAGATGAATCAGGTGTTTATCAATCTTTTGAGCAATGCCGTGAAATATACCCCGGCGGGCGGGACGATTACGTTTCGGATTATGCAAAAGACCACGTTCCGCCATGGATACGGCGATTATGTCTTTGTCATTAAGGATAACGGTATCGGCATGTCGCAGGAATTTGTCGAGCATATTTTTGAACCTTTTGAGCGGGAAGTCAGTACGACGATCTCCGGTATTCAGGGCACAGGGCTTGGCATGGCAATCACGAAAAATATTGTGGAAATGATGGACGGTACCATTTCCGTGGAGAGTGAAATGGGCAAGGGAAGTGAATTTACCGTGACACTATCGCTGAAGCTGCAGGATGTTGAAAAGAATGCGGAGCAGATACAGGAGTTAGACGGCCTGCGGGCGTTGGTTATCGATGATGATTTCAACACATGCAGCAGTGTCAGCAAAATGTTAAGCCAAATCGGCCTGCGTTCCGAGTGGACAACCTCCGGTCGGGAGGCGGTATACCGTGCACGGATGGCGCATGAAGAGGGAGATGCCTACCACACTTATATTGTTGACTGGCAGATGCCGGAAATGAGCGGTGTGGAGACGGCCAGAAGAATCCGCAGTGTCGTCGGTCCGGATGCACCGATTATCATTTTGACGGCGTATGACTGGTCTGATATCGAGGAGGAGGCAAAAGAGGCCGGCGTGACTGCCTTTTGTGCAAAGCCGCTCTTTATGTCCGACTTGAAAGCCGCACTGCTGGCGGCAAACAATCTGGGTGAAAAGGAAGAAAAAACGGCGGCATGGACTTTAGCAGATTTCAAAGGCAAGCGGGTTTTGCTTGTGGAAGATATTGAGCTGAACCGTGAGATTGCCGAAGTGATTCTGACGGAAGCTGGTTTTGTTGTGGAATCTGCACCGGACGGAACGGATGCCGTGGCAATGGTGAAAAAATCTGCCGAATATTATTATGACGTGATTTTGATGGATGTGCAGATGCCGATTATGAACGGTTATGAAGCAACCCGGACAATCCGGACTTTGCCGAGACAAGATGTGAAAACACTGCCGATTATCGCCATGACGGCCAATGCACTGGAAGAGGATAAAGAGGCGGCAATCAAAAATGGAATGAATGCGCATATTGCGAAACCGCTGGATATGGATGTGTTCATCAGTGTACTCCACCAATTTGTGGACTGAGGCGGTTTAAAGAGGAAGTGAAAGAATGTTTCAATTTTTAATTTGTTTTATAGCGGGCATAGGGGCAGGGCTTGGAACGGGATTTGCCGGAATGAGTGCCGCTGCAGTTATCAGTCCGATGCTCATTGCATACATGGGAATGCCGGCCTATGAGGCTGTGGGTATTGCGCTGGCCAGTGATGTTCTGGCAAGTGCAGTCAGCGCATATACCTACGGGAAAAATAAAAATCTTGATGTCCGCAACGGTCTGGTCATGATGATGACGGTTCTGGCTTTTACACTGGTGGGAAGCTGGGTGGCCAGCCGTGTCCCTAATACAACGATGGGAAGCTTTTCCGTTTTTATGACTTTGCTGCTGGGAATTAAATTTATTGTAAAACCGGTTATGACGACTAAGGAATCCATGAATGCGGTCAGCGGAAAAAAGAGAATTATACAGTCTGTTGTCTGCGGTGTTGTCGTCGGGTTTATCTGTGGATTTATCGGCGCCGGCGGTGGTATGATGATGCTTCTGATTCTGACCAGCGTTCTGGGATATGAGTTAAAGACGGCCGTGGGAACAAGCGTGTTTATTATGGCATTTACTGCATTTACCGGAGCTGCCAGCCATTTTGTGATTGGCGGCATGCCGGATTTCCGGTGCCTGATTTTCTGCGTAGTGTCCACATTGCTATGGGCAAGGATTGCCGCAAGGTTTGCCAATAAAGCCAGCGCAATAACGTTAAACCGCGCTACCGGTGTCGTGCTTGTCGTTCTTGGCGTGGCAATTCTGGCGGTTAGGTAAAAAGGGAGTCTGCGTTGGCAGGCTCCCCCGATAATACTTTATTCGTTTATTTTATTTTCAGATATCATTTTCTCAATCTCCTCTACCGAATACGAAAACTGTTTGGCAATATCCTTTATGCTTACGCCTAATTCGGCATAGGCAAGTATGCGGCCTTTCTCCTGCGCCTGACGTTTCCATTCAGCTATCTCCGGTGCCATGATTTGTTCCAATGATGCACACATTTCCGATTCCTCCTTCCATTCTGCAATTCTGCCGTTGTTTGCGCTGGATACCACTTCCAGTACTGCTTCTCCATAGGTTTCCCGTTCCCTGCCTGCCAGCTGGTCAATTGTCAGTAACAGCTTTTTATACATTTCTTTGGAAATATCCCGCTGCAGTGACTTGAGCCAGATATGCTCCTCTTCCGCCAGTTCCTTGGATACGATAATCTGCGTCGTAAACATTGCCCTGCCTGCTACTTCATAAATGCCGGGTTCTCTCTGGGTAATGGTATAGCCTTGTGTCTGCAGATGCTTCATCAGTGTTCTTGGATAATTATGCCTTAATAAAGTAATGGTGATATCCTCCACCGGATACCGGTTTTCCTTGTCGGTATCGCTTTTATACAGGCAGGCATAGGCATTCACCTTGTAAAATACGTCGATTCCCATGGCATCGTCCGGTGACTTGTATTCAATGATGTTATACCGGCGGAACAGTTTCCCGATTCCGTTGTGGATTACCGTATTCCGGTCATTTTTGATGACCAGCAGGTCAACCTGCAGCGGCTTTTTGCTTAAGTTGTGTTCCTCCTCAAATTGCAAATCCTCACGGTTTTCCCGCAGCTCCATTTGCAGGGCTGCGACAAAGCCGGGATGCCATTGGTTGTGTTTGTCTCTCAATAAATTCCTCCAATCTATGTGAACGGGCAGCTTGCGTAATCTGTATTGTTTTCGATTAAGGAAATTATAACAGAGAATGCTATAAAAGACAATGGGCTTTTGCTGTCAGCGGCACGCCGGATTTCTGGTGTCAGGCTGTGTTAAAATTTTTGTTGATACCGTATATGACACCACATATAATGAATACAGGGAGGTATGCTGATGTCAAAATGGGAGATTCCAAAGCACGAACCAATAAAGAAAGTATATGTGGAAATAGTTAAGGAAGTAATAGAAAGTGAGGTGGATACTGATGACACTGAATGAATATATGGAGTTGCCGTATCGCATGGAGATTGTACCAGATAAAGATGAAGGAGGCTATGCGGTGACGTTTCCGGAACTGCCGGGGTGTATGACCTGTGGGGAAAATCTGGAATCAGCGGTCAGCAATGCGGAGGATGCAAAAAAAGCGTGGCTTGAGGCAGCGCTGGAAGAAGGGCAGGAGATTCCTGAACCAGATGGGCTTAATGATTATTCCGGGCAGTTTAAGTTACGAATTCCCAAAAGCCTGCATCGGCAGCTTTCCGAACATTCCAAACGGGAAGGGATCAGCATGAACCAGTATTGCTTATATCTTTTGTCCAGAAATGATGCAATACATTCACAGGGTTAGGAGGATACCGCAAAGGAAAACAAGACCGTTTGATATCTTTTGTGGCCGGACAAATTCCAAGAAAATACACTTGTATTCACGTATAATTTGTGCTACCATAAAAACGTTATATTTTTGGTGATAAGTGATAAATGCCGTTTCGCAGGTGAGAACATGAGAGAGAATAAGAGGCTACAGACAGAGGATAGGATAAATACCCGACAAATGAACAAGAGAAAGGGTCGATTAGAGCATTGGCAGGTTATCGCACTGTTTTTGGCACTGTATGATGCCTGTGCACTGGCAGCGGCTTATTTTGCGGCATTGTGGATAAGGTTTGACTGTGCGTTTGGTGCGATTCCTCAAAACTATCTGCATGCTTATTATCAGTTTATTCCGGTGTTCATTGTATTTTCGCTGATTATATTCTGGCGTATGCGGCTTTACAAGAGCATATGGAAATATGCCAGTTATGACGAATTGGTTCGTGTGACACTGGCCACATTTCTTACACTGGTAGTTCATGTTGTCGGTATTACCGTATTTGTTGAGCGTATGCCTGTCTCTTATTATTTATTTGGCATTATTATCCAGTACATACTGGTGGTGGCGGTTCGTTTCGCTTATCGCTTCGTCCTGCTGCTTCGTGGCAAGCTGAGTGAGGATTTGACGTATCTCAGAAGGACGATGATTATCGGTGCCGGTGAAGCGGGGCAGATTATTCTGCGGGATATTAAGAAATCCGATAAGGTTGACGAAAAGGTATATTGTTTTATTGATGACGACCCAAATAAGTGGGGGCGGTATATTGATGATGTTCCCGTGGTGGGCGGTTCTGACAGCATAATGGAGGCTGTGGAACGGTTTGCAATTGAGAGAATCTATGTCGCAATACCCAGTGCGACAATGGAACAGAGAAGAGATATTTTAAATATCTGTAAAGAAACCGGCTGCAGTTTGATGAATCTGCCGGGTTTGTATCAGTTTATGACGGGGCAGGTTTCCATTGCTTCCATGAAGGAAGTGGAAGTGGAGGATTTGCTGGGAAGAGATCCGATAGAAGTCGATATGCAGGAAATCTATCAGCAGATTTCAGGGAAAACCGTGCTGATTACAGGCGGCGGCGGTTCCATTGGCAGTGAGTTGGCGAGACAGGTGGCAGCGCACGGACCGCGTAAGCTGATTATTTTTGATGTGTATGAAAACAATGCTTATGCGATTGAAATGGAGTTGCGCAGAAAATATCCGAACCTGAAGCTGGAAGTGTTGATCGGTTCAGTCAGAGACAGCCGTAAGATTTTCCAGGTCTTTGAATTGTATCATCCGGATATTGTGTATCATGCGGCAGCGCATAAGCACGTACCGTTAATGGAGGACAGCCCCTGTGAAGCGATTAAGAATAATGCGATTGGAACCTATAAAACCGCATATGCCGCAATTGCAAACGGCTGCTCCACGTTTGTGCTGATTAGCACGGATAAAGCTGTCAACCCGACGAATATTATGGGCGCATCGAAGCGTTTGTGTGAGATGATTATTCAGGCTTTTGATGCCAAAATCAAAGAGGGAAAAGCAGAAGAGATTCCGCAGCTGTTTACGCATCTGATGAAAGATGACCATGTCAAACAGTATGTGAATGAACAGGTAAAACAGGCAAAGACAGAATTTGTAGCCGTGCGCTTTGGCAACGTGCTTGGGAGCAACGGTTCGGTGATTCCGCTGTTCAAGCAGCAGATTGAGGCCGGCGGTCCTGTCGAGGTAACCCATCCGGATATTATCCGCTATTTTATGACGATACCGGAGGCGGTAAGCCTGGTCATGCAGGCGGGAACCTATGCCTGCGGCGGAGAGATTTTTGTTTTGGATATGGGAGAACCGGTAAAGATTGACACATTGGCAAGAAATCTGATAAAATTGTCTGGGCACAAGCCGGACGAAGACATTAAGATTGTATATATCGGCCTGCGGCCGGGCGAGAAACTCTACGAAGAGAAACTGATGGCGGAGGAAGGGCTTAAGAAAACAGATAATGATTTGATTCATATCGGCTGCCCGATTCCCTTTGACATTGAAGTGTTCTTGAACCAGTTAGAGGAATTAATGGAGACGGCATATAAGAATAAGACGGATATCCGCGATTTGGTACAGCGGATTGTGGCGACTTATACTTGCGAACGAAATTGATTGCCGAATCCAACATTGTACCACGGTATATGCAGTTAAACTAAGCATTTGCCTCTGGCAAATACGAAGGTTAACTAGTGTATCATCCGGCATAGAGGTGAAGATAGTTTTGGAGGATCAGGCACAAAGAGGAAAATCGATGGAGATGCAATCGGGAAAATTAAAAGATATAGAACCGTTTAAAGAAAAGGTGTGGCTGTCAAGCCCTGTCATGCACGGTGAGGAGCAAAAATATGTGAACCGTGCATTTGAACAGAACTGGATTACGACTGCGGGAGAAAATGTAAATGAGGTTGAACGCCTTACGGCTGAATATATCGGCGTTGCAAATGTAGTTGCCCTGTCGGCAGGAACAGCAGCACTTCATCTGGCGGTAAAGCTTGCCGGAGAAGAATTGTATGGCAGGCCGAGAGTCGGGGAAGGGACGTTGGCGGGACATCGAGTATTCTGCTCGGATGTGACCTTTGATGCCACGGTGAATCCTGTGGTGTATGAAGGAGGAGAGCCGGTCTTCATTGATACAGAGTATGATACGTGGAATATGGACCCGGAGGCACTTAGGCAGGCCTTTGCGATTTATCCGGAGGTCAGGCTTGTCGTATTGGTTAATTTATATGGAACGCCGGCGAAGATTGATGAAATCAAGGCGGTTTGTGATGAGCATGGCGCCATACTGATTGAGGATGCGGCAGAGTCGCTGGGTGCTAAATATAAAGGCAGGCAGACTGGCATTTTTGGAAAGTACAGTATCGTCAGTTTTAATGGCAATAAAATTATTACCGGAAGCAGTGGTGGAGCGTTGCTTACGGATAGTAAAGAGACGGCTGACCGGGTGCGGAAATGGTCTACACAGGCAAGAGAAGCAGCACCGTGGTATCAGCATGAAGAACTGGGGTATAATTACCGCATGAGTAATGTGATTGCCGGAATTGTCAGAGGGCAGTATGAGCATCTGGATGAGCATATCGCCAAGAAGAGAGCCATTTATCAAAGATACAAGGAAGGCTTGAAGGATTTGCCGGTTCAGATGAACCCGTACATCGAAAGTGAGATGGAACCGAACTTCTGGCTTAGCTGCATATTGATTGACAAAGAGGCGATGTGCAGGCAGAACCGGTCGGAAACCGAAGCACTCTATATCCGTGAACCGGGTAAGACGTGTCCGACAGAAATATTGGAAACACTGGCGGCGTATAATGCAGAGGGAAGACCGATATGGAAACCGATGCATATGCAGCCAATCTATAGATTGAATCCGTTTATCACAAAGACTGGAAGTGGAAGAGCCGGGAGCAATGCGTATATTGCAGGCAGTGTGACCGATGCCGGTATGGATATCTTTGACAGGGGATTGTGCCTGCCGAGTGATATTCATATGACGGAGGAACAGCAGGATGTAATTATCGAGTTGGTGCGGCAGTGTTTTCAGTAGTGCAGAGGGGAATGTAAAGTGGAACATCATGCAGGAATTTATGAAAAGTACATAAAGCGTTTGTTGGATATTGTGTTATCGCTATGTGCGATTCTTGTGTTAAGTCCGGTAATGCTAATCACGGCATTGCTGGTCAGGATGAAACTTGGCAGTCCTGTGATTTTCCAGCAGCAAAGACCGGGTAAGATTGATCCCAAAACCGGTCAGGAAAAGATATTCAAAATGTATAAGTTTCGCTCCATGACCGATGAAAGGGATGAGAGTGGAGAGCTGATGCCGGATAGTGTAAGGCTTACCAGCTTTGGAAAGAAGCTGCGTTCCACCAGTCTGGACGAGCTGCCGGAGTTGTTTAATATCCTGAAAGGGGATATGAGTGTGGTGGGACCGAGGCCGCTGCTGGTCAAGTATTTGCCTTTATACAGTGATGAACAAAGACATCGACATGATGTGCGGCCGGGTTTAACCGGACTGGCACAGGTGGAAGGCAGAAATGCAATTAGCTGGGAAGAAAAGTTTGCGTGGGATGTAAGATATGTTGAAAAAATTAGTTTTTTATTGGATGTACAGATAGTATGGAAAACAATTGGAGTAGTGTTTCATAAGAATGGAATTAGTAGTGAGACTGCTGCAACAATGGAGGAGTTTATAGGAAGTGGGAAAATGTGATGAAGAACCTATATATTATAGGTGCAAGTGGACATGGTAAAGTGGTTGCAGATGTTGCAGCATGCTTACATCAGTATAATGAAATATTTTTTTTGGATGACGATGAGACGCTAAAGGAGGTAATGGCATTTCCGGTAGTAGGAAAGGCTACTGACTATGGCAAAGTAGCTCATGAAGAGGACGAAGTGATTGTTGCCATAGGGAATGTGGATATACGAAAAAAGATACAATCTCAATATGAAAAGAAGAAGTATAAAATTGCAACACTTATTCATCCGCACGCAATCATTGGAATGAATGTATCTGTCGAACAGGGCACGATTATTATGGCAGGGGCAGTTGTTAATGCGGATACGAAGATAGGCCGAGGATGTATTATCAATACCTGTGCTTCTGTAGACCATGATTGCAGGATTGATGATTATGTACATGTATCAGTAGGAGCGCATATATGTGGGAGCGTTAGTATTGGAGAAATGACTTGGATAGGTGCTGGGGCAACAGTGAGTAATAATATCACTGTTTGTGACAGATGTATGTTAGGTGCCGGGGCAGTTGCGGTAAAGGATATAGTGAGCCAAGGAACATATGTAGGGGTGCCTGTGAGAATGCAATTACCTAAAAAAAGAATGTAAAAATGGCAGGTGGAAATTTGCAATGTCACAAACCTATAGGAAAGGTCAGAAGAAAATGAAAAACGCACTTATAGTCTGTACAGTTGGTTGTTTTTTGGGGTTTGAATTGAATGATATTTCCATTCTTCAGGATATGGGATATACAGTCCATGTTGCTACAAATTTTAATGGATATGATGAAATGCATGCAAAGATAAAAGAAATGAATGTTGTGATTTATCAGACTGATTTTGCACGTTCTCCTTTTTCAAAACAAACAATAAATGCATATAGACAATTGAAAAAAATAATGAGAGAGAAATATTTTGATTTGATTCATTGTCATACTCCGGTTGGCGGGGTATTGACTCGGCTCAGTGCGAACAAATATCGTAAAAAAGGAACAAAAGTGATTTATACAGCACATGGATTCCATTTTTATAATGGTGCACCATTAAAAAATTGGATTATATTTTATCCGATTGAAAGGTGGCTTTCGAGATATACGGACATATTGATTACGATTAATACAGAAGATTATGAGAGGGCTGGGAAAAAGTTTCATATGAAACACTTGAAATATATTCCTGGAGTAGGGGTTGATACTAATAAATTTGTTTTTGAAAATAGCAGCAATAATTTGCGTAAAGAGTTAAACATTCCCAGTAATGCAGTATGGTTGTTATCAGTTGGCGAATTGAATGCCAATAAAAACCATGAACTAATAATCAGAACAGTGAAGGATATAAAGAACGTATATTATACAATTGCTGGAAAGGGAACACTAGAGGAACATTTAAGGAACGTAATTCAAAGCTTGCAATTAGAAGACAGGGTAAAGTTACTAGGTTTTTGCAATGATATAGCAGCATATTACAGCGAATGTGATATATATGTACATCCATCTTTTAGAGAGGGATTATCTGTAGCGCTAATGGAGGCAATGGCAAGTGGATTGCCGTGCGTTGTAAGTGATATCAGGGGGAATCGGGATTTGATTGATGAAAATGGGGGCTGTTTAATAAACCCTTTTAGTAGGGATGATGTGAATGTTAAATTAAAGCTGCTTATAAAAGATCTGAAAGCTGGAAAAGATTTTGCCGGTTATAACAGAATGAAGATTCAAAAATTTGAAGTCAGTAATGTGGGAAAAATAATGTATTCGATATATAGAGGAGATGAAAATGAAAGTCTTACACCTTCTTAAATCAAATAGCTATTCGGGAGCAGAAAATGTTGCTATTTCAATAATTCAGCATATGCCGGCATCGGTGGAATGTTTTTATGTATCTCCTAAAGGACCGATTGATAAATTGATGAAAGAAAAGAAGATTAACAGACTTGCATTAGATAAATTTTCAATAGGTGAAGTCCATAAAGCAGTTAAAAAAATTGAACCGGATTTGATTCACGCACATGATTTTTCTTCAAGCATATATTCAGTGGCAGCCGGGACGGGAATTCCGGTGATATCGCATTTACATAATAATAATCCTTGGAGTAGATATATTAATTTAAAGGCTGTGGGATATTTTGTCACGATTCCGTTTTATAAAAAGATATTGACTGTTTCAGATTCTATTATGGATGAATATGTTTTTGGAAAGATAGGAAACAAGAAAAATGAAGTCATTGGAAATCCTGTGGATGTTAAATTAATTCGTGGAAACATATCAATTGATAGTATTGAAAAAAAATATGATATTGTTTTTTTAGGCAGATTAACGGATCAAAAGAACCCGATTCGATTTATGCAAGTTGTTTCTATGGTGCATCAGCGTATTCCGGATTTAAAGGTGTTGGTGATTGGGGATGGAGAATTAAAGCGTGATGTATATAAAGAAGCGGATAAACTTGGAATAATGGGAAATATATGTTTTACAGGATTCCTTAGTAATCCGTATGAAAAATTGTGTGAATGCAAGGTTATGTGTATGCCGTCATTATGGGAGGGATATGGTCTGGCTGCAGTGGAGGCATTAACTTTTGGATTACCTGTTGTTTCATCAGATGCAGGTGGATTAAAATCTATAATCAATGATTCCTGTGGGAAAATATGTTATACAGATGATGAATTTGTATTGGAAATATGTTGTTTGCTTAAAGATGAAACTTATTATGAGAAAAAGAAAAATGGTGCGTTATCCAGAATCCTTCAATTGGATAATGCAGATCAATACTTTAATAAGATATTCCAGGTTTATTGCAATGCAGTAAACGAATATAAGTGTTAATGGGAGAGGAAGAGAATGGCAATATATTATATTATTTATTTAATCTTGTTTTTTTGCGGCATGGTGGAAATTTCATGTTGCATTTGGAGAAGGGGTGGGCTGTCCCATTATGGCAGGAATGTTAGAAAATGGTGTACGGCTATTTCGTTTGCTATTGTAGCGGTTGCTGGAATACTGCGCAGCGAAAATTTTGGCGTTGACACAGGGAGTTATTATATGATATATTTTTACCCTTCTTTACGTTTAAAGATTAATACTTTTTTAAACATAGGTTCTTGGTTAAGGGGTTATATGGATGATGTTGGTTTTAATTTTATATCTACAGTTATTACCACATTTACGGATGATTATTGGGTATATCGCTCCGTTTTGTATTTACTTAGCTTAAGCGTCTGGGTGTTTATGTTTTACAAATCATCTAAATACGTATCAGTAAGTATTATGATATTTTATACGATTATGACGTATAACCAATTTTTTTTACTTAGAATGTCAACGGCAATGATGGTGTGTGTATGGGCAAATAAATATATTAAACAGGATAAACTGGGGAAAGCAGTTACTATAATAATTCTGGCAACCTTTATTCATAAGACAGCGCTTGTTTTTTTTCTGCCCGTAATAATTAGATTTGTGATTAAACGAAAATTAACTTTTTTGCAGATCATTGCTTTGGCCCTTTCTGCTGGTGTGTTTTTTTTAACGTTTAGTAATGCCCTTCAGGTATGGTATGGGGGTGAACAGGCAACAATATCAACGGAGGGTGGAGGAACTAATTTGTTGTTTTTTTTAATAGCGATAATTACAGTTGTCAGTTATTTTGTTACAAAGAACAAGGCGTTTTTTTCAATAGATGACTTCTACGATTATAATTGCTTTGTATGTGTAATATTTGTACAGATCGGTGCATTATTCTGGACAATCCTAACAAGAGCAAAAGATTATTTTTTTGTTCAAAGTGCTTTGGTTATACCTAATGTCATTTTATCTCTTAAAACAAGAAAAAATAAATTGCTGTTTCTTTGCCTGATGACAGTCATGTGCATGTTTTATTTTTTTAGAATATCGGGAATGTCACAATTTGAATATTTTATGCATGATTTTTAGAGGGTTGCGTTACAGAGTAGATAATCTTTTGAATATTGAAGCGAGAGAGCGAGAGAAGTAATGGGAAATAGAAAAATTAGGATATTGCATTATGGGTTAAGTTCACATTTGGGAGGGATTGAAACATATCTATATGAATTGGCTTTAAATATTAATAGAGAGCTATTTCAATTTGATTTTTTGGCCTTTGATGATATTCAACCTTGTTTTTACAGAGAATTAAGCGAACTTAATTGTAATTTTCATTATATTACGAGCCGCAGGAATAGTCCTTCTGAAAATAAGAAAGAAATTGAGCAGTTATTACATAAGGAAAAGTATGACATTGTTCATTGTCATCTAAATTCCTTGTCATATATTGTACCTGTATTATTAGCGTTAAAAAACAATTGCAGAGTCATTGTGCATAGTCATAATGCGGGACTTGTATTTGGCATATCATATTTAATGCATCAAATGAATTACTTTAGACTACCGAAATCAAAAATCGAATGCGTAGCGGTTTCGGATAAAGCAGGTAATTGGATGTTTGGAGAAGAAACCAATATCACCATTTTAAATAATGGCGTTGACATTGATAAATATAAGTATTCGCATGGATCGAGAGTGCAAATACGTGATGAATTGAAACTGGGAGATAAAGAAGTCATTATTCATACCGGTGCGTTTAGAAAACAAAAAAACCATGCTTTTATTATCGATATTTTTGCAGCATACTTGTCACGTCATCCGGAATCGATACTAATGCTTGCTGGTGAGGGAGAATTAAAAGATGTTATTAAAAAGAAAGTTGAAAGTTACAACATTGAAAAAAATGTAATTTTTACAGGTGTAAGAAATGACATTGAGAGGCTTTTGTCTGCTGCAGATAAGTTTATATTTCCGTCACTATATGAAGGATTTCCCATTTCATTGATAGAGGCTGAAACATCAGGATTATATTGTTTGTCCTCTGATAGAATTACCCGGCAGGCGATAATTCCTGAAATATGTAAGGGATTGTCCCTCGATGAACCGGTTGAAAAATGGGTTAGAGAATTAGAAGCATTTCCTAATATCGATAGATCAGAGGCAGTTTCATATGTAGTTAAGCTTGGGTTAGATATTAAAACGGAAATAGATAAGGTGGAATCATTATATAAAAAGCTGTATAACAGCATAAGTTAGGGAAAGGGATAGAAGACATGCGAATTTTATTTGTGGTTGGTTCGTGTCTTAAAGTAAATAGTTCAGCTAATTTGTGTCATTTGGCATATATACAGGGTTTTTTAGACTTAGGGCATAGTGTTGATGTTTTATCAATGAGTGAGCAAGGATATAGGATAGATAATTCTATGATACTTCCGAAAGTCAGTAATTGGTTTAATTATGATTCGCTAAAAATAAGTTTAAATAGTACTACTAGTACGACTTCTGATCATAAACGTTCTTTACATGTTGTAATAAAAACGTTAAAGAGAGTAATTAATGTTTTGTACGGTCCTTATGGAAGACCGGCAATGAATTGGGTAAATAAAGCAAAGAAATTTCGGTCAGAAGTGGAGTATGATTATGTAATTTCTTTAGCGACGCCTTATGTAAGCCACTATTTAACACATACATTAATAAAAAGGAAAAAGATAAAATGCAAATCATGGATTCAAATATGGGAGGATCCATGGACGTCAGATTTGTATAATTTAGATAAAGATAAACGAAAAGAAAAGGAAGAAAAAAGATTACTATCATATCCGGATAAAATAGTATATGTTAGTCCGTTAACTTTAGAATATCAAAAAAATTTGTATCCCCAATATGCAGATAAAATGCAATGGCATACTTTGCCTTATTATTACCAAAATGGTAATAGCATGCCATTATCGGATAATTTACTGTTTGGATATTATGGTGATTATATGAGTTTTAGCAGGAATATTGAACCATTTTATAATGTTGCCAAAAAGATGAATTTAGAGGTAAATATTCTGGGAAACTCTGATAAGCAGTTGGAAAATGTAAGTAGAATAAGTGTCAGACCAAGAGTTGACCTGGCAGAATTACAAAAAATTGAAGACAATACAGGTGTGTTGGTTTTCTTGTGCAATTTAAGGGGTGGTCAAATACCGGGCAAATTATACCAATATTCTGTTACGAATAAAACTATATTATTTATAATGGATGGAACAGACTACGAAAAAAAAGTGTTATATGACTATTTTTCACAGTTTAAAAGATATATTTTTTGTGACAATAACGAAGAATCAATTGAAAAAGCTGTTAATAATATTCTGAATAATAGAGTTGATTACACAGATAAAAGTAATATTTGTTTAAAAGCTTTTTCGCCGTCTAAAACTGCAATTGATATATTGAATCTGTAAAAAGGATATTTGACTGATTTATTACAAGGAGGCAATATGGTGTTTATGTATCTGTAAATATCATAACAAAAAGAAAATGAAAAAAGTAATGTTGGTATTTGGAACCAGACCTGAAGCAATAAAAATGTGTCCCATCATTAATGAGTTAAAAAGGAGAAATAGTTTTGAAACAGTTGTATGTGTAACCGGGCAGCACAGAGAAATGCTTCAAGTGGTGCTTGATGCGTTCAATGTCGTGCCGGAATATAATTTGGATATCATGGAGCCGCAGCAGACGTTATTTGACATAACAACTAATATTATGAATAAGATAAAAAGTATTATTAGTCTAGTAAAACCTGATATCGTGCTTGTTCATGGTGATACCTCTACAACTTTTGTTACGGCATTAGCATGTTATTATTTGAAGATACCTGTAGGTCATGTGGAAGCGGGATTACGTACTTATAATATTTTTTCACCCTATCCGGAGGAGTTTAACCGTCAGGCTGTAAGTATTATAGCAGCCTATCATTTTGCGCCAACAGAATTGTCTAAGGAAAATCTCATTAGGGAAGGAAAAGACCGGTCTAAAATATGGGTTACGGGAAATACGGCAATAGATGCATTAAATATTACAGTTCGTAAGAACTATTGTCACGAGGAACTTGATTGGTGTAGTGATAGCAGAATGATTTTAATAACTGCCCACCGCAGAGAAAATCTCGGAGAGCCAATGGAGAATATGTTTAGGGCAATACGTCGGGTTCTGGACGAAAATTCTGATGTTAAAGCGATTTATCCGATTCATATGAATCCGCTTGTCAGGCAGATTGCAAATAAATATCTTGGAGATGATGATAGAATACATATTATAGAACCATTAGATGTGATTGATTTCCATAATTTTATGAAGCATTCGTATCTGATTTTAACTGACAGTGGAGGAATTCAGGAAGAGGCGCCAAGTCTTGGAAAACCGGTTCTTGTTATGAGGGATACAACGGAACGCCCGGAGGGTATAAGCGCAGGTACACTTAAATTGGTTGGTACTTGTGAAGAGGTTATTTATAAAGAATTCAGCCTTCTTTTGACAGATAAGCAGATATACGAGGCAATGAGCCATGCATCTAATCCTTATGGAGATGGTCGTGCAAGCGAAAGGATAGCAGATATTTTGGAACAAGAATAAAATTAGTATATGTGCAGGCTGGTATTTGATGCAATTGTATAGTATTACATGATGTATGTGGAGAATGAATATGCGGAAAAAAACTTTTGTCACGATATTTTTAATAACTGAAAATGTCCATCTTATGAAGGATGTAGGGTTGATACCATATTATATGCATAAGAATTATGGTTATGATAGCAAAATTGTTTGTATTGGAAAAGGTGAATGTCCTTAT